>JANINR010000143.1 GCA_024508915.1 Lysobacteraceae bacterium | reverse complement strand
TGCGACGACCCCGCGCGCACTTCGCGCGCCGCCATGCCGGCGCGCACTTCGGCGAGCTCGGTGAAGCCGAACCCGGCCGCGCCCAGCTCGCCACCCAGCGCACGCAGCACGCGCCAGCCGGCGCGAGCCTCGCCCGGCAGCTTGCCGGCGGCGACGGCACGCTGCTCGCGGCCGTCGAGGTTGGTCAGCGTGGCGTCGATCTCGGGCAGCAGGCCGATCGGCAGGATGACGTCGGCGACCGCCAGCGTGGACTGGCAGGCGAACTGGCTGAACGCCACCACCTGCGCATTGCCCAGGGCGCGCATCGCCTCGCCCTGGTCGGCGAAGTCCAGGCCCGGCTCGATGCCGTAGATCACGTAGGCGGCGCGCGCGTCGGCGAACATCGCCCTGGCGTCGCGCGAACGCGGGAGCACGCCGCGCCGCGCCAGGCCGAGCGCGTTCGCGCCCTGCGGGATGCGACAGAGCGCGGCGTTGTTCGCGGCGGCGAAATCGCGCGCCGCGGCACGGATCGACGCCGCGTGCGGGCCGCATTCGGCCACGCCGCCGACGATCACGACCGGGCGCGTGGCGCCGGCCAGCGACACGTCGCGCAGCGCGCCGGCGATCCGCGACGGCGCGACGATCGCCTTCGAGGCGATGTCGAAGGTGAAGTCGAAGTCCACCGGGTTGACCACGTGCACCTTCGCGCCGCGCGACACGGCCTTGCGGACGCGCGCGTGCAGCAGCGGCAGCTCGTGCCGCAGGTTCGACCCGACCAGCACGATCGCGTCGGCCTGCCCGATGTCGGCGACCGGCATGGCGAAGGCCTCCGCGGCGGCGCCGTCGGACAGGTCCTGCTGCGCGATGCGGTGGTCGAGGTTGCCGGTGCCGAGCGCCTCGGCGAGGCGCGCGAGCAGCTCGCCTTCCTCGTTCGACGTCGCCGGATGCACCAGCATGCCGAGCGCGTCGGCGCCGTTGTCGCGCAGGATGGCCGCGGCCTTGGCCAGCGCCTCGTCCCACGTCGCCTCGCGCCACTGCCCGCCGTCGCGCAGCATCGGCCGCGTCGCGCGGTCTTCCGCGTACAGGCCCTGGTGCGAATAGCGGTCGCGGTCCGACAGCCAGCACTCGTTGACCGCCTCGTTGTCGCGCGGCACCGCGCGCATCACGTCGCCGCGGCGCACGTGCAGGAACAGGTTGCTGCCCAGCGCGTCGTGCCAGCCCAGCGACTCCTTCGCGATCAGCTCCCACGGGCGAGCGCGGAAACGGAACACCTTGTTGGTGAGCGCGCCGACCGGGCAGACGTCGATCACGTTGCCCGACAGCTCCGTGGTCAGCGGCTTGCCGTCGTAGGTGCCGATCTGCAGGTTCTCGCCGCGCATCATGCCGCCGAGCTCGTAGGTGCCCGCGATCTCGCCGGTGAAGCGGATGCAGCGCGTGCACTGGATGCAGCGGGTCATGTCGCTGGCGACCAGCGGCCCGAAGTCCTCGTCGGCGACCACGCGCTTGCGCTCGGAGAAGCGGCTCACCGAGCGGCCGTAGCCCATCGACAGGTCCTGCAGCTCGCACTCGCCGCCCTGGTCGCAGACCGGGCAGTCCAGCGGGTGGTTGATGAGCAGGAATTCCATGACGTTGCGCTGGGCCTTCAGCGCCTTGTCGTTGCGCGTGAACACCTTCAGGCCGTCCATGACCGGCGTGGCGCAGGCCGGCGACGGCTTCGGCGCCGAGCGCCCGCCCACTTCGGTGTCGACCAGGCACATGCGGCAGTTCGCCGCGATCGCCAGCTTGTCGTGGTAGCAGAAGCGCGGGATCGGGATGCCGGCCCTGTCGGCGGCCTGGATGATCATCGAGCCCTTGGGCGCGGCCATCTCGACGCCATCGATGAAGATGGTCACGTGGTCCGGCGGGAGGTTCGGGTTGACTGGCTGGGCGCTCATGCCGCCACCGCCTTCGGCTGCGTGCCCTTCGGCACCACCGTGCCCGCGAGCTGGTCGTCGACCAGGAACCGCCTGTTCACGATCGCGTACTCGAATTCGTCCCAGAAATGGCGCAGGAAGCCCTGCACCGGCCACGCGGCCGCCTCGCCGAACGCGCAGATGGTGTGGCCTTCGATCTGCCCCGCCGCGGCGCGCAGCATCTGCAGGTCGTCGAGCGTGGCCTGCTTCTCGACGATGCGGGTGAGCATGCGGTACATCCAGCCGGTGCCTTCCCGGCACGGCGTGCACTGGCCGCAGCTTTCCTTGAAGTAGAAGCGTGCCACGCGCTGGCAGGCGCGAACCATGCAGGCGGTTTCGTCCATGACGATGACCGCGCCCGACCCGAGGCCGGAACCGGCCTTCTGGATGGCGTCGTAGTCCATGGTCACGCCCATCATCGTGTCGGCGGGGAGCACCGGCATCGACGAGCCGCCGGGGATCACGGCCTTCAGCCGGTGGCCGCTGCGCACGCCGCCCGCCATCTGCAGCAGTTCGGAGAACGGGGTCCCGAGCCGGATCTCGTAGTTGCCCGGCCTGTTGACGTGGCCCGACACCGAGAACACCTTCGGGCCGCCGTTGTTCGGCTTGCCGAGGTTGAGGAACCACTCCGCGCCGTTGCGGATGATCGCCGGCACCGAGGCGTAGGTCTCGGTGTTGTTGATCGTGGTGGGCTTGCCGTACAGGCCGAAGTTGGCCGGGAACGGCGGCTTGTAGCGCGGCTGGCCCTTCTTGCCCTCGAGCGACTCCATCAACGCGGTTTCCTCGCCGCAGATGTAGGCGCCGGCGCCGAGCGCGTTGAAGATGTCGATGTCCACGCCGCTGCCGAGGATGTCCTTGCCCAGCCAGCCGTTGGCGTAGGCCTCGCGCGTCGCCTCTTCCAGGTGCTCGAAGGGCTCGTGGTGGAACTCGCCGCGCAGGTAGTTGTAGGCGACCGAGCTGCCGGTCGCGTAGCAGGCGATGGCCAGGCCCTCGATCACCGCGTGCGGGTTGTAGCGCAGGATGTCGCGGTCCTTGGCGGTGCCGGGCTCGGACTCGTCGGAGTTGCAGAGGATGTACTTCTGCATCGGCCCCTTGGGCATGAAGCTCCACTTCAGGCCGGTCGGGAAGCCCGCGCCGCCGCGGCCGCGCAGGCCGGACTGCTTGACCATGTCGATGATCGCCGCCGGCTCCATCTTCCCGGACAGGATCCTGCGCAGCGCCTGGTAGCCGCCGGTCTTCAGGTAGTTCTCGTACGACCAGGGCTTGTCGAAGTGCAGCGTCGTGTAGACGACGTTGTGCTCCTGCGGCGCCGGGCCGACCGGGCCGGTCGGCTGCGAATAGTCGTAGTGACTGCCGTGTGCCATCGTCTCGTCCCGCCTCACTTCAGCCCGTCGAGCAGCTCGTCGACCTTCGCCGCGTCGAGCTTCTCGTGGTAATGCCCGTTGATCACCACCACCGGCGCACCGCAGCATGCGGCGACGCATTCTTCCTCGCGCTTGAGGTAGACGCGGCCATCGGCGGTGGATTCGCCGAGCCGGCAGCCGAGCTTCTTCTCGGCGTGCGCGACCAGCGCTTCGGCGCCATTGAGCCAGCAGCTGATGTTGGTGCAGAAGGCGACGTTGTTGCGGCCGACCCGTTCGGTCTCGAACATCGAGTAGAAGGTCGCCACTTCGTAGGCCCATACCGGCGGGATGCCGAGGTACTTCGCGACCGCGGCGATCAGCTCGTCCGTCAGCCAGCCGCCGTTCTGCTCCTGCGCGGCGTGCAGGCCCTGCAGCACGGCCGAGCGGCGGCGGTCCGGCGGGAACTTCGCCAGCCAGTGGTCGATGTGCGCCCGCGTCGCGTCCGACAGCGCGACCATCGGGTCGACGTTGCGCGCGTTCTCGAAATTGCCGGTCGCCTTCATCGATCCACCTCGCCGAACACGATGTCGTACGTGCCGATCATCGCCACCACGTCGGACAGCATGTGCCCCTTCGTGAACTCGTCCATCGACGAGAGGTGGGCGAAGCCGGGCGCGCGCAGGTGCACGCGGAACGGCTTGTTGGCGCCGTCGCTCACCAGGTAGCAGCCGAACTCGCCCTTGGGCGCCTCGACCGCGCTGTAGGTCTCGCCGGCCGGCACGCAGTAGCCTTCCGAGAACAGCTTGAAGTGGTGGATCAGGGCTTCCATGTCGTCTTTCATCTCCTCGCGGGAGGGAGGCGCGACCTTGAAGTTGTCCACGATCACCGGGCCGGGGTTGGCGCGCAGCCACGCCACGCACTGGGCGATGATCCGCGCCGACTGGCGCATCTCGGCGATGCGGACCAGGTAGCGGTCGTAGCAGTCGCCGTTGACGCCGACTGCGATGTCGAAGTCGACGTCCGCGTACTTCGCGTAGGGCTGCTTCTTGCGCAGGTCCCACTCGACGCCGGAGCCGCGCAGCATCGGGCCGGTCATGCCCCAGGCCAGGGCCTGGTCCGGGGACACCACGCCGATGCCGACGGTGCGCTGCTTCCAGATGCGGTTGTCGGTGAGCAGCGTCTCGTACTCGTCGACCCGGTTGGGGAAATCGCGCGCGAACGCGTCGAGGTAGTCCAGCATCGAGCCTTCGCGCCACGCATTGAAGCGCTTGAGCGCCGCCCCCTTGCGCCAGCGCGACTCGCGGTACTGCGGCATCCGCTCGGGCAGGTCGCGGTACACGCCGCCGGGACGATAGTAGGTCGCGTGCATGCGCGCGCCGCTGACCGCCTCGTACACGTCCATCAGTTCCTCGCGCTCCCGGAACGCGTACAGGAACACCGCCATCGCGCCGAGGTCGAGCGCGTTGGAGCCGACCCACATGAGGTGGTTGAGGATGCGCGTGACTTCGTCGAACAGCGTGCGGATCCACTGCGCGCGCTCGGGCGCCTCGATGCCCATCAGGGTTTCGATGGCGCGCACGTAGGCGTGCTCGTTGCACATCATGGACACGTAGTCCAGGCGGTCCATGTAGCCGATCGACTGGTTGAACGGCTTGGATTCGGCCAGCTTCTCGGTGCCGCGGTGAAGCAGGCCGACGTGCGGGTCGGCGCGCTGCACGGTCTCGCCGTCCATCTCGAGGATCAGGCGCAGCACGCCGTGCGCGGCCGGATGCTGCGGGCCGAAGTTCAGCGTGTAGTTGCGGATTTCCTGCCGGGCCTCGGCGGGATTGCTCGCGAACGGCACGCTGCTGGGCGCGATCTCGGGGTTGAAGCTCATTTGGTGGCTCCCGCGGCGTCGGCGGGACCGATGCCGCTGTCGACCTTCAGGTCGCGATCCTCGCCGCGCGCGGTCGCGTAGCGGGCGTCGTCGCGGATCACGCGCGGCACGTTGACGCGCGGCTCCACCGAGGTCACGGGCTCGTACACCACGCGCTGGCGCTCGGCGTCGTAGCGCACCTCGACGTTGCCGATCAGCGGGAAATCCTTGCGGAACGGATGGCCCACGAAACCGTAGTCGGTGAGGATGCGGCGCAGGTCCGGGTGTCCGGCGAACACGATGCCGAACAGGTCGAACGCCTCGCGCTCGAACCAGTTCGCCACCGGCCACAGGTCCACCACCGAGGCGAGCACCGGCAGCGCGTCGTCGGGCGCGAAGGCGCGCACGCGCACGCGCTGGTTGTTGCGCACCGACAGCAGCTGCACGACCGCGGCGAAGCGGCGCGTCGGCGGCTCGATCGGGGCTTCGCCCTGCGGCTGAGGGAACTGCGCGCTCGGCGCCTGGCCGTAGCCGAAGCGACCCGGGCCCCTGCCCTCGACGCCGCGGCTGAAGCCCTCGGAGGACACGTCGGTGTCCCACTCGTCCGTGCCGTGGCCGAGGTAGTCGATGCCGCAGAGGTCGATCATCGACTCGAAGCCGAACTCGTCGCGCAGCGCGCGGCAACCGGCGTGCCAGTCGGCCGCGTCGAACACGATCCCGACTTCGCCCCGCGGCACGGCCACGGTGACTTCGCTGCCGGGAAAACGCGCGCGCAGGCGCTCGGCCAGTGCGTTGGCGTTCGCGGTCATCAGCGCAGCCCCGTCTTCTGGTCGCCGAAGTTGGTCGCGCGGCGGATCTTCTTCTGCAGCTGCAGGATGCCGTACACCAGCGCCTCGGCCGTGGGCGGGCAACCGGGCACGTACACGTCGACCGGCACGATGCGGTCGCAGCCGCGCACGACGGAATACGAGTAGTGGTAGTAGCCGCCGCCGTTGGCGCAGCTGCCCATCGAGATGACCCACTTCGGGTCGGGCATCTGGTCGTAGACCTTGCGCAGCGCCGGGGCCATCTTGTTGACCAGGGTGCCGGCCACGATCATCACGTCGGACTGGCGCGGGGACGGGCGGAACACGACGCCGAAGCGATCGAGGTCGAGGCGCGCCGCGCCGGCGTGCATCATCTCCACCGCGCAGCACGCGAGGCCGAACGTCATCGGCCACATCGAACCGGTGCGCGCCCAGTTCAGCAGCGCATCCGAGCTCGTCGTGACGAAGCCGCGCTCCATCAGCGGGTTCTCGCCCTCGGGACGGAGGATGTCGTCTACGCGGCCTTCCGGCAGCGGGTTGTTCATCAACCGGTCGACGGTCTGGATCACTCCCATTGCAGGGCTCCCTTCTTCCAGACATAGGCGAAGCCGAGGACCAGCAGCGCCAGGAACACGCCCATCTCGACCAGCGCGAACACGCCGAGCTCGCGGAACACGAGGGCCCACGGGAAGACGAACGCGATCTCGAGGTCGAACACGATGAACAGGATCGCGACGAGGTAGTAGCGCACGTCGAAGCGCATCCGCGCGTCCTCGAACGCGGGGAAGCCGCATTCGTACGGCGAGAGCTTCTCCGGGTTCGGGCGCCTGGGCCCGAGCACGTTGCCGATCACGATCAGGGCGACGCCGATGCCGCCGGCGACGAACAGGAACAGCAGGGTCGGCAGGTATTCGGCCAGCACGCTCGTCCTCTCCGGCCGTCCTGGCCTCGTCGCCGGGCGTCCTGCCCGGGTTTACTACAGTGGTGCCCAAGGGGGGACTCGAACCCCCACGACCGAAGCCGCTACCACCTCAAGGTAGTGCGTCTACCAATTCCGCCACCTGGGCAATTCAGACAAATCGTGAAGCAGGACAAATCTTGAAGCAGGACAAATTTTAACCGTTGCTCACTTCGACGGGGGCGCTTCCTGCCCCTGCCCCTGCTCCGGCTGGACGGCCGGCGCCTGCGCCGGCGCGGCCGGCACCGTGTCCTGCCGCACCGGCTGCGCCGCGGGCGCAGCCGGGACCGTGCCGGTGGCGGCAGTCCCCGTCGGCGCCGCGGCCGGCGCGGCCGGCACCTGGGCCATCACGCCCAGGTCCTGCTGCGCCGGGCCTTCCGGCCGGGTGGCCTTGTGCGTGGCGTACCAGGCCATGCCGAGGCTGATGCCGAAGAAGGCGATCGCGAGCCACTTGGTGCTCTTCGACAGGAAGTTCGAGGCGCCGCGCGAACCGAAGACGGTGGCCGACGCGCCGCCGCCGAAGCCGGAGCCCGCCTGCGCACCGGCGCCGCGCTGCATCAGGATCAGCGCGATCATCGCCAGCGCGATCAGCACGTACACCACGTTGATGACCAGCATGAGCATTGCGTGAAGCGTCCGTTGTGGGGCTCAGGGCGCCGCCGCCGTGGCGATGGCGAGGAAATCGGCGGCCACCAGCGCGGCCCCGCCGATCAGCCCGCCATCGACGTCGGGCTGTGCGAACAGCGCGGCGGCATTGTCGGGCTTGCAGCTGCCGCCATAGAGGATCGGCAGCGAGCCCGCGATTTTAGCATTGCGGGCAGCAATTTCGCCACGGATGAAGGCGTGGACCGCCTGCGCCTGGTCCGGGGTCGCCGTCAGGCCGGTGCCGATCGCCCAGACCGGCTCGTAGGCGACCACGGCGCCGTCCAGCGCCTCCACCCCCCCCAGCTCGAACAGGGGCGCCAGCTGGGACTCGATGCAATGCTCGGTCTGGCCGGATTCCCGCTGCTGCAGGGTCTCGCCCACGCACAGGATCGGGGCCAGGCCCGCCGCGCGGGCGGCCAGGAACTTGCGCGCGACCAGTTCGCTGGTTTCGCGGTGGTACTGGCGGCGCTCGGAATGGCCGACCAGGCCGTAGCGCGCGCCGACGTCCACCAGCATCGCGGCCGACACCTCGCCGGTGAACGCGCCGCGCTCGTTCGCGCTGACGTCCTGCGCGCCGAACGCGATGCCGGCGGGACCGTAATGCTCCACCAGGTCGCCGAGGTAGGGCAGCGGCGGCAGCACGACGCGCTCGACGCCGGCCGGCGCGGGCACGGCCGCGATCGCGTCCATCAGCGCATGGGCGAAGGCGCGGTCCCCGTGCAGCTTCCAGTTACCAGCGACGATCCTGCGGCGCATCGCCCGCTCCAGTCCGGTCGAGGCCGCGCAGTCTACCAGCGCACCGCTAGAATCCAAGGCTGGCGCGCAGCGGCGCGAGGGGAACCACGATGCAGGGAACCGTCCGCGGCGATACGGGGCATGCGCTGGTCACCGGCGCTTCGAGCGGCATCGGCGCCGCGATCGCGCGCGAATACGCGCGCCGCGGCGTGCCGCTGGTGCTCAGCGCGCGCCGCATCGAGCGGCTCGAGGCGCTGGCGTCCGGCTTGCGCGGGCAGGTGCCGGTCGAATGCATCGCCGCCGACCTCGCCGACCCCGGCGCCCCCGCGCGCCTGCAGGCCGAGCTCGACGCCCGCGGGATCGCCGTTTCGCGCCTGGTCAACAACGCCGGATACGGGGTGCCGGGCCGGTTCCTGTCCTCCGACTGGGCCGCGCACCGGGACTTCATGCAGGTCATGGTCGGTGCGGTGCTGGAACTGACGCACCGCCTGCTGCCGGCGATGGAAGCCGCCGGCCACGGCCGCATCCTCAACGTGGCATCGCTGGCCGGGCTGGTGCCCGCCTCCGCCGGGCACACGCTCTACGGCGCGTCCAAGGCCTTCGTGATCCGCTTCTCCGAATCCCTGGCGCGCGAATCCGCCTCGCGCGGCGTGCACGTCACCGCCCTGTGCCCCGGCATGACCTGGACCGAGTTCCACGACGTCAACGGCATGCGCGAGCGCGTGTCGCGCCTGCCGCGATGGTTGTGGATGGACGCCGCCACGGTCGCGCGCCTGGGCGTGGACGCGGTCGAGCGCGGCGACGCGCGCTGCGTGCCGGGCGCTGCGAACCGCCTGCTCGCCGGCCTCGCGAAGTACCTGCCCGAACGCCTGGCGCGCGCCGTGCTCGACAGCCGCAGCCGCGACTTCCGCGACGCCGACTGATGGCCGCGCCCGCGCCGAAGCCGCTGCCGTACCGCAAGCCCACCGAGGGCCGCGACTACTGGCTGGTCGACGACATCCTGCCCGACCCGGCTTTGGTGCGCGCGCGATGCCTGGCGCGCACCGACTGGACCGAGGGCTATCCGTACAAGCCCGAAGCCTGGCCCGGCATGCGCGCGATCCCCGCCCTGCTGCCGGACGAACTCGCCATCGTCGAGTCCCGGGTCCTCGCCGCGACGGGAAGCAGGCGCCTCTGGGTGCAGGAAACGCCCGACGGCGGCCATCTCAACCACAACTGCGTGCAGGTCGTCGGCGTCGACGAATCCGGCCCGAAGCCGCACACCGATTCGCGCGCGCTCTGCCGCTATGCGGCGGTGCTCTACCTCAATCCGGACGCGCCAACGCACTGCGGCACCAGCTTCTACCGGCAGCGGCTGCCGGGCGGGCGGATGGGCGGCAACGTGGTGATGCCGCCGCATGCCAACCTGGTCGAGGCGCTCGGCACGCGCTTCGTGGCGGTCGGTTCGTTCGAGGAAGACGTGCGCATCGCGCACCGCTGCAACCGCCTGCTGCTCTATCGCGCCAACCTCATCCACAGCGCCACGGCCTATTGCGGAAGCACGCTCGCCGACAAGCGCATGGCCGCCGTCTTCTTCTGGATGGCCGCCTAGCGAACCGTGCGCGATGATGGCTTCGGGCGGGGGTCGCCGCGGAGTGCGCAGGCCCTCCCGGGGGCCGGCACAAGTACATCCCTGTAGCCTCTTCGTCGCCATCCATGGCTCCGACGCCCCCGGAAGGGCCTGCGCACTCCACGGCGACCACCCCAAGCGCGTCCCACGTCTCCGGCCACGACATCCGCGCAGCGCTCGATGCTGCGCGTTGCGCTCGTGCTCTCCGCTCTTCAAGAAGCGGCGCGACGCGCTTGGGGTAGGCGGTGGAAGCGTGCGGGGACTTTCGGGGGCGTCGGCGCCATGGATGGCGCCGAAGAGCCTACATGGATGTATTCACGGCGTCCCCCGAAAGTCCCCGCACGCTTCCACTGCCCAGCCCCGAAGCCGGGGACGTGGCTACTTGAGCTTGATTTCGCGGAGGCGCTCTTCGAGGTAGCCCTGCGCCGTGATCGGCTCCGGATACCGGCTCGGGTTGTCGGCCGTGACGCACGAAGGCAGCACGTCGATCACGAAATCCGGATTCGGGTGCAGGAAGAACGGCGTCGAATAGCGCGGCTGCCGCGCCGCGTCGCCCGGCGGGTTGACGACGCGGTGCGTCGTCGACGGATACACGTGGTTCGTGTAGCGCTGCAGCATGTCGCCGATGTTGACCACGATGGTGTCGGCGTCGGCGGTGAACGGCACCCACTCGCCCTTGCGCGACAGCACTTCCAGGCCGGCGGCGCTGGCGCCGACGAGCAGCGTGATCAGGTTGATGTCCTCGTGCGCGCCGGCGCGCACGTTCGGCACGTCTGGCGCCGTGATCGGCGGGTAATGGATCGGGCGCAGGATCGAATTGCCCTGGTCGGTCTTGTCGGCGAACCAGTCCTCGGGCAGGCCGATGTGCAGCGCCAGCGCCGCGAGCACCTGCGAGCCGAGCGCGTCGAGCGCGGAATACAGGCCGTAGCCGTACTCGTGCATTTCCGGCACCTCGGACGGCCACAGGTTCGGCGGCATGTCGGCGGCGTACTTCGAGTCGCGCGCGATCTCGCGGCCCACGTGCCAGAACTCCTTGAGGTCGGGATAGCGCGAATCCTTCGCGGTCTCCACCATGAACGGCGTGTAGCCGCGCGCGCCGCCGCCGCCGGGCACGTGGTACTGGCGCTTGGTCGCATCCGGCAGCGCGAAGAAGCGCTTGAACGCCTCGTACGCGCCGTCGATCAGGGACTGCGGGATGCCGTGGTTGCGGATCCCGGCGAACCCCCATTCGCGGTAGGCCGCGCCCAGCTCGGCGACGAAGGCCTCGCGGTCGGCGGCGCTGGCCGGCGCGGTGAAGCGGCGGATGTCGAGGGTGGGGATTCGGGGCGTGGAGGCCGCGGTGCTGCTCATGGCGTTCGCTCAGGATTCGGCGGCCGCGCGCACCGCACCGGCGAGCGCGTCCAGGGTGGATTGCACCAGCACGTCGTCGTCGGCCTCGACGGTGACGCGCACCACCGGCTCCGTGCCGGATGGACGAAGGAAGGCGCGGCCGCGGCCTTCGACCGCGCGCTGCGCGGCGGCCAGGGCATCGAGCACCGAGGGCGCCTCGGCGGGCCTGCGGCCGGCGGCGCAACGCACGTTCACGGTCTTCTGCGGCACGCGCTGCATGCCTGCGATCGCTTCGTGCAGCGGCTTGCCGGTGCGATGCAGCACCTCGAGCACCTGCAGCGCGCTGACGATGCCGTCGCCGGTGTTGGCGCGGTCCAGGCACAGCAGGTGCCCGGACGCCTCGCCGCCGAGCACGCCGTCGTGCTGGAGCAGGCCCTGGTGCACGTAGCGGTCGCCGACCTTGGTGCGCACGAAGCCGATGCCGCGCTCGCCCAGCGCGCGCTCCAGGCCGTAGTTGCTCATGAGCGTGCCGACCACCGGGCCGCGCAGGCGGCCGCTCGCCTGCCAGTCGTTCGCCAGCAGCCAGATCAGGTCGTCGCCGTCGCGCACCGCGCCGTGCCGGTCCACGAACAGCACGCGGTCGCCGTCGCCGTCGAAGGCGATGCCGAGGTCCGCGCCGCTGGCGAGCACGCGCGCGGCCAGGTGCTCCGGGTGGGTGGAGCCCACGCCCTCGTTGATGTTGGTGCCGTTGGGATCGACGCCGATCGCATCGACCCGCGCGCCCAGTTCGCGCAACACCAGCGGGCCGAGCTGGTAGGTGGCGCCGTTGGCGCAGTCCACGACCATGCGCATGCCGCCGAGGTCGAATCCGCGCGGCACCGAGTTCTTGCAGTGCTCGACGTAGCGGCCGATGGCATCGCGGGTGCGCACCGCCTTGCCGAGCTCCTCGGACGCGACCGTACGGAACGGATGCTCGAGCGCCGCCTCGATCGCTAGCTCCGTGGCGTCGTCGAGCTTCTCGCCATGCGCCGAGAAGAACTTGATGCCGTTGTCGTAATGCGGGTTGTGCGAGGCCGAGATGACGATGCCGCCGTCGGCGCGCATCGAGCGCGTCAGGTGCGCGACCGCGGGCGTCGGCATCGGCCCCATCAGCTGCACGTCGACGCCGGCCGCGACCAGGCCCGCTTCCAGCGCGGCCTCGAACATGTAGTTCGAGATGCGGGTGTCCTTGCCGATGATCACCACCGGCTTGCGCCAGGCGTTGCGCGCCAGCGCGAAGCCGTAGGCGTTGCCGAGGCGCAGCACGAAGTCCGCGGAGATCGCGCCCTCGCCCACCCGGCCGCGGATGCCGTCGGTGCCGAAATGCCTGCGGCTCATCGCGGCGCCCTCACGATGCCGCGCCCAGCGCTTCCTCGGGCGAGGGCTGGCGCATGAGCAGCGCGAGCAGGTGCGCGATGCGCTCGCGCAGCTCGCGGCGGTCGCAGATCTGGTCGATGGCGCCGTGCTCCAGCAGGAATTCCGAGCGCTGGAAACCCTCGGGCAGCGTCTCCCGCACCGTCTGTTCGATCACGCGCGGGCCGGCGAAGCCGATCAGGGCTTCGGGCTCGGCCATGTTGATGTCGCCCAGCATCGCCAGCGAGGCGGACACGCCCCCCGTCGTCGGGTGGGTCATCACCGAGATGTAGGGCAGGCCCGCCGCGCGCAGCCTGCCGAGGGCGGCGGAGGTCTTGGCCATCTGCATCAGCGAGAACAGGCTTTCCTGCATGCGCGCCCCGCCGGTCGCGGAGAAGCACACGAGCGGCGCGCCGAGCTGCAGCGCGCGCTCGGCCGCGAGGGCGAAGCGCTCGCCCACCACCGAGCCCATCGAGCCGCCCATGAAGGCGAAGTCGAAGGCGCAGGCCACGACCGGCCGGCCGGCCAGCGTCCCCTGCATCGCCACCAGGGCATCGCGCTCGCCGCTGGACTTCTGCGCGGCCTTGATGCGGTCGGAATACTTCTTCTGGTCCCGGAACTTCAGCACGTCGGTCGGGCCGAGCGCGGCGCCGATCTCCTGGCCGCTGCCGGCGTCCAGGAAGGCCGCCAGGCGCGCGCGCGCGCGGATCGGCATGTGGTGGCCGCACTTCGGGCAGACCTCGAGGTTCTCCTCGAGCTCGGGCCGGTACAGCACGGTCCCGCACTTGTCGCACTTCTCCCAGAGGCCCTCGGGCACGCTGCGCTTGCGGCCGGTCGCCGGCTCGGTGCGGATGCTCGCGGGCATCAGTTTCTTGAGCCAGCTCATGCGGGGGCGTTCGCGTCCATGGTGCGGAGACCGGCCAGTGTAATCCGCGCGGCGGCGCAGCCGCCACGCCGCCCGGCCTCAGGCGGCGTCGAGCGCGGCCCGCAGCGGGGCCAGGAAGGCCTGGGCGCGGGCCGCGGCATCCGCCGGATCCCGCGCCTCGGCCAGCACCGAGACCAGGGCGCTGCCGACGACGATGCCGTCCGCGTGGGCGCCCACCGCCGCGGCATCGACCGCATCGCGGATGCCGAAGCCGGCAAGCACGGGGACGCCGGCGGAGGCCCGCAGCGCGTCCAGGCGCCGGCCCACCGCCGCCGCGTCGAGCGCGGCGGCGCCGGTGACGCCGGCGAGGTTCACGTAGTAGAGATAGCCGCGCGCGTGCCCGCGCACGTCGGCGAGCCGCGCCTCCGAGGTCGTCGGCGCCGCCAGCGGGACGAGCGCGAGCCCGGCGGCGTCGAAGGCGTCGCGGTACGCGGCGGCCTCCTCCACCGGCAGGTCGACGAGCAGCACGCCGTCCACGCCAGCCGCGACGGCGTCGCGCGCGAACGCGGCGGCGCCGCGCACCTCGACCGCGTTGAGGTAGCCCATCAGCACCACCGGCGTCGCGTCGTCCGTACGCCGGAATTCGCGCACGAAGCCGAGCACCCGCGCGAGCCCCGCGCCGCGCGCGAGCGCGCGCTCGGAGCTGCGCTGGATCACCGCGCCGTCGGCCATCGGGTCCGAGAACGGCACGCCCACTTCCAGCAGGTCCGCTCCTGCCGCGACCAGCGCATGCAGCACCGGGACGGTCGCCTCCAGCGACGGATCGCCGGCGGTGACGAACGGCACCAGCGCCCTGCGGCCCGCGGCGCGCAGGGCGTCGAAGCGGGCCCGCAGGCGATCCATCAGGCCTTTTCGCCGTCCGCGACCGGCTTGCCCGGCGGCACGAAGCCGGTGGCCGCGTACTCCTCGGCCAGTTCCGACTCGCCGACATCCACGCCGTGCTCGGCGCCGAGTCCGTCGAGATGCTCGTTGAGCATGCGCCGGTACATCGTGGTCATGTAGTCGAGGAATGCCGTGCGTTCCGCGGCGGCGTTGCCGGCGTGGGTCAGGTAGACGTGGGCATTGAACCGCGCCGCCGCGTACAGGCTGGCCATGCTGATGCGCTTGAGCCCCTGCGCCTTCGACTGCCGGTTGGTGAGCTCCAGATACTCGTTGACGCAGGTGAAGAACGCGGGATCGAGCTGGTTCGGGTTCGCGGCGTCCTGCGACGCGGCCTGGGTTTCTTCGGTCATGCTGCTGCCTCTACTGGGAAACGTGGATGGATGGATCGCGGCGCGCCGCGACGGTGTGCAGGTCCTTGTCGCCACGGCCCGACAGGTTGCACAGCACGATCGCGTCGCGCGGCATGCCCGCGGCGAGGTCGATCGCGCGGGCGAGCGCGTGGCTGGATTCGAGCGCGGGCAGGATGCCCTCGGTGCGCGTCAGGCGGTGGAAGGCGGCGAGCGCTTCCTCGTCGGTGACGCCGACGTACTCGGCGCGGCCGGTGTCCTTCAGCCATGCGTGCTCGGGACCGACGCCCGGATAGTCGAGGCCGGCCGACACCGAATGGGTTTCCGTCACCTGGCCGTCGTCGTCGCACAGCACGTACGTGCGGTTGCCGTGCAGCACGCCGACGCGTCCCGCCGACAGCGAGGCCGCGTGGCGGCCCGTGGCGATGCCCTCGCCCGCCGCTTCGGCGCCCACCAGGCGAACGCCCGCGTCGCCGAGGAAGGCGTGGAAGATGCCGATCGCGTTGCTGCCGCCGCCGACGCAGGCGACGACCGCATCGGGCAGGCGACCGTGTTCGGCCAGCATCTGCGCGCGCGCCTCGCGTCCGACGACGGCATTGAAGTCCCGCACCATGCGCGGATAGGGATCCGGGCCGGCGACGGTGCCGATGATGTAGAACGTGTCGGCGACGTTCGCGACCCAGTCGCGCATCGCTTCGTTGAGCGCGTCCTTCAGCGTCGCCGAGCCCGCTTCGACCGGGACGACGGTCGCGCCGAGCATGTGCATGCGCTCGACGTTCGGGCGCTGGCGCGCGATGTCCGTCGCGCCCATGTACACCACGCACTGCAGGCCCAGGCGCGCGGCGACGGTGGCCGTGGCCACGCCGTGCTGGCCCGCGCCGGTCTCGGCGATGATGCGGGTCTTGCCCATGCGGCTGGCGAGCAGCGCCTGGCCGATGGTGTTGTTGATCTTGTGCGCGCCGGTGTGGTTCAGGTCCTCGCGCTTGAGCAGGATGCGCGCGCCGCCGACCTCGGCGCTCAGGCGCCGGGCGAAATAGATCGGGCTCGGGCGCCCGACGTAGTGCGCGAGATCGTCCTCGAACGCGGCGATGAACGCCGGGTCCGCGCGTGCCCCGTCGTAGGCGGCGGCCAGTTCGCGGAGCGGCTCGACCAGGGTCTCGGCGACGAAGCGGCCGCCGTGCCGGCCGAAGTGCCCCGCGGCGTCGGGCATGGATTCCGCGGGACCCGGGCTGGAGGCGGGGTCGGCGACGACGGGAGCGGACACGGCAGGCGGGGTCATCGGACGGCGGGCGGCGGCTTGCGCCGGCATCCGGCACTGGGGCCGGCCAGTGTAGGGGAAACTAGCGCCCCGCGTGCTCGACGTGGCAGTCGGCGCGCCGCACCTCTTCCACGAAGCGGCGCATCCGCTCGCCGTCCTTGATGCCCGGTTCCGACTCGATGCCGCTGGACACGTCGACGCCCCAGGGGAGGACGGTGGTGACCGCCTCGAAGACGTTGCCGGGCTCGAGGCCGCCGGCCAGGAGCACGGGCGACTGCAGGTCCGCGGGCAGGCGGCTCCAGTCGAAGCGGACCCCACCACCGCCGGGGGCGCCGGGAGCGTGCGCGTCGAACAGGAAGCCCACGGCTCCGGGATAGCGGGAACGCAACATCGCCGCGGTCGGCGCCTCGCCCCCCATCGCGATCGCCTTGACGTAGGGCACGCCGAAGGCGCGGCAGAACGCGTCGTCCTCGCTGCCGTGGAACTGCAGCAGGGTCGGCCGCACCAGCCGGACCGCCTTGCGCACGTCTTCCACCTCGTTGTCCATGAACAGCGCGACCGCATCGACCAGCGGGCCGAGGGCCTGGCGCATCATCCGCGCCTGCTGCGGGTGGACGCGCCGCGGACTGGCGTCCGCGAAGACGAAGCCGACCGCATCCACGCCGAGCTCGCTCGCCAGGCGGACGTCGCCGGAGCGGGTCATCCCGCAGAACTTGATGCGGGTGCGGAACAGCGTTCGTCGTTCCTGGATGGGGATCATGCGGCCTCCTTGTCCGTGGCCCCTGGCAGGCTCACACCCTCGGGGAGATTCCAGCATGCCGGATACAGGGGCCCGGTGAATACGAGGCCCGCGGGCGGCGCGGTCGGCCCCGCCACCGTCCGGTCCCGCCCGGCCAGCAGGGTGGCCAGCCAGGCTTCTCCGGCCTCGCCCCGCCCCACCTGGAGCAGGCTGCCGACGATGTTGCGGACCATGTGGTGCAGGAACGCGTTCGCCTGCACCTCCACGTCGACGAGGTCCCCGTGGCGGCGGACGGCGATGCGCTGCAGTTCCCGGCGCGCGTGCGGCGCCTGGCAGTGCACGGTGCGGAAGGCCGAGAAGTCGTGCTCCCCGACCAGGGCCTGCGCGGCGCGATGCATCGCCTCCGCATCGAGCGGCCGGCGTTCCCAGGAAAGATACTGGCGGTGCAGCGCCGGACGCACCGGCCGGTTGAGGATGCGGTAGCGGTAGCGCCGGGCCCGCGCGCTGAAGCGTGCGTTGAAATCCGCGGCCACCGGCATGCACCAGAGCACGCTGCATTCCGACGGAAGGCGCGACGTGGTCCCGAGGATCCAGCCGCGGGGTTCGCGCGCGGCGTCGCTGTCGAAGTGCACCACCTGGCAGGCCGCGTGCACGCCGGCGTCCGTGCGGCCCGCGCAGACGGTCTCGACGCGGTGTCCGGCCACGGACGACAGCGCGGCCTCCACCGCCGCCTGCACCGTCGCCTCGCGCCGGCGCACGGTCCCGTCCGCGCGGTCGAGCCGCTGCCAGCCCGAAAAACCGCTGCCGTCGTATTCCAGTCCCAGCGCGTAGCGCACGCTCAACGTCCCCGCGATCCCGGCATCGCCGCGGTCACCCCAGCTCCCGCAGCATCCGCGTCGCGATCTCGCGCGCGACCGGATCGCGGCCGTCCATCGCCTCGCGCAGCAGGGCGCGCGCAGCCGGCTCGTCGCCCAGGTCGAGGTACGCCCGTGCCAGCTCGACCTGCCGGGCCGGGGGTACGTTCTCGTCGAACGGCGAGGGACTGCCTGCCGCCGGGACCGTGCCGACGAGCGCCGGCGCGGAGGTCCAGTGCGGCGCGGCAGGTGCCGAAGTTGCGGCCTCTTCGGCGGGCGCTGGCACTGGCGCTGGCGGCGGCGCAGGCGCAGCCGGCGGCGTCGGGGCAGGCGTCGGGGCGGC
>JANINR010000142.1 GCA_024508915.1 Lysobacteraceae bacterium | reverse complement strand
GCTTCGTCGCGCGGCCGCCGTTCCCGGCGTCCTCGTCGCGGCGCTTCGCACGGCGGCGCGCGGCCAGCCACAACAGTCCCGCACCGGCGACCGCGGCCACCGCGATGGCGGGATTGCGCTTGACGAGGCGCGTGGCCACGCGCCCCCCGGTCTTCAGCGCGGCGAGGGCCGCGCCGGTCTCGACCCATTGCGCCGCCTTGGCGGGCACCGCGCCGCGCAGGCCGCTGCCGACATGGCCGGCGAGGTCCATCGCGCGTTCGGGAAGCTTGGTCAGCTGGTTCATGGACAGGGCTCCGCTTGGTTCATGGGCGGCCGCCAGTCTGTGCAGCGCCGCGTTGATTGCGCGTGTAGGCGGCGCGGCCGGCGGGCGTTCGTTCAGCGCGGCCTTGCCCGATGGGTGGGGCGCGCGCTCCACGGATCCTCGGGCCAGGGATGCTTCGGGTAGCGTCCCTTCATTTCCTTGCGCACCTCCGGCCAGGTCCGGTCCCAGAAGCCGCGCAGGTCCTGCGTGACCTGCAGCGGCCGGCCTGCCGGCGACAGCAGGTGCAGCGTCAGCGGCACGCGCCCCTCGGCGACGCGCGGCGTGTCGGCCAGGCCGAACAGTTCCTGCAGCTTCACCGCCAGCACGGGCGGATGCGGCGTGCCGTCCGCGTCCAGCGCGTACTCGATCGCGCGCTCCATTCCGGACGGCACCGCGATGCGTTGCGGTGCGAGCGCGTCGATGCGCTGGCGCAGGGCCCAGTCGACGCGATGGCGCAGCGCATCGGCGAGTTCGGCGCCCGAGAGCGCCTCCAGCCGCGTCTTCCCTGCGAACGCCGGCAGCAGCCACGCGTCGAGGTCCGCCACCAGGGCGGCATCCGACAGGTCGGGCGATTGCGCGGCGAGTTCCGGCATCCACGCGCGCACCGACTGCACGCGCGCCTGCCACTGGCGCGCCGCATCGGTCCAGGGCAGCACGGCGAGCCCGAGCTCGCGCACGGCGTCGGTGAGCGCGCGCGCGGCCTGTGCCGGATCGACGCGGCCGGCGGGGCGCGCATCGAGCACGATGCGCTCGTAGCGCCGCTCGCGCTGCGCGACGAGGGCACGCTTCCCGGCGTCCCAGCGCACATGGTCGTCTTCGGTGAACCGTTGCGGGAAGTCGCGCCGAAGCCGTGCTTCGTCGAGCGGCGCGCCGCGCAGCACCAGCGAATCGCGCGCCTCGTGCCGCAGTTCGGCGGCGACGATCCACGGCTCGCCGGCCAGCGCGCTGTCGTCGGCGATGCGTGCCATGCGGCCGTTGGCGAGCTGGTACCGGCGGCCGTCCGACGCGTGGCGGAAGCCGATGCGGTCCGGGAACGCATGCAGCAGCAGGTCGCCGAGCAGGTGCGCGGGCGCCTCGCGGGGCGGAGGCGCGTCGGTGCCGGTGCGGCGGCGCCACTGTTTCGCCGCGGCATCGATGGCGGCGAGCGCGGATCGCGACGCCTCCGGCCCGACGCGGCCGTCGCGGAACGCGGCGAGCGCGCGCCAGCGGTCCGCGATCGCATCGGAG
>JANINR010000141.1 GCA_024508915.1 Lysobacteraceae bacterium | reverse complement strand
GCGGCGAGCGCGAGCACGACCAGGTCGAGGGCGGCCAGGGCGGCCATCCTGGCGTCGCCCGAGAGCGTCGCCGCATGCGCCAGCAGCGGGTACGCCACCGCTGCGGCGCAGCGCAACGCGAAGGCCGCGCGCGGCACCTCGCCGGCGCCGGCGTCGCCGGCCTCAGGCGGCCTTGTGCTGCTCGACATGCGCGGCGAGCGCGCGCAGCGACGCGAAGATGCGCTGGTTGTCCGCGCTGTCCGACCGCAGCTGGAACCCGTAGCGCTTGCCGATCGCCAACGCCAGTTCGAGCGCGTCGATCGAGTCCAGGCCCAGGCCGGCGTTGAACAGCGGCGCCTCCGGATCGATGTCGCCGGGGGCGACGCCTTCCAGGTTCAGGCTCTCGACCAGCAGCTGCGCCAGCGCGCGCTCGGCGTCGGTTTGCGGGGACATCCGGACTTCCATCGGTGGCGGGGCGCCAAGGTTACCAGTGCGGCGGCGCCCCGCGACGTGTCATGCCGGACGCCACCGCCGGCGCCACGCACCGGCCGGTATCATTGTCCGACCCCGTCCCGACACCCGGCACCCGCCGCCAGATGCAAGCCGCCCTGCCCGCCCACGCCGCCGCGCCCGCTTCGCTGGCGGTGGACTACGTGCACGACGCGGCGCCGGGGCCGCTGCTGGCGGGCGACGACGTGCTGGCGGTGTTCGGCTTCGGCGACGGCGCGCCGCGCACGCTCGACGATCCGCGCTACCTGCACGTGCCGCTGCAGCCGCATGGCGATGCGCCCTGCGAGGTCTGGCGCGGCGGCGGGCGGGTCCGGCACGGGCGCGACGGCGACATCGCCTGGTCGACCGACGGCGCGCTGTCGTTCGGCGCGATCGAGGTCGACGAGCGTCCCCACGCCTGCGACGCGGACCCGACCGGCATCGTCGGCGCCGCGGCGCACGCGTATGCGCGCATGATCGAATTCGTCGGCGCCAGCCCCACGCCGCACCTGTTGCGCGTCTGGAACTACCTCGACGCGATCACCACCGGCCAGGGCGACGCCGAGCGCTACCGCCAGTTCTGCGTCGGGCGCGCGCGCGGCCTCGGCGCGTTCGATGCGCTGCGGCTGCCCGCGGCCACGGCGATCGGCCGCTGCGATGCCGCGCGCGTGCTGCAGGTGTACTGGCTGTCGGCGACCGCGCCGGGCACGCCGGTGGAGAATCCGCGCCAGGTCAGCGCGTGGCGCTATCCGCGCGAATACGGCCCGCAGCCGCCGGCGTTCGCGCGGGCGATGCTGCCGCCCACGGATTCGCGCATGCCGCTGCTGCTCTCGGGCACGGCGAGCGTGGTCGGGCACGCGACGCTGCACGCCGGTGCGCTGCTGGCGCAACTCGGCGAGACGTTCGCCAACTTCGATGCGCTGCTCGGCGCGGCACGCGTGCGCCAGCCCGCGTTGCCGCCGGAGTTCGGACCCGGCACGCGGCTCAAGGTGTACGTGCGCGACCGCGGCGACATGCCCGCAGTCGCCGAGGCCCTGCGCGCCCGCTTCGGCGACCGCGTGCCGCTGTTCCTGCTGCATGCCGCGATCTGCCGCCGCGACCTGGCGGTCGAGATCGACGGGGTCCACGGCGCCTAGGAGCGGCCGGGCGTAGAATGGCCGCATGAGCCAGCATCCCCATTTCCGGCCGCGCCGCATGCGCCGCGACGCGTTCTCGCGGCGGCTGATGCGCGAATCCCTGCTCACCGCGGACGACCTGATCTATCCCGTGTTCGTGCACGAACCGGCCGGTCGCGCGGCGGTGCCGTCGATGCCGGGCATCGAGCGCGTCTCCATCGACGAACTGCTGAAGGTCGCGGAGCAGGCCAGCGAGCTGCGCATCCCCGCGCTCGCGCTGTTCCCGGTGACGGCGCCGGAAGCGAAGTCGCTGGATGCCGCCGCCGCCTGGGACGACGACGGCCTGTGCCAGCGCGCGGTGCGCGCGCTCAAGCAGCGTTTCCCCGAGCTGGGCGTCATCACCGACGTCGCGCTCGACCCGTACACCTCGCACGGCCAGGACGGCCTGGTCGACGACGGCGGCTACGTCGTCAACGACGAGACGATCGAGGTGCTGGTGAAGCAGGCGCTGTCGCACGCGCGCGCCGGCGCCGACGTGGTCGCGCCGAGCGACATGATGGACGGGCGCATCGGCGCGATCCGCGCCGCCCTCGAGATGGACGGCTTCGTCCATACCCGCATCCTCGCCTACAGCGCGAAGTACGCCTCGAGCTTCTACGGCCCGTTCCGCGACGCGGTCGGCTCGTCCGGCGCGCTCGGCAAGGGCGACAAGCGCACCTACCAGATGGATCCCGCGAACTCGGACGAGGCGCTGCGCGAAGTCGCGCTTGACCTCGACGAAGGCGCGGACATGGTGATGGTGAAGCCGGGCATGCCCTACCTCGACATCGTGCGCCGGGTGAAGGACGAATTCGGCGTGCCCACCTACGCCTACCAGGTCAGCGGCGAGTACGCGATGCTGCGCGCCGCGTTCGCCAACGGCTGGCTCGACGAGCGCGCGTGCGCGCTGGAGGCGCTCGGCGCGTTCAAGCGCGCGGGCGCGGACGGCGTCCTCACCTATTTCGCGCTCGACGCCGCGCGCTGGCTGCGCGAGGGGTAGGACGCCGGCATGGGCAAGCGGTACGCGGTCTTCGGGCATCCGGTGTCGCACTCGCTGTCCCCGCGCATCCATGCCGCGTTCGCGCGGCAGGCCGGCATCGCGCTCGACTACGTCGCGATCGACGCACCGGATTTCGCAGCCGCCCTCGACGCCTTCGACGGCGACGGCGCCAACGTCACCCTGCCGCACAAGGCCGCGGCCGCCGCGGCCTGCGCGACGCTCGGCGAGGCCGCGCGACGCTGCGGCGTCGCCAACACGCTGACCCGCCGCGGCGGGGGCTGGCATGGCGACAACACCGACGGCATCGGCCTCGTGCGCGACCTCACCGGCCGCCTCGGGCTGGACCTGCGCGGCCGCCGCACCCTGCTGCTGGGTGCCGGCGGCGGCGCGCGCGGCGTCGCCCCCGCACTGCTGGACGCGGGCGTCGCCGACCTGTTCGTCGTGAACCGGACGCCCGCGCGCGCGGACGCGCTCGCCGACATGCTGGGCACCCCCGACCGCGTGCATCCGCGCTATTTCGACGACCTCGCCACGCTGGGCGAATTCGACCTCATCGTGAATGCGACCTCGGCCACCCGGGGCGCCGAGGGCTTCCCGGCGCTGCCGATGTCCCTGGCGGGGCCGCGCAGCGCCGCCGTCGACCTCAGTTATGGCGAGGCGGCCGTGGCCTTCCTGGCCTGGGGGCGCGCGGCAGGCGTCCGCGACGCCGTGGATGGCCTGGGCATGCTGGTGGAGCAAGCCGCGGAGAGCTTCCGCCTGTGGCATGGGCTCCTGCCGGACACCGCCCCGGTCTACGCCGCGTTGCGCGAGCGCGACGCAGTGCTCGTTTCGGCGGACTGAACCCGCGACGAAGCTGAACACCGGCGCCGTTCACGCGCCGTCCGGGAGCCCCAACTGGCATCATGCAGGTCGCGGTCCGCGCGTCGCGGATCGCTGCCAACGGAGTCCCGATGTCCGCGTTCCTGCCCACCTCGCTTCCCCAATTCCTCGCTGGCGGCCTGCTGCAGCCTGGTTGGGGCGAGCTTGCGCTGTACCTGCTCGTCGCCACGCAGTTCACGATCTTCGCCGTCACCCTGTACCTGCACCGCAGCCAGGCGCACCGCGGCGTGGACTTCCACCCGTTGGTGTCGCACTTCTTCCGCTTCTGGTCGTGGCTGACGACCTCGATGATCACGCGCGAGTGGGTCGCGATCCACCGCAAGCACCACGCGCACTGCGAGACCGAGAACGACCCGCACAGCCCGGTGGTCAAGGGGATCGGCAAGGTGTTCTGGCGCGGCGTGGAGCTGTATCGCGAGGCGCGCGCCGACCGCGCGTCGATCGAGAAGTACGGCAAGGGCTGCCCTGACGACTGGATCGAGCGCCACCTGTACACGCCGCACGCGACGATGGGCCCGACGTTCCTGCTGTTCCTGAGCTTCGCGCTGTTCGGCTTCGCCGGCGTCGCGGTCTGGGCGATCCAGATGCTCTGGATCCCGTTCTGGGCCGCGGGCGTGGTCAACGGCCTCGGCCACTGGTGGGGCTACCGCAACTTCGAGACCGACGACACCGCCACCAACCTCACCCCCTGGGGCGTGTGGATCGGCGGCGAGGAGCTGCACAACAACCACCATGCATTCCCTTCGTCGGCGAAGTTCGCCCTGCGCAAGTGGGAACTCGACATCGGCTGGCTGGCGATCCGCGGCCTCGAGCGCGTCGGCCTGGCGAAGGTGCTGCGCACCGCGCCGAAGCTCGACGTGCGCCCCAACATCCGGGTGCCGGATGCCGACACGCTGAAGGCGCTGCTGGCGGTGCGCTTCCAGGCGATGACCGACTACCAGCGCAACGTGCTCAAGCCCGCGCTGCGCGAGGAAGCGAACCTCGCCGGGGCGAAGCTGCGGGCGTTGCTGCCGCGCAAGCTGCGCCGCGGCCTCGCCGACGACGGCCGCTGGCTCAAGCCCGAGGCGCGCGCCAAGCTGCAGGCCTTCGTCGCGCAGCGGCCGCGCATCGGCACGCTGGTCGAGCACCGCCGCCGCCTCGCCGCGGTCCTCGAAGCGCGCAGCCACGACGCGAGCGAGCGCCTGCATGCGCTGCAGGCCTGGTGCCACGAGGCCGAGGCCAGCGGCATCCGTGCGCTGCAGGACTTCTCGATGCGGCTCAAGGGCTATTCGCTGCGCGGCGCGGCCGCGTAACGCCGCAGCCGTGGGGCGCGTCCGCCGCCGGGGTCGCATCGCGCTGGCGGCGGCCGTCGCGCTCGTCGCATCCGGCATCGCGGCGCCAGCCGTGCACGCGCAAGCGGTGCACGCCACTGCGGACTACCTCGCGCGCATGGACGCCGACGGCGATGCGCGCGTCTCGCTGGCCGAATACCAGGCCTGGATGGGCTACGGCTTCGACGCCATGGACCGCGACCGCGACGGGACGCTGTCGAAGGCGGAACTGCCCGGCGGCCGGGGCGCTCCGCTCAGCCGCGACGCGCATCGCGCGCGCCTGGCCGCGACGTTCGCACGACAGGATCGCAATCGCGACGGCGTCCTCGACGCCGGGGAGCTGGCGGCGCCTCCGCGCTGAGCGACGCGCCCTCGTCGCTCGCTCAGCCGGCGGGCTCGACGCGCACCGGTGAATCCAGGGCCACGCGCGCCGGGCCTTCGGGCTGCTGGTCGCCCGCGGCGAGCCGGCATTCGTCCGACTTCGCGGCCCGCTCCTCGAGCTGCCGTCGGAAATCGTCGCGCGCCGGACCCGGAGTGCCGGGCCGGAACGCCACGTGCGTGCGGATCCTCGTGCGCACCGGCCGCCCGGCCAGTTGTTCCGGTTCGAAGCGCATCTGGTCCAGCCATTCGCGGACCGATGCGTCGAAACCGTCGCGGCGTCCGCCCTCTCCCTCGGTGTACTCGAGTTTCTCCAGCGTGGCCCTGCCATCGGTGCCGACCACGTAGACGACATCCATGGCCGCGCCGATGCGACGGATCATGGCGCTGCGCGGATAGGCCGGCGCCTGGAACACGGGCCCGTTCGCATAACGCGGGCCATTGCGCTTGAAGTCGACGGCCAGCCGATAGCCGCCCTGCGGCACCGGCAACGCGCAGGCGCCGAGGTCCAGGAACGTCACCGCCGGCCCGGTCACGCCGTCCTGCTCCGGCGGACTGAAATGCCAGGTCGCGACGCGCTGTTCGATGAAGTTGCGCACCGGCGCGGGCAGGTCCTGGCTGGCCTCGACCGCGAGCGGCTTGCCGGCGGCGTCGAGCGTGACCTTGGCTTCGGCGCGGAACGCAACCGGCTTCTGCGCCGGCTCGTCCGCGGCGGCGGCCGCAGCGGCGGCGGCGAACGCCAGGGCGACGGCGGGGAGGATCGCGATCGTGGGCACGAGGCGCATGGCGTGGTTTCCGGGGAGCGTGGCCCGATTCTCCCCGCGCGCCGCCCTGCCTGCAAACGGAAACGGCCGCCGCGCGCATTCAGCGCACGGCGGCCGTCGCGGCCCGCGGATTACCAGATGCGGACGCGCGCGTCCGGCGCCAGGTACAGCTTCTGGCCTTCCTTCACCCCGAACGCGTCGTACCACGCGTCGATGTTGCGCACGGTCTGCGCGCGGAACGCACCGGGCGCATGGCCGTCGCCGACCACCTGCGCACGCAGCGCCGCGTCGCGCGTCTTCGTGCGCCACGCCTGGCCGAACGCGAGGAAGAAGCGCTGCTCGCCGGTCAGGCCCTCGAGCACCGGCGCCGGCTTGCCGCCGAGCGACTTCACGTACGCCTCGTGCGCGACCTCGAGGCCGGCCAGGTCGGCGATGTTCTCGCCCAGCGTCTGCTCGCCGTTGATGTGCAGGCCCGGCAGCGGCTCGTAGGCGTCGTACTGCGCGATCAGCTTCTTGCCCGCGGCCTTGAAGTGCTCGGCGTCGCCCGGCGTCCACCAGTTCTGCAACCGGCCCTCGGCGTCGAACTCGGAACCGAGGTTGTCGAAGCTGTGGCTGATCTCGTGGCCGATCACCGAACCGATGGCGCCGTAGTTGGCGGCGTCGTCCGCGTTGGGGTCGAAGAACGGCGGCTCGAGGATCGCGGCCGGGAAGTTGAGCGCGTTCTGCAGCGGCAGGTTGACCGCGTTCACGGTCTGCGGCGTCATCCACCACTCGTTGCGGTCCGGCGCCTGGCCGAGCTTGGCGAGCTGGTGGCGGTACTCGACCAGCTGCGCGCGCTGCGCGTTGCCGAGCGCGTCGTCGGGCTTCACCTCGAAGGACGCGTAGTCGCGCCAGGTATCCGGGTAGCCGACGCCGACCTTCATCGAGGCGACCTTCGCCTTCGCCTTCGCCTTGGTCGCGTCGTCCATCCAGTCGAGCTTGTCGATGCGCTCCGGGAACACCGCGAGCAGGTTCGACACCAGCTGCTGGATCTTCTCGCGCGACGAGGCCGGGAAGTACTTCTGCACGTAGAGCTTGCCGACCGCGTCGCCCAGCGCGTTGTTCACCGCGGAGAGCGCGCGCTTGTCGCGCGGGCGCTGCTGCGGCGTGCCGCTGAGCGTGGTGCCGTAGAAGCCGAACGACAGGTCGGCGTAGGCCTTCGGCAGCAGCCCGGCGGCGCGGTTGATGGCATGGAACGTCGCCCAGTCCTTCCAGTCCTGCAGCGGCACGCTGGCGGTGAGCGCGGAGAGCTTGGCGATCGCGCCCGGCTGCCAGGCGGTGATGGTCTGCTGGCCGTCGAGGCCGGCGGCCTTGAAGTACGCGGCCCAGTCGAGGCCCGGCGCCTTCTTCGCGAAGTCGGCGGGGGCCCAGGGCTGCGCGTTGTGCACGTTCTCGGTGTCGACGATCGAGGCCTGCGCCTTGGCGATCTTCTCCTCGAGCGCGTAGATCGCCTTCGCCTTGGCGTCGGCGTCGGCGATGCCGGCCTGCTTCATCAGCGCGGCCATGTAGGTCTTGTACGCGTCGCGCACGGAGGCCATGTCCTTGTCCGCCGACAGGTAGTAGTCGCGGTTCGGCATGCCGAGGCCGCCCTGCAACAGGTAGGCCATGTTGTGCGCGGGATCCTGCAGGCCCTGGGTCACGAACAGGCCGAACAGGCGATCGGTGTAGTAGTTGGTCGCATTGAGCGGATCGACGTCGGCGCGCAGGCCCTGGCCGAGGTAGGTGGCGAAGGCCGCCTTGTCGTTCACGGCGGCGATCGCATCGAGCTCGGGCTGCACCGGCGCCAGGCCGCGCTGCTCGATCGTGGCGGTGTCCATGAACGCGGTGTAGTAGTCGGCGATGCGGCGTTCGTCGGTGCCGGCGGCCGGTTTCGCGTCGATGATGCCCTTCACCAGGTCGGCCTGGCGCTGCTCGGCCTTCTGGAACACCTGCAGGAAGATGCCGGTGCTGGAACGGTCGGCCGGGATTTCCGCGGTCTTCAGCCAGCCGCCGTTCGCGTATTCGTTGAAGTCGTCGCCGGGCTGCACGCTCTTGTCGAGGCCGGCGACGTCGATGCCGATGACGGGCTGCGCCGGCGCGGTCGCGGCCGGCGGCGTCGCGGCGGGCTTCGCGGCATCGTCGGTGGGCGTGCGGGTGCAGGCGACGCAGGCGCAGATGGCCATCGCCAGCAGGGTGGGACGGGAGAGGCGCATGGGGCGGTCACCGGTTCGGGAGGGACCCGCAACATAAACCCGGCGCCCCGCCCCGGCATAGGCCTGAAGTCATCGGAACGCTCCGTCGCGCCCGCCGGCATGAGCCGCCGCCCGGGTTGCGGCAAACTGTGCCCTTCCCGCCTGCCGGAGCCGCCATGGCCCTCGACGCCGCCGAATTCACGCGCCTGTACGAGGAATCCCTGCGCGATCCCGAGGGGTTCTGGAGCCGGGCCGCAGGCCGGCTGGACTGGATGCGGCGGCCGGCGCAGGTGAAGGACACCTCCTTCGACCCCGCGGACTTCCACGTGCGCTGGTACGCGGACGGCGAGCTGAATGCGAGCGTGGAGTGCCTGGACCGGCACCTCGGCGCGCGCGGCGACAAGGCTGCGCTCCTGTTCGAACCCGACGACCCGGCGGCGCAGCCGCAGCGCATCACCTACCGCGAGCTGCACGCGCGCGTCTGCCGCCTCGCCAACGCGCTGCGCAACCTCGGCGTCGGCAAGGGCGACCGGGTCACGATCTACCTGCCGATGATCCCGGAAGCGGTCGAGGCGATGCTGGCCTGCGCGCGCATCGGCGCGGTGCACATGGTGGTGTTCGGCGGCTTCGCGCCGCACTCGATCGCCGACCGCATCGCCGATTGCGGCAGCAAGCTCGTGATCACCGCCGACGAGGGCCTGCGCGGCGGCAAGCGCATCGCGCTGAAGGCGAACGTCGACGCCGCGCTGAAGCTGCCCGGCACCAACAGCGTCGAGACCGTGCTCGTGGTGCGCCACACCGGCGGCGCGGTGGCGATGCAGATGCCGCGCGACCGCTGGTACGAGGCCGTCGTCGAAGGCCAGCCCGACGCGTGCGAACCCGAGCGCATGAACGCGGAGGATCCGCTGTTCATCCTCTACACCTCCGGCAGCACCGGCAAGCCGAAGGGCGTGCTGCACACGACCGGCGGCTACCTGGTGTTCTGCGCGATGACGCACGCGCTGGCGTTCGACCTGCGCGAGGACGACGTCTACTGGTGCACCGCCGACATCGGTTGGGTCACCGGCCACAGCTACATCGTGTACGGGCCGCTCGCGAACGGCAGCACCGCCGTCGTGTTCGAGGGCATCCCGACGTGGCCGGACTGCTCGCGCTTCTGGCAGGTGGTCGACAGGCACCGGGTGACGATCTTCTACACCGCGCCGACCGCGATCCGCGCGCTGATGCGCGAGGGCGACGACTGGGTGCGCGCGACTTCGCGCTCGTCGCTGCGCCTGCTCGGTTCGGTCGGCGAGCCGATCAATCCCGAGGCGTGGCGCTGGTACCACGACGTCGTCGGCGAATCGCGCTGCCCCGTCGTCGACACGTGGTGGCAGACGGAGACCGGGGGCATCCTCATCGCGCCCTGGCCCGGCGTGGTGTCCGATCCGAAGCCCGGCGCGGCGATGAAGCCCTTCTTCGGCGTGCGTCCCGCGCTGGTGGACGCCAACGGCGCGTTCGTCGAAGGCGCCGGCGAAGGCAACCTCGTCCTGCTCGATTCCTGGCCCGGCCAGATGCGCACCGTGTACGGCGACCACCAGCGCTTCGTGGAGACCTACTTCAAGGCGTATCCCGGCATGTACTTCACCGGCGACGGCGCGCGCCGCGATGCGGACGGGGACTACTGGATCACCGGGCGGGTGGACGACGTGATCAACGTCAGCGGCCACCGCATCGGCACCGCGGAAATCGAGAGCGCGCTGGTCGCGCACCACGCCGTCGCGGAAGCCGCGGTGGTCGGCTTCCCGCACGACCTCAAGGGCCAGGGCATCTACGCTTACGTCACGCTGAAGGAAGGCATCGCGCCTTCGGACGCGCTGCGCGCGGAGCTCGTCGCGCAGGTGCGCGGCGACATCGGCCCGACAGCGACCCCCGACCACATCCAGTGGGCGCCGGCGCTGCCGAAGACGCGCAGCGGCAAGATCATGCGGCGCATCCTGCGCAAGATCGCGGAGAACGCGCCGGAGCAACTGGGCGACACGTCCACCCTTGCCGACCCGTCCGTCGTCGACGCGCTGGTCCGCGGGCGCAAGGACGCCTGAACCGCAGGGAGAGCAGCCGACCATGGGTCGGCCCTACGAAAAAAAAACCCGCCTTGCGGCGGGCTTTTCTTACTTGATCTTGGCTTCCTTGTAGATCACGTGCTTCCGGACGACGGGGTCGTACTTCTTGACCTCCATCTTGTTCGGCGTGTTCTTCTTGTTCTTGTCGGTGGTGTAGAAGTGGCCGGTGTCGGCGGTGGACACCAGGCGGATCTTGTCGCGCTTGCTCGCCATGTCGTCCTCCTCAGACCTTTTCGCCGCGGGCGCGGAGATCGGCCAGGATCGAATCGATCCCGTTCTTGTCGATGGTGCGCAGGGCCTGCGCGGACACCTTCAGCTTGACCCAGCGGTTCTCGCTGGCGACCCAGAAGCGGCGCTCGTGCAGGTTGGGCAGGAAGCGGCGGCGGGTCTTGTTGTTGGCGTGCGAGACGTTGTTGCCGGTCTGCACGCCCTTGCCGGTGACTTGGCATACGCGGGACATAACGCACCTCGAAAGGTAATGGGTGCCGCCCGTAGCCCGGGTGGCGTCGGCCTCGCGGGGCGGGCCGGAGGACCGGCCAGGCGCAGCGAGCCGGCGATTATGCGCCAAATCAGGGGCTTGGCGCCAGTGGCCCGGCCCTAATGGCCGGCGCGGTCGCGGCGCCAGCCGCGGTGGCGGATGTCCAGGTAGAGGCTGTAGGCGGCCGTGAAGGCCGGGAACAGGTTCTGGAGGATGCCGACCGAGTCGTTCTTGCCGAAGACGAAGTAGGACAGGGTCATCAGGCTGCCCAGGATGCTCATGTACCAGAACAGCCGGGGGATCACCGGCTTGCCCTCGCGCTTGCTGGCCACGAACTGGACCAGCCAGCGGCCGCCGAACATCAGGGCGCCGACCAGGCCGATCAGCTTCCAGGGCGACATGTGCAGCCCGGTCCAGGCCAGCCAGGCGATCGGCGCGTCCATCGGACTCAAGGCAGCTCCTCGGTCGGGGCGACCTTGCCGCGCTTGATCAGCCAGGCGACCCCGCGCAGGTCGCTGATGCCGACCAGGGCGCGGTTGAGGTTGTTGTACTTGGACACGCCGGCGCTGCGGTGGCGGTGGTTCACCGGCACGCTCACCGTCTTCCAGCCCGCGCGCTGCATCAGCGCCGGCAGGTAGCGGTGCATGTGGTCGAAGTGCGGCAGGTCGAGGAAGGCTTCGCGCTCGAACAGCTTGATGCCGCAGCCGGTATCCGGGGTGGCGTCGCGCAGCATCCGCGAGCGGATCGCGTTCGCCCACTTCGAGGCCCAGCGCTTGCTGCCGCTGTCCATGCGGTTGACGCGCCATCCGGCGAACAGCTTCACGTCCGGCGCGGCCTTCGCGCGCTCGGCGATCAGCTTCGGGATGTCGGCGGGATCGTTCTGGCCGTCGCCGTCGAGCGTGGCGATCCAGGTGCCGCGCGCGGCCTTGACGCCGTTGCGGATCGCGGTGCTCTGCCGGCCCTGCTTGAGGTGGCGGACCACGCGCAGCTCCGGCACTTCCGCCTTCAGCGCCTGCAGCCGCGCGAGCGTGCCGTCGGTCGAGCAGTCGTCCACGTAGACGATCTCGAAATCGCCGCCCTGGCCAGCGGGCCGGCCGCGCAGCGCGGCGACGATCTCGCCGACGAGCGGCGCGACGTTGTCTTCCTCGTTGTAGACCGGCACGACGACGGACAACATGCGTCAGCCCTTCGCGCGCAGCTTCTCGAGCACGCCGTCGAGCGCGTCGAGGTTGGCGTAATGGATCACGAGCTTGCCCTTGCCGCCGCGGCCGTGGTCGATCGCCACGCGCGTGCCGAGCGATTCGCCGAGCTCGCGCTCGAGCGCGGCGATGTCGGCCTGAGGCGCGGCCTTGCCGGCCCTGGCCTTGCCGGTCGACGGCGCGCCGGCGACCTTGCCCGCGGCGAGCTGCTGCACGCGATGCTCGACCTCGCGCACCGACCAGCCGTGTTCGGCGGCCTGCCGCGCCAGCGCGACCGCGGCCTGCGGGGCGAGCGTGAGCAGCGCGCGCGCATGGCCCATCTCGAGGGCGCGCGTCTCCACCAGCGTGCGGATCTCCGGCGGCAGCTCCAGCAGCCGCAGCAGGTTCGACACCGCGGCCCGCGAGCGGCCCACCGCTTCCGCGGCCTGCGCATGGGTGAGGTCGAACTCGTCGATCAGCCGCTGCAGCGCGGTGGCTTCCTCCAGCGGATTGAGGTCCTCGCGCTGGATGTTCTCGATCAGCGCCATCGCGACCACGGTGCGGTCGTCGACTTCGCGCACGACCACCGGCACTTCGCCGAGGCCGGCCAGCCTGGAGGCGCGCCAGCGGCGCTCGCCGGCGATGATTTCCCAGGTGCGGCCGCCGCGCGGCGACGCGACCTCGCGCACCACGATCGGCTGGATCACGCCCTGCGCGCGGATCGACTCGGCGAGCTCGCCGAGCTTGGCGTCATCCATCGTGCGCCGCGGCTGGTACTTGCCCGGCGCCAGCGCGTCGACCGGCAGCGTGCGCAGCGCATCGCCCGGCTTCGCCTCCAGCGCGGGCGCCTCGGCGGCGGCCTTCGGGCCGAGCAGCGCCTCGAGGCCGCGACCCAGCCCGCGCTTCTTCGCGGCGGTCTTCGACGCGGCGCTCATGCCGCGCTTCCTGCGGTGTCCTTCATCGTCCTGCCTTCCCCCTGCTTCTCTTTTTCCGCCTGCTCGCGTTCGCGCTGCCGGCGCAGCACCTCGCCCGCCAGGCCCAGGTACGCGACTGCGCCGCGCGAGGCGCGGTCGTAGCCGACGATGCTCTGGCCGTGGCTCGGCGCCTCGGCCAGGCGCACGTTGCGCGGCACGATGGTGCGGAACACCTTGTCGCCGAAATGCTCGACCAGCTCGGCCGACACCGCATTGGCGAGGTTGTTGCGGACGTCGAACATGGTGCGCAGCACGCCCTCGATCTCGAGCCGCGGGTTGAGCCGTCCCTTGAGCGCGTCGATGGTGCGCACCAGCGCGCTCAGGCCTTCCAGCGCGTAGTACTCGCACTGCATGGGCACCAGCACGCCGTCGGCGGCGGTGAGCGCGTTGAGGGTGAGCAGCGACAGCGCCGGCGGGCAGTCGATGATGATGAAGTCGTAGCGGCCCCGCAGCGGCTCGAGCGCGCGCTTCAGGCGCTGCTCGCGGCCCTCCTCGTCCATCAGCTCGATCTCGGCCGCGGTGAGGTCGGTGTTGCCGGGCAGCAGGTCGAAGCCCTCGGGGGTCTTCACGATCGCGGTGTCGGCGTGCTGCTCCTCGAGCAGCACGTCGCAGCTGGACGCCGCCAGCTCGTGCTTGTCCACGCCGCTGCCCATGGTGGCGTTGCCCTGCGCGTCGAGGTCGACCAGCAGCACGCGCTTGGGCGTGGCCGCCAGCGCCGCGGCGAGGTTGACCGCGGTCGTGGTCTTGCCGACCCCGCCTTTCTGGTTGGCGACAGCGATGATGCGGGCCATGGCTCGGCGCGTGACCTCGTGCGATGAATGGCCGGCGCACGCCACGTCGCCGTGGCGCGCGGCCGGACCGGGGATTATGCGGTATCGCCGCCGGAGGTGCGGGCGACCACGACCAGGTGGCGTTCCGCGGCCAGGCCGGGCACCGCGAGCGGCCGGACCTCGCGCACTTCCCAGCCCGCGGGCAGCGCCGCGATCTCGTCGGCCGGCACGACGCCCTTCATCGCCAGCAGCACGCCGCCGGGCTTCAGCAGGTGGCCGCCCAGTTCGAGGATCAGGGGCAGCGTGGCCAGGGCGCGCGCGGTGATCGCGTCGAAGGCGCCGGGCGCATCGAACGCCTCGATCCGCGATTCGACGGCCCGCGCGTTGCCCAGGCCGAGGCTGCGCACGGCTTCGCGCAGGAAACGCGCCTTCTTGCCGCTGGATTCGACCAGCGCGACCTGCAGGCCCGGCTGCGCGATCGCCAGCGGGATGCCCGGCAGCCCGGCGCCCGTGCCCAGGTCTGCGAGGCGGCCGCGGGCCGCGGCGATCGGCGCGGTGGCCGCGTGCATCGCGAGCGAATCGAGCAGGTGCTTGGCGACCATCTCGCGCGGGTCGCGGATGGCGGTGAGGTTGTAGGTGGCGTTCCAGCGCAGCAGCAGCGCGAGGTAGGCGAGCAGCGGCCCGGCCAGCGCGCGCTCGAGCCCGAGCGCCTCGAGGCCGGCCTCGAGGTCGTTTCGCTCCACGGTGCCGATGGCGTCGCTCATCCGTGCATTGTATTGGGGCGCCAGGCGAGGACGGCGCGGTAGCCGGGATGCGGCACGAATTCGCGGAGCGACCAGCTCGCCGGATCGCCGAGCCGCGGGTCCGCCTCGACCAGCACGAGCGCGCCTTCGCGCTCGGCGAAGGCGAGCCGGTCCAGTCCGAAGGCGAGGCCGCGGCCGTGCGCCTTCAGCACCGCCTCCTTCGCGCACCACAGGCGCAGGAAGGCGAGGTCGCGTGCCGCCGGCTGCGCCTCGAGCCAGTCCGCCTCGGCGGGCGCGAAGTAGCGGCGCGCGATCTCCAGCGCCTTCGGGCGCGGGCGTTCGCTCTCCATGTCGACGCCGAGCACCGCGTCGCGCACGCAGGCGAGCAGCAGGCCGTCGCCGCTGTGGCTCCAGCCCGCGTCCATGCGGGCACCTTGGCGGAACCGCGGACGCCCGTGGCCATCGCGCTGCAGCGGCAGCGCCTCCGCCGGCATCCCCGGCAGCGACGCCAGCCACGCATGCGCGGCCGTCCACGCGCCGTCGGCGCGCGCGCGCTCGGCGGCGGGCCACGGCTGCCAGTGCCACTGCGGCGTGGGGGAGCTCGGCATCGGGCCTCCGGCGGGATCGCGGCCAGCGTAAAGTACCGCCGGGGAAAACACAGGCCGCCATGTCCGCAGTCGTCCAGGAGCACGGAGTCCGCATGCTGCCGCTCGTCGCCGGCGACGGCACGCGCACGGTCGTCTTCGGACCCGAGGGGCCCGTGGCGCTGGATGCGTTCCTCGACCAGGCGCACGCGCTCGCGGCCCGGCTTCCGGACGCCGCCCACGCGATCCTGCCGTGCGAGGACCGCTACCGCTTCCTGCTGGGCTTCTGCGCTGCCGCGCTGCGCGGCCAGGCCGTGCTGCTGCCGCCGTCGCGCGCACCCGGTTGCGTCGCCGACATCGCCGCGCGCCATCCCCGCAGCCACTGCCTCGGCGAAGACGCCATCGAGGCTGTCCTCCGCGATGCGACGCCGAACGCCGCACGCAATGCCGGGCTCCGCGCCGAAGTCCGCGCCGACGGGCTCGCGGTGGTCGGCTTCACCTCCGGCAGCACCGGCACGCCGGCCGCGCACCCGAAGACCTGGGCGTCGTTCCACGCCAGCACCGCGCAGAACGCCGCGGCGCTGCGCGATCTCTGGCCGCGCGGCGCGATCGCGCACCTGGTGGCGACGGTCCCGCCGCAGCACATGTACGGCATGGAACTCAGCGTGCTGCTGCCGCTGTTCGCCGATGCGGCCGTGCACGCCGGCCGGCCGTTCTTCCCCCACGACATCGTGCGCGCGCTGCACGAGGCGCCGGCGCCGCGCCTGCTGGTCACGACGCCGGTGCACCTGCGCGCTTTGCTGGACGCCTGCGCGGCCGACGCATCGCTGGCGCCGCCTCCGCTCGCCGGCATCGTCTCGGCGACGGCGCCGCTGCCGGCGACGCTCGCCGCGGCCGCCGAAGCGCGCTTCGGCTGCGAGCTGCGCGAGTTCTTCGGTTCCACCGAAACCTGCGTCGTCGGGCGGCGCCGCACCGCGTGCGAAGCGGCGTGGACGCCGTTTCCGGGCGTGCGGATGCAACCGCGGCCCGGCGGCACCGAGGTGCATGCGCCGCAGCTCGCCGCGCCCGTCACGCTCGCCGACCTGGTCGAGGTCGACGCCGCCGGCCGGTTCCTGCTGCGCGGGCGCGATGCCGACCTGCTCGAGATCGCGGGCAAGCGCGCCTCGCTCGGCGACCTGACGCGCCGACTGCAGGCGCTGGACGGCGTGGAGGACGGCGTGGTGTTCCAGCTCGATCCCGATCCCGCCACCGGCGTGCGGCGCATCGCCGCGCTCGCGGTCGCGCCCGGGCTCGACGAGGCCCGCATCCTCGCGGCGCTGCGCGACGGCATCGACCCGGTCTTCCTGCCGCGTCCGCTGCGGCGCGTCCGGGCCCTGCCGCGCAACGGCACCGGCAAGCTTCCACGGGCCGCCCTGCTCGCCGCGCTGCGCGGCGCAAGCGACTGATTGACGGCCGGTTTTCGGATCTTTCCGGGCCCCGGTTCACACACGCCGCCATCACGGCCCCCTGTACAGACTTGTCGCGCCCCACTGAGGGAAGCAGTTCCCCCGACAACCGCGCATAAGGAGAGTGAACATGGGTCTGATCATTTGGCTGATCGTGGGCGGCATCATCGGCTGGCTTGCCAGCATGATCATGCGGACCGATGCGCAGCAGGGCATCCTGCTGAACGTCGTGGTAGGCATCATCGGCGCGCTGATCGGCGGCTGGCTGATCGCCCCGCTCATCGGCGGAAGCACCAGCGCCGCAGGCGGCTTCGACATCATGGGTTTCATCGCGGCGCTGATCGGCGCGATCATCCTGCTGGCGATCGTGAACCTGTTCCGCCGCGGGCGCGTGCGTTAAGCCCGCGCGGCGAAACAAGCGTCAAATTCAGAGGAAGGTTCGAAGGAGCGGGACACAGCCCCCGGATGGGCGGCACGGATGCGCGAAGGCCCGGCAGGATGCCGGGCCTTTCTTTTTGCGCGGCTCTCTTTTTGCGCGACGCTCAGGCCAGCGCCAGCCAGGCCGGCGCGTGGTCGCTGGGGCGCTCGAGCCGGCGCGGCGCCAGGTCGATGCCGCCGGCCGTGCAGGCCGCGCGCAGCGCGTCGGAGACCAGCAACAGGTCGATGCGCAGGCCCCAGCCGCGGTCGAAGGCCTGCAGGCGGTAGTCCCACCAGGAGTGGTGGCCGGGTTCGTCGTTGTGCAGGCGGAAGCTGTCGTGCAGGCCGAGTGCCTGCATGCGCTGCAGCGCCTCGCGCTCGGGCGTGGAGCACATGATCTTCTCGCGCCAGCGCTTCGGGTCGTGGACGTCGGCGTCGGTGGGCGCGATGTTGAAGTCGCCCAGCACCACCAGCCGCGGATGCTTCGCCAGCTCCGCCTCGAGCATGCCGCGCGCGGCCTCCAGCCAGCGCATCTTGTACTCGTACTTCTGGCTGCCGACTTCCTGGCCGTTGACCACGTAGAAGTTGACGATGCGCACGCCGCCGACCGTGGCCGCGATGACGCGCTTCTGTTCGTCGTCGAATCCGGGGATGCCGGCCTGCACGTCCTCGATCGCGTGGCCTTTCGCGAGGATCGCGACCCCGTTGTAGGTCTTCTGCCCGGCGAACACGCTGCGGTAGCCGTGCCCGGCGAGCACGTCGTCGGGGAAGCGCAGGTCCTCGAGCTTCGTCTCCTGCAGGCCCACCACGTCGGGCGCCGCCTCGGCCAGCCACTGCTGCAGGTGCGGCAGGCGCACGTTGAGCGAATTGACGTTCCAGCTCGCGATCTTCATGGGCGGCGGCACCGGGCTTGCGGCACGCGAGTGTACCCGCGCCCGCGCGCCGGGCGCCGGCTTACCATGGCGCCATGGACGCGAAACCGACTTCCGGCGGCTCCGGCCCCGGCCCCGACGACACGGCCGCCGGCGGCGGCTGGGTCGACCTGCGCAGCGATACCGTCACCCGCCCCACCGCGGCGATGCGCGCGGCGATGCTGGCGGCGGACGTCGGCGACGACGTTTACGGCGACGATCCGACGGTCAACGCGCTGCAGGAACGGCTCGCGGCGGATCTCGGCTTCGAGGCGGCGCTGTTCATGCCGAGCGGCACGCAATCGAACCTGGCCGCGCTGATGGCGCACTGCGCGCGCGGCGACGAATACATCGTCGGGATGGATGCGCACACCTACAAGTACGAGGGCGGCGGTGCGGCCGTGCTGGGCTCGATCCAGCCGCAGCCGATCCCGCAGGCAGCCGACGGCACGCTGCCGCTCGACGCCGTCGAGCGGGCGATCAAGCCCGACGATCCGCACTTCGCGCGCACGCGGCTGCTGTGCCTGGAGGACACCTGGCAGGGTCGCCCGCTGCCGCTGGAGTACCTCGCGGCGGCACGCGCGCTCTGCGACCGGCGCGGGCTCGGACTGCACCTCGACGGCGCGCGGCTCTACAACGCGGCGGTCGCGCAGGGCGTGCCGGCGCGCGCGATCGCCCGGCACTTCGACAGCGTGTCGGTGTGCCTGTCGAAGGGACTCGGCGCGCCGGTCGGTTCGGTGCTGGTCGGCAGCGGCACGCTCGTCGCCACGGCGCGCCGCTGGCGCAAGGTGCTCGGCGGCGGGCTGCGGCAGGCCGGCCTGCTCGCGGCCGCGGGGCTGCACGCGCTCGACCACCACG
>JANINR010000140.1 GCA_024508915.1 Lysobacteraceae bacterium | reverse complement strand
CGCCGGCCGCGGCACTCGCCGCCGCGGGCACCGCATCCAGCACGGAGACCCGGTATCCGTCGCGCGCGGCCTGCGCCGCCGCGGCCACGGCCGACGCCGGCATCGCGCTGCCCGAGACCAGCAGGATGTCGCCGCGATCGAAGCCCGCCTGCCGCAACAGGCGCGCCGCGCGCCCGATCGCCGCATCGGCGTCGGCGCCGCCTTGCGACCCGGGCATGATGTCCGGCGCCAGCGCATCGAGGAACACGGCGACGTTCGCGGCATCGTCGGTCAGCGGCGCGACGGTGTAGGCGTCGTCCGCATACACGAGCAGCCCGACCTCGCCGCCGCGGCGTTCGCGCAGCAGTGTCGCCAGCTTGGCGCGGGCGCGCGCCAGGCGCGACGGCGGCGGATCGGCGGCGAGCATCGCCGGCGACAGGTCGAAGGCGACGACCAGCGGCGCCTTCGCTTCCCACAACGGCTGCGCTTCGCGGCGCCACGACGGCCCCGCGAGCGCAAGGATCGCGAGCGCCACCGCCAGCCATCCCGCCCATGCCCGCCAGCGGCGCCCGCGCGTAGCGGACGGTTCGAGCAGGTGCGCGCGCAGCGCCGGATCGACGGCGCGCTCCCATGCGCCCGCGGCGTGGCGCCCCCGCCACTTCCACGCGACCCACGCCGCGACCGGCAGCGCGAGCAGCCACCAGGGGCGGATCAGGTGCAAGCCTGCGGGCGCGAAGTCGATCACGCCGCCTCCCGTCGCGCGCCGCGTGCGCAGAGCAGCAACACGCACAGCAGAGACGCCGCGAGCGGCCAGGGATAGCGTTCGATGCGCGGGCGCACCGGGCGCGCCGCGTGCGCGATCGGCTCGATCCGCTCGATCTCGGCGTAGATGCCGGCGAGCTGCGCGGTATCCCGCGCGCGGAACGCCTTGCCGCCGGTGAGCGCGGCGACGCGCGCGAGCGTGGCCTCGTCGATGTCGTCGCCGCCGCCGGGCAACGGGATCGGCAGGCCGAAGACCGAAAGACCGCCACCGCTGCCGCCGAACGCGATGGTGTGGATGCGCACGCCGTTGTCGCGCGCCAGTTCCGCCGCCTTGAGCGGATCGAGCATGCCGGTGGTGTTCACGCCGTCGGTGAGCAGCACCAGCACGCGCTCGCCGCGCGGCTGGCGCGCGAGCCGCTTGACGGCCAGCGCGATGGCATCGCCGATCGCGGTCTCGCGACCCGCCAGGCCGACGACGCTGTCGCGCAGCTGCGCCCGCACCGAGTCCAGGTCGAGCGTCATCGGCGCCAACACGTAGGCGCGGCTCCCGAACGCCACCAAACCGACGCGGTCGCCGGCGCGGCGGTCGAGGAAATCGTCGAGCACCGCCTTCGCCGCCGTGAGGCGGTCGACGAGCCGCCCCGACAGCGCCATGTCCTCGTCCGCCATGCTGCCCGAGAGGTCCACCGCGAGCACCATCCCGCGGCTCGCCTGCGGCGGTGCGACCGGCGCGCCGAGTTGCTGCGGCCGCGCCGCGGCGATGCACAGCAGCGCCCAGGCCAGCCAGGCGAGCAAGGGTACGCCGGCCGTGCGCGCGGGGCCGCCGCGCGCGCCGGCCACCGCATCGAG
>JANINR010000139.1 GCA_024508915.1 Lysobacteraceae bacterium | reverse complement strand
GCGAGGATGCGCTCGAGGTCGCCGAGCGCGCGGAACGACTCGCGCAGGGCGTCGTCGGCGCGCGCGTCCACCAGCGCGGCGACCGCCTGGTGCCGCTCGCCGAGCACGCGCCGGTCGCGCAGCGGGCGGTGCAGCCAGCGCCGCAGCAGGCGCCCGCCCATCGGCGAGATCGTGCTGTCGAGCACGCCGAGCAGCGTGTTGCGGGTGTCGCCGTCCACGCGCGTGTCGAGCTCGAGGTGGCGGCGCGTCGCGGCGTTCATCGCGATCGCCTCGTCGGCCGGCTCGAACGCGATGCCGGTGAGGTGCGGCAGGCGCTGCTTCTGCGTTTCCTCCACGTAGCCGAGCAGCGCCGCGGCGGCGGCGATGCAGGCCGGCCGGTCGTCGATGCCGAAGCCGCCGAGGTCGTGCACGGCGAAGAAGCGCAGCAGCTGGCGGCGACCGCTGTCGGCATCGAACAGCCACGGCGGGCGGCGGCGCAGGCCGCGGCATTCGAGCACCGCCGGCGGCCAGCCCTCCTCGTCGGCGAACAGCACTTCGGCGGGCGACAGGCGCGCGAGCTCGGCCTCGAGGGCATCGTCGCCGGCGACCTCGTTCACCAGGAAGCGCCCGCCGGAGAGATCGGCCCACGCGAGGCCGTAGCCGTTGCGCCCGCGCGCGATCGCCAGCAGCAGCGTGTCGCGGCGCTCGTCCAGCAGCGCCTCGTCGGTGACCGTGCCCGGCGTGACGATGCGCACCACCTTGCGCTCGACCAGGCCCTTGGCGAGCGCCGGGTCGCCGATCTGCTCGCAGATGGCCACGGATTCGCCGAGCGCCACCAGCCGCGCGAGGTAGCCCTCGTACGCATGCACCGGCACGCCCGCCATCGGGATCGGCTGCCCGGCCGACTGCCCGCGCTGGGTCAGGGTGATGTCGAGGAGCTGCGCCGCCTTGCGCGCGTCGTCGTAGAACAGCTCGTAGAAGTCCCCCATGCGGAAGAACAGCAGCGTGTCGGCATGCTCCGCCTTGGCGGCGAAGAACTGCTTCATCAGCGGCGTGTGCTCTGCGGCTGCAGCCATGGGCGCGGGGTCGTGGACTTCGGATGCAAAGGCCGCTAGTTTGCCCCATCCGTTCCAGGAATCCGCGCGCGACGCGGCAAGGACGACAGCATGCAGGCCCCGGACGACGAACGACTGCGCGCGCAGGCCGCCGCGCTCGGCACGCGCCTGCGCGAGGCGCGGCAGACCCTGGTCACCGCCGAGAGCTGCACCGGCGGCTGGATCGCCAAGGTGCTCACCGACATCGCCGGTTCGTCGGAGTGGTTCGACTGCGGGCTGGCGACCTACAGCTACGAGGCGAAGCAGGGGCTGCTCGGGGTGAGCCCGCTGACGCTGGAACACTTCGGCGCGGTGAGCCGCGAAACCGTGCTGGAGATGGTGTCGGGCGCGCTGGTGCACTCGGGCGCGGGCGTGGCGGTGGCGGTCACCGGGATCGCCGGGCCGACCGGCGGGACGCCGGACAAGCCGGTCGGCACGGTGTGGATCGCCTGGAAGCGGCGCGGCGGCTATCCGCGGGCGGAGGCGTTCCATTTCGACGGGGATCGCGAGGCGGTGCGCCGGCAGACGGTCTCCGCCGCGCTGGAAGGGCTCGAAAGGATGCTTTCCGCCGCGTAGCCCCGGGGCGTTGACGGGCGATATCGTTAGTAGTAATACTACTAACCATGGACGCGACTTCGCCGTTGACCGAGACCCAGCAGGCCATCCTGGCCCTGATCGCCGAGCGCATCGACGCCGAGGGCATGCCGCCTTCGCAGGCCGAGATCGCGCGCGCATTCGGGTTCAAGGGCGTGCGGGCGGCCCAGTACCACCTCGAGGCGCTGGAAGCGGCCGGGGCGATCGAGCGCGTGCCCGGGCGTGCGCGCGGCATCCGGCTGCTGCACGCGCCGGTGCCGCCGCAGGGGGCGCTGGCGCTCGGGCCCGCCATGGCCGCGGGCGCCGCCTCGAACGACGACGCGCTCCTGCTCCCGGTGCTCGGCCAGGTGGCGGCGGGCATGCCGATCGGGGCCGACATCGGTTCCGACCAGATGCTCGTCCTCGACCGCGTGCTGTTTTCCCCGTCGCCCGACTACCTGTTGAAGGTCAAGGGCGACTCGATGCGCGACGAGGGCATCTTCGACGGCGACCTGATCGGCGTGCACCGCACCCGCGACGCGCGCTCGGGCCAGATCGTGGTCGCGCGCATCGACGACGAGGTGACGGTGAAGCTGCTCAAGGTCGGCAAGGATCGCATCCGCTTGCTGCCGCGCAATCCCGACTACGCCCCGATCGAGGTCCAGCCCGGGCAGGACTTTGCGATCGAAGGGTTGTACTGCGGCCTGGTGAGGCCGAACCGGTGAGCGCCGCCGCCGCGCGGACTTTCCCGACGCGGCGGTGCGGCGTCCGCCGCTGCCGGGCCTCGCGGCCTGCGGCGCATATTCGAATCGTGCTCCGCCGCTCCGGTCGCAGTCCGTGCGATGGCGGCTCCGTAGGCTGACCACCAACCGATATCGCCATCCAACTCCAACGAGGAACCGACCATGGACGAGAACAAGAAGCGCGCCCTCTCCGCCGCCCTGAGCCAGATCGAGAAGCAGTTCGGCAAGGGCTCGGTGATGCGCATGGGCGACAAGGTCGCCGAAGCCGTCGAGGTCGTTCCCACCGGCTCGCTCATGCTCGACATCGCGCTGGGCATCGGCGGCCTGCCGCGTGGCCGCGTGGTCGAGATCTACGGGCCGGAATCCTCCGGCAAGACCACGCTCACGCTGCAGGCGATCGCCCAGTGCCAGAAGCGCGGCGGCACCGCGGCCTTCATCGACGCCGAGCACGCGCTCGACCCGACCTATGCCGCCAAGCTCGGCGTCAACGTCGACGACCTGCTGGTCTCGCAGCCCGACACGGGCGAGCAGGCGCTCGAGATCGCCGACATGCTCGTGCGCTCGAACTCCGTGGACATGGTCGTGGTCGACTCGGTGGCGGCGCTCACGCCCAAGGCCGAAATCGAGGGCGAGATGGGCGACCAGCTCCCCGGCCTGCAGGCGCGCCTGATGAGCCAGGCGCTGCGCAAGCTCACCGGCAACATCAAGCGCAGCAACTGCCTGGTCGTCTTCATCAACCAGCTGCGCATGAAGATCGGCGTGATGATGCCGGGCCAGAGCCCGGAAACCACGACCGGCGGCAACGCGCTGAAGTTCTATGCGTCGGTGCGCCTGGACATCCGTCGCATCGGCTCGATCAAGAAGGGCGACGAGATCATCGGCAACCAGACCCGCATCAAGGTGGTCAAGAACAAGATGGCGCCGCCGTTCAAGCAGGTCATCACCGAGATCCTGTACGGCGAAGGCATCTCGCGCGAGGGCGAGCTGATCGACATGGGCGTCGAAGCGCGGCTGGTCGAGAAGTCGGGCGCCTGGTACAGCTACAACGACGAGCGCATCGGCCAGGGCAAGGAGAATGCCCGCCAGTTCCTCAAGGAGAACCCGGCGATGGCGACCACGCTGGAGAATGCGCTGCGCGAAAAGTTCGTTCCGCAGGAAGCCTCGCGCGACGAGAACGACTCGGCGGGCAAGGACGACTGACGCGGCGATGGCCGGGCGTCGTCCCGAACCCACCCCGGCGCAACGGGCGCTCGCGCTGCTGGTCCGGCGCGAGCACTCCCGGCCCGAACTGGCACGCAAGCTGCGCGCCCGCGGCGTCCCGGCCGAAGAGGCCCGCAGCGCCGTGGCGCGGATGGCCGAGGCAGGTTGGCAGGACGATCTCCGCTTCGCCTGCAGCCTCGCCCGCTCGCGTGCGGCGGGCGGGCAGGGACCGGTGCGGATCCGCGCCGAACTGGCCAGTCACGGGATCGCCGAAGCCCTCGTGGAGGAGGCCTTCGCGGCGCTCGCCGAGGCGGGTGACGACGACTGGCTGGCCCGCGCCCGCGACCTGGTGCGGCGCCGCTTCGGCCAGGCGCTCGACACCCTCCAGGCGCGCCGCAAGGCCGCGGACTTCCTGCTGCGTCGAGGCTTCGACGGCGACGTGGTTCGTGCCGTCACCCGTGCCGGACCCCTCGACTTCGACTGAGCGGCGGCGCGAGGGCTGCCGCCCCGTCTGCTACCCTTAGGGCATCCGGTTTCATGCCCGCCCGGACCGCGCAAGCCGGTTCCGGGCCGGGCGTCGTGACCGCCCGCCGTGACAGCCCGTCCCCGCCCATCGCAGTGCCCATGAAGACCACCTCCGAAATCCGTCGCGATTTCCTCGACTTCTTCGCCGCCCGCGGCCACACCATCGTGCCGTCGGCGCCGCTCGTCCCGGCCAACGATCCGACCCTGCTGTTCACGAATTCCGGCATGGTCCAGTTCAAGGACGTGTTCCTGGGCGCCGAGAAGCGCAACTACGTGCGCGCGGCCGACGTGCAGCGCTGCCTGCGCGCCGGCGGCAAGCACAACGACCTCGACCAGGTCGGCTACACCGCGCGCCACCACACCTTCTTCGAGATGCTGGGCAACTGGTCGTTCGGCGACTACTTCAAGCGCGACGCCATCGCCTGGGCGTGGGAGTTGCTCACGCAGACCTGGAAGCTGCCCGCCGACCGCCTGCTCGTCACCGTCTACCAGACCGACGACGAGGCCTACGACATCTGGCACAAGGAGATCGGCCTGCCGAAGGAGCGCATCGTGCGCATCGGCGACAACAAGGGCGCGCCCTTCGCCAGCGACAACTTCTGGCAGATGGCCGACACCGGGCCCTGCGGTCCGTGCACCGAGATCTTCTACGACCACGGGGCGCACATCGCCGGCGGCCCGCCCGGTTCGCCGGACGAGGACGGCGATCGCTTCATCGAGATCTGGAACCTGGTGTTCATGCAGTTCGACCGCCAGCCCGACGGCACGCTGTTGCCGCTGCCGGCGCCGTGCGTGGATACCGGCATGGGCCTGGAGCGGCTGACCGCGATCCTGCAGGGCGTGCACGGCAACTACGAGATCGACCTCTTCCGCGACCTGATCGCCGCGGCCGCGGGGCTGACCGGCACCGCCGACCTCGGCAACAAGTCGCTGCGCGTCATCGCCGACCACATCCGCGCCTGCAGCTTCCTGATCGTCGACGGCGTGCTGCCGTCGAACGAGGGCCGCGGCTACGTGCTGCGGCGGATCATCCGCCGCGCCCTGCGCCATGGCTGGATGCTGGGCGTCCGCGGCGACTTCTTCTGGAAGATGGTCGCGCCGCTCGTCGCCGCGATGGGCGAGGCGTACCCCGAGCTCGCGCGCGGGCAGGCGTTCGTCGAGTCCGCGCTGCGCGCCGAGGAGGAGCGCTTCGGCGAGACCCTCGAGCACGGCATGCGCATCTTCGACGAGGTCGCCGGCCGCGACGCGGTGAAGGCGAGCGCGACGATTCCCGGCGCGGATGCGTTCCGCCTCTACGATACGTACGGTTTCCCGGTCGACCTCACCGCGGACATCGCGCGCGAGCGCGGCCTGGCGGTGGACATGGCCGGCTTCGACGCGGCGATGGCGCAGCAGAAGGCGACGGCCCGCGCCGCCGGCAAGTTCGGCGGGGGCACGACGCTGCCGGCCGAGCTGGCCTCGCAGCTGCCGCCGACGCGGTTCCTCGGCTACGAGGCGCTCGCGGCCGACGGCCTCGAAGTGCTGGCGATCCTCCGCGACGGGCGGCCGGTGGATGCGCTGGCCGAGGGCGAGGAGGGCCTCGTCGTGCTCGACGCGACGCCGTTCTACGCGGAATCCGGCGGGCAGGTCGGCGACACCGGCGAACTGGCGGCGCAAGGCGCCCGTTTCGTCGTCGACGACACGCTGAAGCTAGCCGGCCAATTCCACGCGCACGCCGGCCGCCTCGCGACGGGCACGCTGCGCCGCGGCGACCGGCTGGCCGGCGCGGTGGACGCGCAGCGCCGCGCCGCGACCGTGCTCAACCACAGCGCGACCCACCTGTTGCACGCCGCGCTGCGCCAGGTGCTCGGCACGCACGTCGCGCAGAAGGGCTCGCTGGTCGCGCCCGAACGCCTGCGCTTCGACTTCTCGCACATCCAGCCGATGACCGCCGCCGAGGTCGCGGAGGTCGAGCGCCGGGTCAATGCGGAAATCCGCGCGAACCACGCGGCCGAAGTACGCCACATGGGCATGCAGGACGCGCTGGACTTCGGCGCGCTCGCGCTCTTCGGCGAGAAGTACGGCGACGAAGTGCGCGTGCTGCGCATGGGCGAGGCCTCGACCGAACTGTGCGGCGGCACGCATGTGGGCCGCACCGGCGACATCGGCCTGTTCAAGATCGTCTCGGAGGGCGGCGTGTCCGCGGGCGTGCGCCGCATCGAGGCGCTCACCGGGCAGGGCGCGCTGGACCATGTCGCCGCGGAGGAGCAGCGCCTGCGCGACGCGGCGCAGTTGCTGGGCGGCAACGCGTCCGACGTGGCCGACAAGCTGCGGGGGCTGCTCGACCGGCAGAAGAAGCTCGAGCGCGAGCTCGATGCGCTGCGCGCGAAGGCCGCGAGCGGCGCGACCGCCGACCTCGCCGCGAACGCGGTGGACGTGCGCGGCGTGCGCGTCCTCGCCGCGCGCCTGGAAGGCTTCGACGCGAAGGCCCTGCGCGATGCGGTGGACCGATTCAAGCAGCAGCTCGGCGACGCGGTCGTCGTCCTCGCCGGCGCGGTCGACGGCAAGGCGGCATTGGTCGCAGGCGTCAGCGGCAGTGCGCTCGGCAAGGTCAAGGCCGGCGACCTGCTGTCGCATGTGGCGAAGGCGATCAACGGCAAAGGCGGCGGCCGCCCCGACCTCGCGCAGGGCGGTGGCGACGACGGCCCGGCGCTGGTCGCCGCGCTGGGCGCCATACCCGACTGGGTCATGGAAAGGATGAACTGAACCCCACCGGCGTCGCGGGGGCGTGACTTTCGTCGTGCCCACATTGCGCGCGCGAGTGGGTAGTATCCTAGGCAATTCACGGAACCGGTTGCACCCGGCATGAAGCCGGGCATGGAGAAGTTCAAATGCTGATTCTCACCCGTCGCGTCGGAGAGACGCTGATGATCGGCGATTCGGTCACGGTCACCGTGCTCGGCGTCAAGGGGAACCAGGTGCGCATCGGCATCACGGCGCCCAAGGATGTCGCGGTCCATCGCGAGGAGATCTACCAGCGCATCCAGCGCGGAGAGCCCGGCCAGGACTCCGATTTGCCGCAGGTGGGCTGAGCCGCTATCCTTTCGCGCTCGCGGCGCCGGCAGCGGTCGCCACGGAGACTTGCCCGAGAGGCCGAAGGGGCTCCCCTGCTAAGGGAGTATGGGGTCAAAAGCTCCATCGAGGGTTCGAATCCCTCAGTCTCCGCCAGTTTTCACCCTTCGAAGGATTGACGGAGCCCCGCCGGTTCCGCACAATTCCGCTTCTGCTTTTTGCGCCCGTAGCTCAGCTGGATAGAGCACCAGGCTACGAACTTGGGGGTCGGGAGTTCGAATCTCTCCGGGCGCGCCAGAAAGACGGAAAGGGCCGGCTCCATGCCGGCCCTTTTCTTTTGTGCGGCCGGCTTCCTTGCCGGCCCTTTCTTTTGTGAGGCCGGCCTGCGGCCCTCAGGTGCCCGGATTGGCGCCGCCCAGCTTCGCCTGCAGGTCCTGCGCAGTCTGCAGGTGCGAGCGGAGCTTCGGCAGGGCGCCCTGGGCCAGCGACTTCGCCTGGTCGGTGCTGGCGTTCTGCGCCGCGTTCTCGAACAGCGCGATCGTCGCTTCGTGGTCCGACACCATCTTGTCGACGAAGGCCCGGTCGAAGTCCGCGCCGGTCTTGCCCTGCAGGTCGGCGGTCGCGGTCGCGTCGGGCGCCGGCGCAGCGGCATCGGCCTGGCCGGCGGCGGCCATGACTTGCTGGTTCATCGCCGTGTGGTCCGCGACCAGCATGTCGGCGAACGACTTCACGCCGGGGTCCTGCGCACTGCCTGACGCGAGGCTCGCCGCGGCGACTTCCTTCCGGCCGCCGTCCAGCGCCTGCTGGTAGAAGTCGGTGTCCAGGAGGGCGCCGGGAGCGGGCGTGCCGCTCATGTCGCCGGGAGCGGGGCTCGTGCCGGCGGTGTCGCCCGTGGCCGGTGCGGCCGCCCTCGAGGCGTCATAGGCGTTGTCGGCGTCGTTCCTGTCGCGCTTGCAGCCGCTCGCGAACAGGGCTGCGATGGCGGCCGAAAGGATGAGGGTCGCGGTCCTGCGCTTCATGTCGTCTCCTTGCCGGACTGGCCGGCTTGTGCGGTGGGGTTGCCGGGGCGCCCGGCGGTGCTGCGGGAGGCGGTGCTCCCGGTGTCGCCGGTGCTCGTTTCTCCCGCGCCGGCGCCCGCGCCGCCGGTGCCGCCCACGACGATGTGGTTCTGCACGTCGCGCACGCCGATGCAGCCGTCGGCGAGGTCTTCGGCGCGGTGCTTCATCCACCGCTGCGGGACGTTGCCGCGGAGGGTGGCGACGCCGTCCGCGACTTCCACGTTGAGGCCGCTGGCATCGAGGTCCCAGGCCTCGGTGAGGCGTTCGTTGAGGTCCTCGCGGATGCGTTCGTCGGAGCGTGCGTAGTTGCGCGGGCCGACGCCGCGGTAGTCGCGTCCGCCGTAGTCGCGGCCGCCCGGGTAGTCGCCCGTGGCGTCGCCGTAGGGCCGGCCCATGCCGTCCCCGTAAGCCGCGTAGCCGGCGCCATGGGGGGATTCGTAGCCGAATTCGCCGCGCCGCGGCTCGACCTGGTCGTAGCCGCCGCCGCTGTAGTCGCTCTGCAGGTCGCGGTCGCTGCGCGCGCGCGCGCGCCGCTGCGTTTCGTCGCCGGCGCGTTCCAGCCAGCCCTGCGCTGCGCGCGCCCAGTGGCGGCCCATGCGCAGCATGTCCTGCGCGACGGCGCGAAGATCCGCCGCCGTCGTCTGTGCGACGCGCTCGCCGTCGCCGCGCATGCCTTCGCTGCGCATGCCTTCGTTGCGCATGCCCTCGTGGCGGCTTCCGTTGCGGATGTTGTCGTTGCGCATGGCGTTCTCCTCACGGCGCTGAGTGCAGGAGTCGTGTATAGCGATGAACGCATCTGTCCCGGGTGAAGGAGCAGGAATGTCGGCGTTTCCGCAGGGCGGCCCCATCGCCGCGCGTCGTCGCTGAATGCGCCGGATCGCGCTGGCGCTCGCTGGAATGTGCCTGGCAGCCGCGCCCGCCGCGGGCGCGCAGGAGGCGAGCGGTTCGCCGACGAACGGCGCGGCAGGAACGCATCCAGCGACGCTGCCGAGCGTGGTCGTCGTCGGCGATCCGGCCGATCCGTCGGTGCCGGCTTCCCTCGACTGGCGCGACGCCGACGACGTGCCGGCGTGGCCGCGCACGCGCGTGTCCGACCTGTTGCGGCGCATCCCCGGCGTCGCCGCGCGCGACCGGCAGAACCTGGCGCAGGACGTACAGCTGACGATCCGCGGGATCGGCGCACGGACCACGTTCGGCGTGCGCGGGTTGCGCATCTACGTGGACGGCATCCCGGCGACCATGCCCGACGGGCAGGGGCAACTGTCGCACGTGCCGCTGTCGGCGCTGGCCGGCGTGGAAGTGCTGCGCGGGCCGTTCTCCGCGCTTTACGGCAATGCGGCCGGCGGCGTCGCCAGGTTCTCGACGAAGCCCCCGGCCGAACGGCCGGAAGCGATCCTGTCGGCCAGCGGCGGCGCGGCTGCGCGCGACCTGGCGCTGGACGCGAGCGGACCGTGGCGCGCCGCGGGCAACGGCGGCTATCGCCTCGATGCCGAACGCCTCGACGCCGACGGATTCCGCCGGCACTCGCGCGCGCGCCGGGACGTCGCGCAGGGACGCCTGGCCTGGGAGACCGCGGACGGCACTGCTGTCGCATTGACGGCGAACCGCCTCGCGCTGCGCGCCGACGACCCGCAGGGCCTGGACCTCGCGCAGGCGCTGGCCGATCCGCGCGCGGCGAGCGCGGGCGCGCTCGCGTTCGACACGCGCAAGACGGTCCGCCAGTCGCAGGCGGGCCTGCGCGTTTCGCGCGAAGCCGCCAACGTCGCCTGGGCGCTCGGCGCCTACGCCGGCAACCGGGGCACCTGGCAGATGCTCTCGATCCCGGCGCAGGCGCAGGCCGCGCCCGGCAGCGGCGGCGGGGTGGTGGACCTGGACAGGGGCTACGGCGGCGCCGACGCGCGCGCGACGTGGTCGGTCACGGCCGGCGGACATCCCCTTGCGTTTGCGGTAAGCCTGGAGTGGCAGCGTTCCGCGGAGCGCCGCCGCGGCTACGAGAACTTCGCAGGCGACCGCCTCGGCGTGGTGGGTGCGCTCCGCCGCGACCAGCGCGATGCGTCGACGTCGCGCGACGTGTTCGCCGAGCTGCACTGGCGCTTCCATCCGCGATGGCGCGCGACGCTCGGCGTGCGCCGCAGCCGCGTCGACTTCGCCTCGCGCGACGCCTACATCGCCGCGGGCAATCCGGACGACAGCGGAGCGCTGTCGTACGCCTTCACCACGCCGGCGGCGGGGCTGCTCTTCATGCCTGCCGCCGGCGTGGAAGCCTACGTCGACGCCGGACGCGGCTACGAAACGCCATCGGCTTCGGAGCTGGCGTACCGCCCGGATGGTGCGAGCGGGCTCAACATCGACCTGCGGCCGGCGCGCACCCGCAGCGTCGAGGCGGGGCTGCGCGTGCGCCGCGGCGACCGCCGAGCCGGCGTCGCGGTCTTCGATGCACGCACCCGCGACGAACTGGCGGTCGCCTCGAACCAGGGCGGCCGCAGCACCTACGCGAACGCGGCACGGACGCGGCGCAGCGGCCTGGAACTGTCGGCCTCGGGACCGCTGGGCGCGCGCTGGCGTTACGCGCTCGCGTGGACGGCGCTCGATGCGCGCAATACCACGGGCTTCGCCACCTGCCGAGCGCCGCCGTGCGCGACGCCGGACACGCGGGTCGAGGCCGGCACGCGGATCCCCGGCACGTCCGCCCGCAGCGGCTGGATGGAACTGCGCTGGATGCCGCGCGAAGGCCTGGGCGTGTTCGTCGCGGCGCAGGGCAACAGCCGCACGTGGGCCGACGACCGCAACACCGCTTATGCGCCCGGTTTCGTGACCTTCGATGCGGGCATCGAGCGCGATTGGCGGACCGGCGCGGTGCCGGTGGCGCTGTTCGCGCGCGTCGAGAACCTGTTCGACCGTCGCACGATCGGCTCGGTGATCGTCAACGAGGGCGCCGGCCGCTACTTCGAACCGGCGCCCGGGCGCGGCGTGGTCGTCGGCATGCGCATCGCACTGTCGAGCGTCGCCGCGCCCCGGTGGTCGAGTACCGCCACCTCGCCGATTCCCGGCCGGTAGCCGCCACGCAGGGCGCGCGCGACGTACTCGGTGCCTTGCGCGCAGGCCTCGCGCGGCGCGCGTCCGAGGCAAAGGTTCGCCGCGATCGCGGAGGCGAGCGTGCAGCCCGTGCCATGGCCTTCGATCTGGATGCGCGGGTGGACGAAGCGCAGTTCGCCCGCCGCATCCGCGTAGCGGTCGACGACGGACCCGCCCTCGTCGAGGTGCGCCCCTTTCAGCAGCACCGACGCCGGGCCGCGCGCGAGCAGGGCCCGCAGCGCCGCATCGGCCGCCGCCCCGTCGGCGATGCGACGGCCGAGCAGCAGCTCCGCCTCGGGAATGTTCGGCGTGGCGACGGTGGCCAGCGGCAGCAGCCGTTCGCGCAGGGCGTCGAGGGCGTCGTCCTCGAGCAGCTTCGCGCCCGAGGTCGCGACCATGACCGGGTCGAGCACCACGTGCGGCGGGCGCCAGCGCCCCAGCGCGTCGGCGACCGCGTGGATGACGTCGGCGGTGGCGAGCATGCCGAGCTTGACCGCGCCGATGGCGAAGTCGTCGAAGCAGGCGTCGATCTGCGCACGCAGGAAGGCGGGCGGCGGCACGTGCACGGCGGTCACCCCGCGCGTGTTCTGCGCGGTGAGCGCCGCGATCGCGGACAGCCCGTGCACGCCGTGCGCGGCGAAGGTCTTCAGGTCGGCCTGGATGCCGGCGCCGCCGCCCGAGTCGGATCCGGCGATGGTCAGCGCGCAGGGCTGCCGGGCATCGCCCGTGCTCATGGCGCACCCGTCCGGACGCCGGCGCGCCGCTGCCCGTATTGCCGGTACGCGACATAGGCGATGCCGGTGCCGCCGGTGAGGGCGGCAGGCAGGTAGAGCGTCGCGTAGCCGATCGCGGCGAACAGCCCCGCGCCCGCCAGGCCGCCGGCGAAGAAGCAGGCGATCACGAGCAGGCACAGCCACAGCCGCCGCTGCGACACCGGCATCCGCCGGGCGGAGTGCCCGAGCATGATGCCGAGGTCGGTGAACATGCCGCTCAGGTGCGAGGTGCGGACCACCGCGCCGCTGTAGGTGGTGGCCATCGCGTTCTGCAGGCCGCAGGCGACCGCCGCGCACAGCACGCCGCCGAGGTGCTGGCGCTCGAAGAGCGGGACCGCCGCGCACAGCAGCAGCGCTTCGAGCGTGAGCACCACGCCGTAGCGTCGGCCGAGCCGCAGCGTGCTGTCCTGCACGATCAGGCCGCTCGCCGCGGCGCCGGCGACGAAGGCCGCGATGGCCCCGAGCAGGGCGAGCGCGCCGCGCGCGTCGCCCGAGGCCAGGGCCGCGCCCAGGAGGCTGGTGTTGCCGGTGAGATGGGTGATGGCCTGGTGCTGGAAGCCGAGGAAGCCGACGACGTTGACGATGCCCGCCACGGCGGACAGCGCGCCGGCGCCGACCCAGACCCACGGCGCCAGCCGCTCGGCCATCGCTACAGCACTTCGGACGCGTGGTCGGCCAGCCGCGAACGCTCGCCGCGGCGCAGCGTGACGTGCGCGCTGTGCGCCCAGTCCTTGAAGCGGTCCACCGCGTAGGTCAGGCCCGACGTCGTCTCGGTGAGGTAGGGCGTGTCGATCTGCTCGACGTTGCCGAGGCAGACGATCTTGGTGCCCGGGCCCGCGCGCGTGATCAGCGTCTTCATCTGCTTCGGCGTGAGGTTCTGCGCCTCGTCGAGGATGAGGTAGCGCGAGAGGAACGTCCGGCCGCGCATGAAGTTCAGCGAACGAATCTTGATGCGCGAAGCGAGTAGGTCGTTGGTCGCGGCGCGGCCCCACGAGCCGCCTTCCTGGTTGTGGGTGAGCACTTCCAGGTTGTCGGTGAGGGCGCCCATCCACGGCGTCATCTTTTCTTCCTCGGTGCCTGGCAGGAAGCCGATGTCCTCGCCGACGCTCACCGTGGCGCGGGTCATGATGATCTCGCGGTAGCGCTGTGCGTCCATCGTCTGCGCCAGGCCTGCCGCCAGCGCCAGCAGCGTCTTGCCGGTGCCGGCGGTGCCGAGCAGCGAGACGAAATCGATGTCGGGGTCCATCAGCGCGTTCAGCGCGAAGTTCTGTTCGCGGTTGCGCGCGGTGATGCCCCAGACCGCGTGCTGCGACGCGCGATAGTCGTCGACGATCTGCAGGACGACCTTGTCGCCCGCGACCCTGGCGACCTTGAGCTCGGCTTCCTCGTCGCCGGGCAGGTACAGGAACTGGTTCGGGTACCACGCATCGTCCTCCGGCGCGGCGCCGTCGATGCGCGATACCTCGTAGTAAGTGCGGCCCTTGTCGGTCCAGGAGCGCAGGTCCTTGCCGTGGCGCTGCCAGAAGTCCTCCGGCAAGGCGGTCGCGCCGGTGTAGAGGAGGCTGAAATCGTCGAGGGCGCGGTCGTTCTCGTAGTCCTCGTTGACGATGCCGGCGATCGACGCCTTGATGCGGAGGTTGATGTCCTTGGACACGAACACGACGGCGGCATCGGGTTCGGCTTCCTTCAGCGCGAGGATCGCGCCGAGGATGTGGTTGTCCGGGATGACGGCCCCGAAGCGCTTGCCCGAATCGAAGTTGCCGGTCTGGAAGCGCAGCCGGCCCGCGCTGGCGGCGCCGCGCAGCTGCAGTCCCTGCGGCCGCGCGAGCGGCACGCCGTTGGTGACGTCGCTGCCGGGCGAGGCCTCGATCAGCTCGTTGAGGAAGCGGCTGACCTGGCGCGCGTTGCGGCTGGCTTCCGAGGTGCCCTTCTTGGCGTTGTCGAGCTCCTCCATCACCTGCATCGGCAGGTAGACATCGTGCTCCTCGAACCGGAACAGCGCGGTCGGGTCGTGCATCAGCACGTTGGTGTCGAGGACGTAGATCCGCTTGCCGTGCGTCATTGAGGGGCTTGTTCCTGGGTGGATGCGCATTGCTGCAGGGCGTCGAGGACCGCTTCGGCATGGCCCGGGACCTTCACCCCGCGCCACTCCCGCCGGAGCACGCCCTGCGGGTCGACGAGGAAGGTGCTGCGCTCCACGCCGATGAACTCGCGGCCGTAGAGCTTCTTCGGCTTGATGACGCCGAAGGCCCGGCACAGGGACTCGTCCGGATCGCTGGCGAGCGGGAAGCGGAAGCCCTGCTTCGCGCAGAAGTTGTCGTGCGACTTCACCGAATCGCGCGACGCGCCCAGCACCTCGGCGCCGGCCTTGCGGAACTTCGGCAGCAGCGCATTGAAGTCGCGGCCCTCGGTCGTGCAGCCGGGCGTGGAATCCTTCGGGTAGAAGTAGAGGACCAGCCACTTGCCCGCGTAGTCGGCGAGCGTTGCGTCCGCGCCGCCGGAAAGCGCCAGCGGCAGCTCGAGCACGGTCCTGGGCAGCGGCTTTCCGGTGGCGACCATGTGCGTGCTTCGTGCTCCCGGCGCCTCAGAACTTCATCGGATCCATGATGGCGTCGAGGTTCAAGTGGTCGCAGAACTCGAGGAAATCGTCGCGCAGCGCCGCGATGTGCATGTCGGACGGAATGCCGATCGTGACCTGCGCGGTGAACATCTCGGCGCCCGTCTGCATCGCGCGGTAGCGGGAGCAGTGCAGGCTCTCGATCGTGATCGACTGGCGGTCGAAGAAATCCGCGAGCTGGAACAGGATGCCGGGCTTGTCCGCCGCGACCACCTCGATCACGTAGGGCAGCAGGTTCGACTGCACGGGCTTCGGGCCGGTGCGATACCACACCAGCTTCAGGCCTTCGTCGCGCTCGAGCTTGCCGAGCATGGTCTCCAGCTTGGCGACCGCGTCCCACGAGCCGGTCGCCAGCGCGGTCACGGAGACATCGCGGCCGACGGTCGCCAGGCGGGTGTCGACGAGGTTGCAGCCGCTGTCGGCGATGCGCCGGGTCACCGCCAGCAACGGGGACCGCGGATGCGTCGTGTAGGCGTTGATCAGCAGGTGGTTCTCGTTGGGCGACGGACGGAGGGTGTCTGGATCGGTCAAGGCGGCGTCCGTGGCGTTGGGCTGCGCCCCGCGCAGGCGCGCGGGGCCGGGGGCCAGCATACTTGCCCGCGCTTCGGCGCCGCAAGTAACATCGGCCGGCACCGCCGACCCCCACGGAGCAGCCTGCTTGCGACTTTCCGGCAGCATCACCGCCCTGGCCACGCCCTTCACGGCGGCCGGGGAGATCGACCTCGACGCCTGGCGCCGGCTGCTGCAGCTGCAGCTCGACGGCGGGACGCAGGCGCTGGTGGTGGCCGGCTCGACGGGCGAGGCGCCGGCGTTGCTCGATGCGGAATACGAGACGCTGCTGCGCACCGCCGTCGAGGCCGCGCGCGGCGCGATTCCCGTGCTGGCAGGCACCGGCCTGTCGAACACCGACAAGACGATCGCGCAGACGCGCCGCGCCGCCGCGCTGGGCGCCGATGCCGCGCTCGTCGTCACGCCGCCCTACGTGCGCCCCACGCAGGCCGGACTCGATGCGCATTTCCGCGCCGTGGCCGACGACGGCGCGATGCCCGTGGTGCTCTACAACGTGCCCGGCCGCACCGGCTGCGACCTGCTGCCGGAGACGGCGGCGGCGCTCGCCGGCCACCCGGCCATCATCGGCATCAAGGAAGCGCGCGCCGACGAAGCGCGCATGTCGGCCCTGCTGCCGCTGCGCGGCGACGGTTTCTCCGTGCTGAGCGGCGACGATCCCACGGCGATGCGGGCGATGCTGGCCGGCGCGGACGGCGTGGTGTCGGTCGCGTCGAACGTGCTGCCGCGCGCGATGCGCCGGCTCTGCGACCTCGCGCGCGGCGCGCTCGACGCGGACGCGGCGCGCGCGCTCGACGCGCGCCTGCAACCGGTGTTCGCGTTCCTGGGGGCCGAGCCCAATCCCATTCCCTTGAAAGCGCTGCTGCAGCGCATGCGCATCGGCCACGGCCTGCGCCTGCCGCTGACGCCGCTCTCGCCGGCGCTGGCGGGCGACGCCGACCGCACCGCCACGCTGGTGGACGAAATCGAACACGCGTGCCGCGACCCGCTCGCGGCCTGACCAGGAGAAACCCACGATGCGCCGTCACACGACTTCCCGTACGCCCGCCCTGTTCGCGGTGCCGGCGGCCCTGCTGCTCGCCGCCTCGGTGTCCGGCTGCCACTGGTTCAAGAAGGACACCGGCTTCACCGAGGTGGGCGATGCGCGCCCGCTGGAGGTGCCGCCCGGCCTCGATGCGCCCGACACCACCGGCGCGATGCTGCTGCCGGATGCGAAGCCCGGTTCGGTGACGCGGTCCTCGCTCGGCGCCGCGCGCGCTTCCTCGTCCGCCGCGACGGGGAACGGCTTCACCGTCGCCGGCGAGCGCGACGCGGTGTTCGCGAAGGTGGGCGACGCGCTGGCCGGGATCGACGGCCTGGCGATCGCCAGCAAGGCGCAGCTGCTCGGCGCCTACGACGTCAGCTATGGCGGCGCGAACTTCCTCGTCCGGGTGAGCAAGACCGATGCCGGCAGCTACGTGTCGGCGGTGGACCCGCGCGGCATGCCGGCGACGGGCGAGGGTCCGGCGAAGGTGATCGCCGCGCTGAAGGCCGCGCTCGGCGGCTGAGCGGCCTCAGCGCTCCAGCAGCGGCAGCTTTCCCGGCTTGCCGTCCCATTCGGCGGCATCCGGCGGCGCGTCCTTGCGGACCGTGATCACCGGCCAGTCCTTCGACAGCTCGGCGTTGAGCGCGACGAAGGCTTCCTGGCCGGCCGGCACGTCGTCCTCGGGATAGATCGCGTTGACCGGGCATTCCGGCTCGCACAGCGTGCAGTCGATGCATTCGTCCGGGTCTATCACGAGGAAGTTGGGGCCTTCGTGGAAGCAGTCGACCGGGCACACCTCGACGCAGTCGGTGTACTTGCACTTGATGCAGTTCTCGGTGACGACGAAGGGCATGGCGATCCTCCTGGCGAACCGCGCGATTATCGCAAATCGGCCGCCCGAAACGCCGAAGCCCACGCTTGCGGCGTGGGCTCCGGAAAGTGCAGGTGGCGCTCCCTACGAGATTCGAACTCGTGTTTTAGCCTTGAGAGGGCCACGTCCTAGGCCTCTAGACGAAGGGAGCGGGGTGGTCGCGCGGAGGAAGCCCCCGTCGACCCCGGCTGGACGGCCGGTCCCCGCAGGCAGCCGGGCTGTCGGCGGGGCTTGCTAGTATAGAGGGCTTGATTGCCGCAAGGCAACGATTCCAGACCCTGCGGCCCGGCCGCCAACGATGCCCAGCCAAGACCCCGCCAACGCCCCCGCAACCGCTCCCGACGGCGCCCCGCCGCAGGCGCCCGCGCTGCACTCGCGCAGCATCCCGCGCGACGGACACGTCATCTCCCGCAAGGACATCAGTCCGAACGCGCTGCGCGTGCTGTACCGCCTGCGCGACGCCGGCTTCGGCGCCTACCTGGTCGGCGGCGCCGTGCGCGACCTGCTGGTCGGCGGCGACCCGAAGGACTTCGACGTCGCCACCAACGCGACGCCCGAGGAAGTGAAGTCCCTGTTCCGCAACTGCCGGCTGATCGGCCGCCGGTTCCGGCTCGCGCACGTCGTGTACGGGCGCGAGATCATCGAGGTCGCGACCTTTCGCGCGAACAGCGACGACGGCAGCGGCGACCGCCAGCTGCACGAGGACGGGCGGCTGCTGCGCGACAACGTCTACGGCTCGATCGAGGACGACGCGGTGCGCCGCGACTTCACCGCGAACGCGCTGTACTACGCCATCGAGGACTTCTCGGTGCGCGACTACGTCGGCGGGTTCGAGGACGTGCAGAACCGCGTGCTCAAGCTGATCGGCGACCCGGAAACCCGATACCGCGAGGACCCCGTGCGCATGCTGCGCGCGGTGCGCCTGGCGGCGAAGCTCGGCTTCCGCATCGACGATGCCACCGCCGCGCCGCTGCCGGTGCTCGCGCCGCTGCTGCGCGAAGCGGCCCCGGCGCGGCTGTTCGAGGAATGCCTGAAGATGTTCCTGTCGGGGCACGCCGTCGAAAGCTTCCTCGGCCTGGAGCGGCACGGCCTGCTGGCGGTGCTGCTGCCGGAAACCGCGGCGGCGCTGAAGGCCAACCGCAGCGGCGCCCTGCGCAACATGGTGCTGGAAGGGCTGCGCGGCACCGACGCGCGCGTGGCCGCGGACGAACCCGTCTCCCCCGCGTTCCTGTTCGCGGTGCTCCTGTGGCCGGCCTATTGCCGCGCGCTCATGGCGCTGCAGGCGCAGGGCGTGCATCCGGCCGAAGCGCAGCGCCGTGCGGCGGATCGCGTCACCGTCCACCAGCTGGAGACGATCGCGCTTCCGCGGCGCTTCTCGCTGCCGATGCAGGAGATCTGGCTGCTGCAGGCGCGCTTCGCGCAGCGCAAGCGGGTCGGGCGGCTGCTGGCGCACCCGCGCTTCCGGGCCGCCTACGATTTCCTCGTGCTGCGCCAGGCGGCGTCGGCGGAACATGCCGAGGAAGTGCGGTTCTGGCGCGAGGCGCAGCAGTCGGCGGGCGTGGCCGCGGGCGACATGGAAGGCGACGGGTACGACGCGGACCCCGATGCCGCCGACGGCACCGACGGCGCGGACGTTCCCGAAAGCACCGCGCCCCGGAGGCGGCGGCGCAGGCGGCGTCCTGGCGGCAACGGCGGCAGCGGCGGCAGCGGCGGCCAGCCCGGCGCGGCATGAGCGA
>JANINR010000138.1 GCA_024508915.1 Lysobacteraceae bacterium | reverse complement strand
ATGCGGCGTCGCCGCAGGCGCCGGCGCGGGCGCCGCGGCGGGGTCGTCGAACATCCGCGCGTAGTCGTCGAGCGCGGCGCGCATGCCGGCCACCGGCGCGGTGTCGGCCGGATCCTCCTTCAGCGCGGCGATGTCCTGGCCGAGCTTGCCGATGATGCCGTGCAGCGCCGCGTCCGCCTCGGGCGCGAGCTTGCACTCGGCGATGATGCCGCCGATCGAGCGCTCGATGTTCCCCGCGAGATTGCGCACCTGCGCGGCGTCGAGATGGCCGTGGTCGGCGTGCTCGAGCATGGCGACGGCGGTGCGGATGTCGGCCATGCCCTTGCGCAGCGGCGCGTCGGTGGCGTAGCGGACGGCGGGTGCCGCGGACTGCGCGGGCGCTGCTGCCGCGGGATGGTGGGCGTGGTGCTGCGCCGCGGCGTGCGGTGCGACGGTGCCCAGGCTGGCGGCCAGGGCGATGGCGAGGATGTTGCGCATGATCGACCTCATGGTTGGGGGGAATCGGAAAAAGGGAGCCGCAGGATGACGCGCGCGCCGCCGGCGGGCGATGTCGCCACGTCGAGGCGGCCGCCGTGCAGCGCGGCGATGGCGTGGGCGATCGACAGCCCCAGGCCGCTGCCGCTGCCTGCGCCGGCACCGCGCAGGAAGCGCTCGCCGAGGCGGCCGGCCTGGGCGGGCGCGAAGCCGGGGCCGTCGTCGTCGACGACCAGCTCGACGTTGCCGTCCCGCCGCGCCACGCCGACTTCGACGCGCCCGTGCCGACGGCCATGGAGGATCGCATTGTCCACGAGATTGCCGAGCGCGATCGCCAGCAGCCCCGCGCTGCCGCGCACGCGCGCGGACTCGTCCGCGCGCAGCGAGAGCGCGATGCCGCGCGGCGCCGCGCGTTCCGCCGCGGACGCCAGCACGTCGCGGGCCAGCAGCGCCGGGGACAGCTGCTCGGGCGGAGGCGTGGCCGCGCTTTCGAGGCCGTCGAGCGACTCGACACGCGCCAGCGTGAGCAACTGGGCGACCAGCCGCTCCATGCGCTCGAGGCCGTCGCGGGCGCGCTGCAGGTGACGCTCGCGCGCGGCGGCATCCTCGCCGGCGCCAGCCAGGTCGAGCTCCATCCGCAGCACCGACAGCGGGTGGCGCAGTTCGTGGGCGGCATCGGCGGTGAAGCGGCGCTCGCGCGCGAGCGTCGCGTCGAGCCCGGCGACGAGGGCATCGAGCGAGCGCGTCATCTGCAGCAATTCGCCCGGCACGTCGTCGCGGGTCAGCGCGGGCGGCCGCGCCGGCTGCGCTTCGAGCGCTCGCGAGACCGCGCGCATCGGCGCCAGCCCCAGGCGCAGGCCGGACCAGATCGCCAGCGGGAGCAGCAGCAACAGGCCGGCGAGCGGCAGCAGCAACGCGTGCGCGTGCGCCGCGAGCAGTTCGTCGCGATCGTGCAGCGGTGCCGCCACCTGGATCCAGTGGCGGCCGGCGGCGTCCCAGCGCTGGTACACGCGCCAGCGTTCGCCGCCGTGCGACAGGTCGTGGAAGTGGGGTTCGCCGGGCGCCACGGCCAGCGGCGGCAGCATGGACGCGTCCAGCAGCGCGCGGCCGCTGCGGTCGCGCACCACGATCTCGGCGCGCGCGCC
>JANINR010000137.1 GCA_024508915.1 Lysobacteraceae bacterium | reverse complement strand
ACCCTGCTGGTGATCGCGCTGCAGCCGGAGGCGCTGCGCGGCGTGCTCCGCCTCGGCGCGCTCGCGCCCCGCGTGCTCAAGCTCGACCCGGCGCAGGCGCTGCCCGCCGGCGCGCCGGCATACGTGCGCGACCTCGACATCCTGCCCAACACCCTTCCGCCCGAACGCCACCTCGGCTATGCCGTGCAGTGGTTCGGCCTCGCCATCGCGGTGCTCGCCACCGCGCTGGTGGTCACCGTCCGCAGGTCCTTCCGACGCCCATGAACGACGCACCTTCCAACGCCGCCGACGCCGCCGATGCCGAACGCCGCCGCAAGCGCAATCGCGGCCTGCTGCTGCTGATCGTCGCTGCGTTCTTCGGGTCGATGCTGGTGGCGGGCGCGCTGCGCTTCGCCGGCTGGCGCCCCTCGGGCATGAAGAACAACGGCGAGCTGCTGCAGCCGCCGGTGGACCTGCGCGAGCGCGCGCCTCGGCTTGCGTCCGGGGCGACCTACGCCTGGAATCCGGGCGAGCGGCAGTGGCGCGTGCTCGTGGTGCCGCCTGCCGCCTGCGGGGAAGCGTGCGCGGGCGTCGCGCGCGACCTCGACGTGGTGTGGCGGATGATGGGCCGCAACGCCGACCACGTGGACGTGCTGTGGCTCTGCGCGGACGACGGCTGCGCGGCGCCCTCGCCGCTGCGCGAGGACCGCAGCCTGCGCGTGCTGGCGCCCGACGAGGCGTTGCGCGGCGCGCTCCCCGGGGCGCTGTCCAGCGCGACGGCCGGCGTGCCCATCTACGTGATCGACCCCAACGGCTTCGTCATCCTGCGCTACGCTCCGGGGGCCGACCTCGGCGGGCTGCGCGAAGACCTGGTCAAGCTGCTGAAGCTCATCTGATGATTCCCAAGCCCCCGCCGATCGTGTTCCGCCTGCCGTCGCAGAAGTCGACGACCCACCGCCACCTGCACCGGCTCGCATGGCTGGCGTGCGCGCTCGCGTTCTGCGTGATCGTGTTCGGCGCGTTCGTGCGCCTGTCGAACGCGGGGCTGAGCTGCCCCGACTGGCCGACCTGCTATGGCCGCGCGGCATGGCCGACGGCGCCGGCGGACGTCGCCGACCACGTCGCGACCCAGATCCGTCCGCTCGACACCACCAAGGCCTGGCGCGAGCAGGTGCACCGCATGCTCGCCGGTTCGCTGGGCGTGCTCGTGCTGCTGCTGGCCGTGCTCGCCGCGCGCCGCCGCCGGCACGGCATCGTGCGCGTGGTCCTGGCCGCGCTGGTCGTCGCGGCGTCGATCCCCTTGTACATGCGCGGGCAGCACGCGGCGGCGGTGCTGTGCGCGACGCTCGGTGAACTGCTGCTGCTCGGCAACGCGCTGCAATGGTCGCTCGACCAGGGGCGCGCCGGCGCGGGCGGTGCCGCCGGCGCGGGGCCTTCGGGCGGCGATGGCGGCGTGCGCACGTCGCCGCTGCCGGCGATCGCCTCGCTCACGCTCGCGGTGATCGTGTTCCAGGCGCTGCTCGGCATGTGGACGGTGACCTGGCTGCTGAAGCCCATCGTGGTGATGGGGCACCTGCTCGGCGGCCTGGCGACGTTCGCGCTGCTCGCGTGGCTGGCCTGGCGAGCGACCGACCGTCCGGTGCGCGTGCCCGATTCCGCGCTGCTGCGGCGCCTGCTCGCGATCGGCCTGGTGCTGCTCGTCGTGCAGATCGCGCTGGGCGGCTGGACGTCGTCGAACTACGCGGCGCTGTCCTGCGGCACCGACTTCCCGAAGTGCGTGGGCCAGTGGTGGCCGCCGCACGACTTCCGCGAGGGCTTCGTGCTCTGGCGCGGGATCGGCGTCGACTACGAAGGCGGCGTGCTGGACGGCGCCGCGCGCATCGCCATCCACATGACCCACCGGATGATGGCGGTCGTGGTGTTCCTCTACCTCGGCTGGCTGGCGATCCGGCTGATGCGCTCGCCGGGCCTGCGAGGCTTCGGCGGACTGCTGGGCGCGTTGCTGCTGGCGCAGGTGTCGCTGGGCATCGCCAACGTCAAACTCGCGCTGCCGCTGAAGGTGGCGGTGATGCACAACGCCGGCGCCGCGCTGCTGCTGTTCGTGCTGGTGACGCTGCTCGCGCGCGTGCGCGCGCCGGCGCAAGGCTGAGGGCATGGCGCCGCGCCCGCCCGCCGCCCGAACGCCGGACTCCGTGCTGCGCCAGTACTGGACCCTGACGAAGCCGCGCGTGGTCGCGCTGATCGTGTTCACCGCCGCCATCGGCATGTTCCTGGCGGTGCCCGGCCTGCCGCCGCTGCGCGAATCGGTGCTCGGCTTCCTCGGCATCTGGCTGGCGGCCTCGAGCGCGGCGGCGATCAACCAACTGCTGGATTCGCGCATCGACGCGAAGATGGCGCGCACCTCGTGGCGGCCGCTGGTCTCGGGCACGCTGACCTCGCGCCAGGCGCTGGCGTTCGCGCTGGTGCTGGCCGCGCTGTCGATGACGGTGCTGGTGCTGTGGGTGAACCTGCTGACCGCGGTACTCACGTTCCTGTCGCTGATCGGCTACGCGGTGGTCTACACCGTGTTCCTCAAGCGCGCGACGCCCCAGAACATCGTGATCGGCGGCATCGCCGGCGCCGCGCCGCCCGCGCTGGGCTGGGCCGCCGTCACCGGCGAACTGCACCACCATGCGCTGCTCCTGGTGCTCATCATCTTCGTGTGGACGCCGCCGCATTTCTGGGCGCTCGCCATCTTCCGCCGCGACGACTACGCCCGCGCGATGGTGCCCATGCTGCCCGTCACCCACGGCGTGGAGTACACGCGCTGGCAGATCCTGCTGTACACCGTGCTGCTGGTCATCGTGACCGTGCTGCCCTGGGCCACCGGCATGAGCGGCCTGTTCTACCTCGGCGGCGCGCTGGTGCTCGGCGCGGTGTTCCTCTGGTACGCGTGGAAGCTGCTCGATCCGCCGGACGAGTTCTACGCGATGCGGGTGTTCAACTACTCGATCGTGTACCTGATGGCGCTGTTCGCCTTCCTGCTGGTGGACCACTGGCTGCTGCCGCTGTTGCAGCCGGCCGCAGGGCTGGAGTTCGTGCCGGCGGGGTAGTGCCTGCTTCGCCGTTTCGATGGGCGGGGACGCTGCAGCGCCGCCGATTTCCTCGTTTATTCAGGTTGGGCCGCGCACTGGCGCGGAATCCAGGCCGTGCATATCCGAGAATCCGCGCCGCCAGCAGGTGCTTATCGTGGAATCCGCGGTGTCGAACCGTCAAATACCTCGGATACGCGGAATCGTTTGGGGCGACTATCGGTCAACTGATCGGGTAAGCCGTTGATCCGGCTCGTTTGACAGGGGGCGAACGGGGGGGAGCATCGGTGCATATGGCCCGATTTGGGCGCTACTTAGTGTTAGAGCGCTATGCCAGAGTTAAAGGGCTATGAGGTTCAAGAGGAGCGAGAGCGGCTTGAGCGCGAGGCCGCTACAATTCTTGGATTCATGATTTTCGAGTACTCGCGGCTAGATATGGAGCTCGGACTGCTTCTTACTTGGTCGGATGATGGATCGTCCTTAGATCACCTTACAAGGAAGTTAAGCGCTCTCAATTTCAGCAAGCGTCTTGAGCATCTGCGGAAGTTGGTGACTTCGAAGTACCAGGACACCCCTAAAGCCATGAAGGCCTACTCGGACTGGATGTCGGACGCTCACACAATCCGCGAGCTTCGGAACCAACTCTTCCACGGCCGTTGGGGCGTCGACCCAATTGCACAACGAGTTGTGAATGTCGTTGGCCTACCAACCTCTCCGGATCAGAAAAGCACCCCGTATACCATCGCTGAACTTGAGAGCAGCCTGACGAGAGTTCGGCAACTACGAGAGCAGTTGCGCGTTCTAAGGTCCTCATGTCCCGTGTGACGCGCTCTAACATTGCGTTCAAGCCGAAATTGCATCGCTACGCCAGCCACATGGCAGAAAGAGCTTGCCATGTGTCCGGCTACGCGTTGCAATTCGGCTTAACTTAAGCGTTAGGCCGCATGAGAGCATTCGCGATCATTTTGGTTCTACTCGGAAGCTGTGCTGCAGGAACCCCGCCCCGATCCGCTGACCCAGCAAGGCTGGAATTTGTTAGCCCGGCTACTGCCCGCCACCCCGGCTACATCGCAAAGGTAGACGGTCACTTAGCCCCAGAAGGCCCCATTTTGGTTGCTCCCGGAGCCATAAGGCTCGAGTACCAATGCGCAGATCAGGTGTCCGTCGATGCGCTTCCGTCGATCGTAGTCGGCCTGGAGTCCGGCGTTTCCTACGAGATGTACTGTGTTAACGGAAAAGCACATGTGCGCCCAAAACAATAGGCTGCGGCCTAACATTGCGTTCAAGCCGAAATTGCATCGCTACGCCGTCAACATGGCAGAAAGAGCTTGCCATGTTGCCAGCTACGCGCTGCAATTCGGCTTAACTTGAGTGTTAGGCCTCAAATGCAACGTCGCTATGAGCTACTCGCGAAACTCGCCCGCTACGATGGCCCGAGCGCCGAGGTTCTCGACGAGTTGAGATCTATGGGCTGGGACTGGGCCGGAGAGCCATTGCTCGTGCTCACCAAAGAGCACTTCCTTGGCGTAATGGACCGGTATTTGGCAGGGAGCCTCTCCGCCGAGCAACTCGAGGAATGGGCGGAGAGCCTGGAGCAACGTGAGGACGTTGGATTCTCGCCAGAGGCCGGGGACATTTTAGACGAGACTCTGTTCTGCTTGGCGAACCCATCGATCAACTTGGGCATTTCCAGTGAAAGCGTTAGGCAGCTCCGGGAGCGACTCCTTGAGGCCTAACATTGCGTTCAAGCCGAAATTGCATCGCTACGCCGTCAACATGGCAGAAGAAGCTTGCCATGTTGCCAGCTACGCGCTGCAATTCGGCTTAACTTGAGTGTTAGGGCGCACATGCAACGACATACCCAGCTTTGGACTTTAGCGCTTGCATTGGCCGCAGCTCCAGCATTGGGCCAGGTTAAACCTTGCAGCGATGGGCCAGTCGTCGACACAGCGGAGGCTGCGTCCGCGGCGGCGGCGAAGGCGGATGAGTCGGCTTTCCTGCGAGGAGTCGACCGCTGCCCGAGGTTGCCCGCTGATTCGCCGTTTACATGGTCCTATCAACACGGCCCTGACTTCGACGTCTGTTACGGTTCTCAGGGCGGGAGAAGTGACAGCGCCTTTGGCGTTTATCTCGGAAATTTTCCGAGCTTTAATCCGGAGCGAGGCGTTGCGATTGGTCCGGGGAAAGTCGCCGGTTATGCCGTTACGTGGTACGAGCCAGATCCTGGCACAAATTCGGCGTTTTCCCGCCAGACTTTGGTGCTTTTTTGCCACGACCAAAACTACACGGAGGCTGCACATGTGTGGATTAATGCCTCCAGCCAGAAAGAACTTAGTGTCAGTCTGTCGGCTTTAGAGCGTATGTCTTTTAAGAATTGAAGGCGCGCCCTAACAATGCATTCAAGCCGAAATTGCATCGCTACGCCGTCCATATGGCAGGTAAAGCTTGCCATATGGCCAGCTACGCGCTGCAATTCGGCTTAACTTGAGTGTTAGGCGCTAAGCATGCATAAGCGGAGATTGCATTTGGTCATTCTGGCGGGCTTGGCCGGGTGCGCGAGCCCGCCAGCTCAACCGCCGCTACTCGACTCGCTCTCGGAGCAGCTCCACTCTTTGCGCTTGCTTCCAACCGGGACCGAAACGCACGCCTTATGCCCAGGTGACACCAAACCACTCGATGGTCTGCCGCAAGGCCAGGTTCAAGCTGCACTTGGCGTTCCCGACTACATCGATTCTGAAGATAGCTGGACATACTTCTTTACCAGCCCCACTCCGCCGAACCAACTCGGAGGAGGCTTCCCTGAGTTAACGTTCATCTTCGGCTCGAACCGACGTGTAAAAGGTGTCACGTGCAGCTATTCGCGGTAGGTACGCGCCTAACAATGCGTTCAAGCCGAAATTGCATCGCTACGCCGTCCATATGGCAGGTAGAGCTTGCCATATGGCCAGCTACGCGCTGCAACTCGGCTTAACTTGAGTGTTAGGCGACAGGAGGGAAGAGTGCGGGACATTGACGCAATCATCGCCCAGCTCCAACTTGCGTACCCGGACATTTCGGCGCAGCACTTGACGGTTCTGCACCCTGGCGCTGACGACGATGGTTTGTGGTTCTTCAAGCACCCCGCTAGTCCTATCGAGGTTCAACTAGAGTCGTCCACTGGTACTTGTCCGTTCTTGGTGGAGAGTTCTGCGTCAGGCGACTGTCTCGTGGCAGATACCATCGAGCGCGCTGCGGCAATGGTGGCCGCTGGCCTCGGACTTACCGGCCAGTCGCCTAACAATTCGTTCAAGGGGATGCCGCTTCGCGGCACCCCTGAACTCAGGCGTTAGGCCTCAGGGGGAGATCTGCCATGGCTGTACGAAAAGCGGCAAAGAAATCGACTCGGAAAGCGGCTCGTAAGACAGCCTCTCGACGACCGGCTGCGACACGAGCGCCCCTAAAACGCCTACCGGCTGGCTATCGCGTCTCGACTCGGGGACGACTTCTCGTCCCTAGCGTAGTAGTCGTAGAACCTAGCCAGCTACGCAAGGGAATCACTAAGGCAAAGGACGAAATTAACGATCTCATTCAAGAGATGATCGACTCATCCACTGCCGACTACGACATACACGAGATTGAGTTCGCGGCAAGTTTCAGTGCAGACGGAAAGTTCATGGGGATAGGCGTGGGTGGTGCCGCCACAATCACTTTCCGTATCAGGCCGTGCTGAGGCCTAACATTGCGTTCAAGCCGAAATTGCATCGCTACGCCAGGCACATGGCAGAAAAAGCTTGCCATGTGCCCAGCTACGCGCTGCAATTCGGCTTAACTTAAGTGTTAGGTGCCAGATGGATTTCGACGCGATCAGGCCTGTATTGAGTGGCGTCGTCGGTGGCGCGATTGCCACATGGCTGACCGCTCGTTTGGCGCGCAATCTTCCTAGCCATTATCGCAGCCAGCCTCGAGAACTACTGGCCAAGCGGCATCGCCCGGCAATCTGGGCTGCCAACGCGCTTTTATTCGTGGGTCTGCTCTCGGGCCTCGCCCTCTACAAGTGGGGTGGTTTCGCAGACACCGACTGGCGGCCGTTGCTCCTAGGCTTTGGGCTTGCCTCAGTCTTGCCGCTCGCGGCCTTGCCTTTGGTTTCAGTGGTTTGCGGCCGCAGCGTCAAGGAAGCTTTTGTTGCATTCGCCTGGGGCCAAGGCAGCCCCATATGGGCTACCTACGGAATTCTGGGTGCAGGAGTTGTAGCCTTTGTCTTCGCGGTGGGCGCGCTTGGCACCTAACATGCGTTCAAGCCGAAATTGCATCGCTACGCCGCCCACATGGCAGGTAGAGCTTGCCATATGGCCGGCTACGCGCTGCAATTCGGCTTAACTTAGGTGTTAGGCGGCTCCCATGCATATCAGTAGACGAACATTTGTCGTTACAGCCGTCGCTGGCTGCATAGCGATCACTGCTCCATCAATGGCTTCAACCACTGGAGAAAAAAGCATGTATGGGCTAATCGGCAAGATGCGGGCCACACCGGGGCAACGTGACGCATTGATCGCCATTCTCGTTGAAGGTGTTTCAAGCATGCCGGGCTGCCTGAGCTATGTTGTCGCACAAGACCCCAAAGATCCTGACGCAATCTGGATCACGGAGGTTTGGGACAGCAAAGAGAGCCATAAGGCGTCACTATCACTGCCGTCTGTCCAAGATGCCATTGCCCGTGGCAGGCCGTTGATTGCAGCATTTGACGAGCACCATGAGACTGTTCCAGTCGGCGGTCATGGCATCGGAGCCGCCGCCTAACAATGCATGTATGGACTCCCATTGCAACAGCGCGATTTGATCGTTGATCGTCTGAAGCGGATCGGTTGCAGTCGTGTATTCGGCCTTCGGGTGAGCCGCGTGGCTCGGGCCATCATGAAATCCGCGGATCGGGGCCTATCGTTCAAGCGGCGTCGTGCGCCGGCATTGTTATCGGCCTTGCCCAATCCGGGGACCGAACCCTTCGTCATGATGCAGATCGTCGTGCACTGCTGACATTGAAGCGATTACGCGGGCTTGTGGCTGCGGTGGTTGGGGTTGAATGCGGTGGCGTAGTGATCGAGCGCCCACAACCGGCGCGCGAGCTTGTTGGCCAGGGCGACGGCGGCCTTGTTGTGTCCCTGGCGCTGGGCAAGCTCCAGTGCCCAGGCCTGCAGCGGATCCAGGGGCCGACCGGCGCGTCGTCGCATCGATGCCGCGCGCAGGACTGCGCGTCCGCCATGGATGAGCAGGGTCCGCAAGTAGGCGTCACCCCGCTTGGTGATGCGGCCCAGGCGCCGCTGGCTACCGGACGAGTGTTCGCGTGGCACCAGCCCGATCCACGCTGCCGGGTGTCGCCCGCTCCTGAAGCGTGAAAGATCGCCGGCGCCCGCGCGCAACGCCGTGGCCGTGAGCAGGCCCACACCCGGGACCGTGAGGTAGCGCTGCACGGCAACGTCGCGGCCCGCTTCTTCGGCCAACCGTTTCTCGATGGCGGCCATATCGGCCTGGAAGGCCGCAATGCGCTGGAGCTGCTCGGCGATGGTTGCACGCAGCACCATCGGCAACTCGTTGCCTGCGTCTTCCAGCGCTGCAAGCACCGCCATGCGTACTTTTGCCGAGCCGCCGGGAATGGTCACGCCGTACTCGCGCAGCAGGCCACGCACCAGATTGATGGCGGCAGTGCGCTGAGACTTGAGTTGCTCGCGGACGCGATGCAGGGCTTGCAGCCCCTGTTGACGCGCTGACTTCACCGGAACGTCCGCGATCTGTTCGCAGCGTGCCGCTTCGATCATGCCTGCAGCGTCGGCGCGATCGGTCTTGTTGCGGCGAACGTAAGGACGCACGTCGCGGGCGGGCAGCAGGCGGACCGCATGGCCCTGTGCCTGGAAGTGGCGCCCCCAGTAATGGGCGCTGCCGCAGGCTTCCATCACTACCGTCAACGGCGCCCGATTCTCCATGGCCCGGGAAAAAGTCCGCCGGGTCAGTCGCTTGCGCTCCAGGATGTGCCCTGCCGAGTCGGCGAAGGCCAGCTCAAAAACCTCTTTTGCCAAATCGATTGCGACGGTCGTAGCATGCATGGCTTGGACTCCTCTCGTGCTCCCGTGACTGAAACCCGCAAGGCTCAGTGTGGCCCACGAGGCCGTGTGGCGACGCGGGAGGAGTCCATTTCATCATTCAAGCCGACATCACATCGCTACGCCAGCCACATGGCAGGTGCAGCTTGCCATATGGCCAGCTACGCGTTGCAGTTCGGTCTGAATCGAGGTTGTATTTCAGATGCCCCATCTCGTGCTTACCAGAAAGGGCTATGACGACTTGGTTCCGGGCCTTGGCAAAGCCCCATCGCCCTTGTGGATAAACCTCGGCGTTCTGTCCCCGGAAGAGCTGGCCACGCTTCGCGGGATCGGCGTGGAGGTGACCGACTTCACCACGGACGTCGCGCTCAGCAACGCAGGGCTTGCGGAAGCCATGGCAACGATCCATGAACACCATTCTGGAATCAGCGTTTGGGTGGAGCACGGAAGAGATGCTTAACAGCGTCTGCAAGTCGGGTCAGTGTCGCTCCACACACAGCAGGCAATCTATAAGGCTCTCATCCAGCTTCAGGAGCGGATCGATGAAACAGCTAGTGGCAGCAACCATTCTTGCCCTCTCCCTGCTCGCGTCGACCACGGTCGGGGCGGAGGAGAAGGCCGGCGCTCAGGAGGCCGCCGTGCGCCTGATGGACGCGATGGGCATGGAGACGGCGCTCGCGAAAAGCATCGACGCGTCCCTGGACACGCAACTGAAGAACAATCCCGAGCTCGGCCCGTACCGGGGCGTCTTTCGGTCCTTCCTCGCGAAGTACATGAGCTATGCAGCGCTGAAGCCGCAGATCGCGGACCTCTATGCGTCCGAGTTCTCGGCCGCCGAGCTCGACGCGACCGCGGATTTCTACAGGACGGCCGCCGGCCAGAAATTCATGGAGAAGATGCCGGCGCTCATGTCGAAGAGCATGGAACTGGGACAACAGGCGGTCCAGGACCACCTCCCCGAACTCCAGGAGGCCATCAAGGTCGAGGCCGCCCGCCTGCAAGAGCTTTCCGGCGAAACGCCAGCAGCTCAGCCCTGAGCGGTCGAGTGAAGGACTTAGATCGGCCTCTGCATGCCGGGCTGGCGTAACCTACGGAGGCCCATGGAGATTTCCGCGATCGTCAGGAACGCAGGCACGGACCACGTCGTCGCCGTCCGCACCGGCAGCGACGAGCGCGCACTCTCCATTCCGGCGAAAGAATCTGGCGGCGGCTCCGGCGTCAACGGCGGCGAGCTGCTGATGCTTGCCCTCGCCACCTGCTACTGCAACGACCTTTACCGCGAGGCCGCGCGCCTCGGCATCGCGCTCGATGCGGTCGAGGTGGAGGCCACGGCGGTGTTCCCGGGCATCGGCCTCGCGGCGTCCGACATCCGGTATCGCGCGCGGGTGACGTCGCCTGCCGGCGCCGAAGCGATCGCGGCGCTCCTGCGGCAGACCGATGCCGTCGCGGAGGTGCACAATACCGTCAGGAGCGGGGTTCCGGTCGTGCTCGTCGGCGAGGAGGCGTGATGCATCCCGCGCCAGACGTCCCGCGTGGGACAATGGCGCCATGGCTCCAACGACCGACGATCTGCTTCCTCCTTGCCCGGCCTGCGGGTCCGCGCTGACCTATCCGGACGGCGCGACGCTCGTGTGCCCCGAATGCGGCCACGAGTGGCCCATGGGCAACGGCAACGCGGGCGGCGGCACGGGTGCGGACGCCCCTGCGGACACCGCGACGGTGCATCGCGACGCGCTCGGCAACGTGCTGGCGGACGGCGATACGGTGACGATCGTGAAGGACCTCAAGGTCAAGGGCGCCTCGTCGGCGTTGAAGGTGGGGACCAAGGTCCGCGGGATCCGGCTCGTCGACGGCGACCACAACATCGACTGCCGGATCGACGGCTTCGGCGCGATGAAGCTCAAGTCGGAATTCGTGAAGAAGGCCACCTGACGGCGTTCGCCGGGAGAAGCGGAATGAGGGCGATCGGGATCCTGGCGTGCCTGCTGGTGGCGGTGGCGATGGCCGTGCTGCTGGTCACCGGCAGCGAGTGGCTGGACTGGGAGCTTCCGTTCGAATTCCCCGCAGGCAACCTCATCGCCGCGGCGTTGCTCATCGCCGCCGCGGCGATCCCGGTGCTGATGGACGTGCCCGGACGCGCGCTGCGGGTCTTCGCGAGGGCCACGCTGTGGGCCGCGATCGTCTGGTTGCCGGCGTCGCTGATCCTCGCGGGCGGCGTGCGTCTCAGCTACGCAGGATGGGCGGGCTGGCTCTGGATCGGCTGCACGCTGGCACTGTTGCTGGCGATCCCGGTCGCCGTGGCATGGGCCGCGGTGGCGGCGCTGCTGGCGCGGCGCAACGTCGCGCCGAGGTAGCATGGTCGCTGTTGCAACGCAGCAGGGACCGCGATGAGCGCGAGCGACACCGACCATCCCCACCTCCGCGACGAGGCGATCACCGGCGCGCTGCCGGTGGCCCCCGCGCTCGGCGCGAGCCTCGATGCCGCCTCGATGCCGCGGCGCTCGACGCTGGTGGAGCCGCGCGTGCTGCTGCTGTGCGCGATCGCGATCGCGCTCGGCGTCGGCGCCGCATTCATCGCGCAACTGCTGGTGGCACTGATCGCGCTGGTCACGAACGCGGCGTTCTACGGGCGCTGGTCGGTCGAGAGCGTGTCGCCGGCCGGCCACCATCTCGGTGCGTGGGTGATCGTGGTGCCGGTGATCGGCGGCCTGATCGTCGGCCTGATGGCGCGCTGGGGCTCGCGCGCGATCCGCGGCCACGGCATTCCGGAGGCGATGGAGCAGGTGCTGCTCAACGAATCGAAGATCCCGCCGCGAATCACGCTGCTCAAGCCGCTGTCGTCGGCGGTGGCGATCGGCACCGGCGGGCCGTTCGGCGCGGAAGGGCCGATCATCGCGACCGGCGGGGCGCTGGGGTCTTTCCTCGGGCAGCTGCTGCACGTGACCGGCGACGAGCGCAAGGTGCTGCTCGCGGCCGGCGCGGCGGGCGGCATGACGGCGATCTTCGGCTCGCCGGTGGCGGCGGTGATCCTGGCGGTCGAACTGCTGCTGTTCGAGCTGCGGCCGCGTTCGCTGATCCCGGTGGCGCTGGCGACGGTCGCCGCGGCGGACGTGCGCTACGCGACCGTGGGCGCGGCACCGGTGTTCGCGATGCCCGACGTCGCGGAGCCCGGCATGGGCGCGCTCGCGGTCTACGTCGCGCTGGGTGCGCTGATCGGGCTGGTGAGCGTCGCGGTGACGCACATCGTCTACGGCATCGAGGACGCGTTCGAGAAGTTGCCGGTGCATTGGATGTGGTGGCCGGCGATCGGCGGCGTCGCGGTCGGCGTGGTGGGCTGGTTCGCGCCGCTGACGCTGGGCGTGGGCTACACCAACATCGAGGACATCGTCGCCGGGCACCTGGCGGTGGGCGCGCTGGCCTTCCTGTGCGTGATGAAATTCATCTCGTGGTCGATCGCGCTGGGCAGCGGCACCTCGGGCGGCACGCTCGCGCCGCTGTTCACCGTCGGCGGCGCGCTCGGTGCGCTCGCGGGGTTCGGGGTGGTGGCGATCGCGCCGCAGCTGGGCGTGGACCCGCGGATCGCCGGCCTCGTCGGCATGGCCGCGATCTTCGCCGGCGCCTCGCGCGCGCTGCTGACCTCGGTGGTGTTCGCCTTCGAGACCACGCAGCAGCCGCACGGCCTGCTGCCGCTGCTCGGCGGCTGCGCCGCGGCCTACCTGGTCTCGGCGCTGACGATGCGCAACACGATCATGACCGAGAAGATCGCGCGCCGCGGGGTGCGCGTGCCGACCGAATACGCCGCCGACTATCTCGAGCAGGTGCTGGTGCTCGACGCGGCCACCCGCGAGGTGGTGTCGCTGCGCACTTCCGACGAGCTCGGCGCGGTGCGCGCGCTGCTGAATTCCGGCAAGCCCGACTACCAGCACCAGGGCTTCCCGGTGGTGGACGACGCCGGCCGCGTGCGCGGCGTGATCACGCGTCGCAGCCTGCTCGATCCCTCGCAGCCGAACATGCGCCGCATCGGCGACCTCGGGCTGCGCGCGCCGGTCGTCGTGCACGAGCATCATTCGCTGCGCGAGGCCGCGGACCACATGGTCGCGGAGAACATCGGCCGGCTGATCGTCGTCGGCATGGACGCGCCGCACCCGCTGGTGGGCATCCTCACGCGCGGCGACATCCTGTCCGCGCACAAGCGCCGCCTGAAGGGCGCGCGCGAGGGCGGCCGCCACATCCGGATCCGCGAGACCCTGCGCCGCTACACCACATGACCATGGCCGCGCCCGGGGCGCCGTTGCGTTCTACCGTGCAGGCAACCGGGGAGCATGCGATGTCCGCGAGGGCGAGGCCGCGCACGAAGTTCTTCCTCTACATGACGTGGGCGTTCCTCGCGATCGCCGTCGCCGGGTTCTCGACGACGTTCTTCATCCCGATGGCCCGGGGCGCCTTCCGCGCGCCACCGGTCATCCACGTGCATGCCGCGATCGTGTTCGGGTGGCTGTTGATGCTGATCCTGCAGGCGACGCTGGTCCAGCGGCGGGACCTCGCCCGGCACCGCCAGTTCGGCGCGGCCGGCGCGCTGCTGGCCGCGGGCGTCGTCGTCACCGGTGTCCTGGTCGGCATCCACGCCACGCGCCGCGACATCGCGAGCGGAGGCGACGACTTCGTGGTCGGCCAGTTCGTGAACATCCTGATCGAGATGCTGCTGTTCGGGGCGCTCGTGGCCGCGGCGATCGCGATGCGCCGCGACAGCGAGGCGCATAAGCGCCTGCTCCTGCTGGCGGCGATCTCGATGCTGGGGCCGGCGTGGCTACGGTTCCGCCACTTCCTTCCGTGGGTGCCGAACCCCTTCGTCACTTTCTCGTTCGTGGCGGACGCGGTGCTGCTGGTCGCGATCGCACGGGACCGGATCGTGCTGAAGCGCGTGCACCCGGCCTATCTCTGGGGCGGCGGCGCGATGGTCGCGGTGCACGCGATCGAGCTGGCGGCGATCCGGAGCGAGCCCTGGCTGCGCCTGTCGCGCTGGCTGCTCGACTTGCCGGCGCCCTGAGCGCGGCGATTCAGGGGGTACGGGCCGCGGCGAGGTTGCCGAGGAGCGCGCGCATCTCTTCCTTGTCGCGCTCGTCGAGGCCGGCCTCGGCGCGTTTTGCCTGCAACTCGTCGATGCGCTGCTGCAGGGTCTGGCGCTCGAGCTGGGCCATCGCGTCGAGGAACTCGGCGCTCCAGGTCGACTCGTCGCCGGGCATTTCCTGCATCGCCAGCTTCTGCAGGGCCGCGGCTTCGTCGCGATCGGCGAAGTGCTCGAGGAGCCCGCCGGTGCGCAGGTCCGGCCGTTCGCGGACGAGGGCGATCAGTTCCGCGAGCAGCTCGATGCCCGGCTGGCGCAGTTCGGCGAAGCGATAGGGCGGCGCGAGTGCGAGCGCGAGCGGGGGATGCTGCACGAGCAGCGCGATCGCGCCGCGGACCAGGCTGCGCTTCGGCGCAGCCGGGCCGCGCCGGCCGCCCTGCGCGCCGGCCGCGCCGGCGTGCGCGCGCTGCACGGGCACATGCGTTTCCGGGGTGCTCGCCCGCGCGCCGAGCCCGGTCAGTTCGGTGAGCCGCTGCCGCATCAGGTCGCCGAAGGCGCCGTCGGGGATCTGCTGCAGGTAGGCCTTGCAGCGCTCGGCCAGCCGCGCCTTGCCGTCGAGCGTGCCGAGGTTCACGTCGGCCGACACGTGCGCGTAGAAGAACTCGGACAGCGGCGTCGCCTCGCGCAGGCGTGCGTCGAAGCCGTCGGCGCCCTCCTGGCGCACGATCGTGTCCGGATCCTCGCCCTCCGGCAGGAACAGGAAGAACGCCTGGCGGCCGTCCTTCATGCGAGGCAGCACCGATTCCAGGGCCTTCCACGCGGCGGAACGGCCGGCGCGATCGCCGTCGAAGCAGAAGTACACGTCCGGCGCGCTGCGGAACAGCAGCTCCGCGTGGTCGGGCGTCGTCGCGGTGCCGAGCGTGGCCACGGCCTGCGACACGCCGTACTGCGCGAGCGCGACGACGTCCATGTAGCCCTCGACCACGACCAGGCGGTCGAGCTTCGAATTCGCCTGTTTCGCCTGCCACAGGCCGTAGAGTTCGCGGCCCTTGTGGAACAGTGGGGTCTCGGGCGAGTTCAGGTATTTCGGCGAATCCTCGGGATCGATCACGCGTCCGCCGAACGCGATCGTGCGCCCGCGCCGGTCGTGGATCGGGAACATCAGGCGATCGCGGAACTTGTCGTAGGTCGAGCCCTTGTCGTTCTTCGAGAACAGGCCGGCGCGCTCGAGCAGCTGCATGCGGCGCTCGTCGGTGCCGAGCGCATCGCGCAGGCCGTTGTAGCCGTCCGGCGCGTAGCCGATCGCGTAGCGCTCGACGATCTCCGGCGCGATGCCGCGCCGCTCGACGTACGCGCGCGCCTTCGCGCTGTCGGCGAGCTGCTGGCGGAAGAAGCGCGCCGCGGCGTCGAGCGCGGCGTACAGGTCGCGCGTGCCGGTGTCCTCGTTGCGCTGGCGCGTGTCGCGCGGCACTTCCATGCCGGCGCGCTTCGCCAGTTCGTCCACCGCGTCGAGGAATTCGAGGCGGTCGAAGTTCATCAGGAACGAGATCGCGGTGCCGTGCGCGCCGCAGCCGAAGCAGTGGTAGAACTGCTTGGTCGGCGAGACGGTGAACGACGCAGAACGCTCGTCGTGGAACGGGCAGCGCGCCGCGTACTCCTTGCCCTGGCGCTTGAGCGGCACGCGCGCCCCGACGAGCTCGACGATGTCGGTGCGCGCCAGCAGGTCGTCGATGAAGGCGTCGGGGATGCGGGCCATGGACGCTAGCTTGCCACGCGCCGGTTCAGCCGTTGCCGGCCGCGGCCAGCGCGTGCAGCGCCTGGCCTTCCAGGCGCTGCACGGTCCATTCGTCCATGCCGGTCGCGCCGAGGCGGCGGTAGAAGGCGATGGCCGGCGCGTTCCAGTCCAGCACGCTCCATTCGAAGCGGCCGCAGTCGCGGGCCACGGCGATCCTCGCCAGCGCGGCCATCAGCGCCTTGCCCAGGCCGGCGCCGCGGAATGCGGGGCGCACGAACAGGTCCTCGAGGTAGAGGCCGCGCTTGCCGAGGAAGGTGCTGAAGTTGTGGAAGAACAGGGCGAAACCGGCCGGCTGGCCGTCGACTTCGCCGACCAGGACCTCCGCGGCCGGCTGCGCGCCGAACAGCTGGGCGCGCAGGCCCTCGTCGGTGGCGACCGCGGCGTCGGCAAGCCGTTCGTACTCGGCCAGTTCGGCGATCAGCGCGCGGATCAGCGGCACGTCGTCGGCGGTGGCCGGACGGACCGACAGCAGCGGCGGCGCCCCGGCCAAGCGGCTCAGCCCAGCTTCTGCTTGACCAGCTTCGAGACCAGGCCCATGTCGGCCTGGCCGGCGAGGGCCGGCTTCAGCACGCCCATCAGCTTGCCCATGTCGGCGGGCGAACTCGCGCCGGTCTGCGCGATCGCCTTGTCGATCTCGGCGAGGATCGCGGCCTCGTCGAGCTTCGCCGGCAGGTAGGCCTCGATCACGCCGAGCTCGTAGCGCTCGACCGCGGAGAGATCCTCGCGCCCGGCGGCGTCGTACTGCGAAATCGAATCCTTGCGCTGCTTGACCATCTTTTCCAGCACGGCCAGCACCAGCGCGTCGGTCATCTCGATGCGCTCGTCGACTTCCTTCTGCTTGATCGCGGCATTGATCAGCCGGATCACGGCCAGGCGATCCTTCTCGCCCGCCTTCATGGCGGCCTTCATGTCGTCGGTGAGCTGGGTCTTGAGGGACATGCGGGGAGCTCCGGAGGTCGCCGACCGCGGGTCGGCTCTACAGAAAACGGAAAGGCCGGCGACGCATGCGCGTGCCGGCCTTCGGGATGCAGCGGGTTCGCGGCGGCCAGCGGCCGCGCGACCTCAGTACAGCCGCTGGCGCTTGGTGACGTCGCGCGAGCTGCGGCGGGCCTGGCGCTTCACCGCGGCGGCGGCCTTGCGCTTGCGCTCCTGGGTCGGCTTCTCGTAGAACTCGCGCTTGCGGGTCTCGGCGAGCACGCCCGCCTTCTCGCAGGTGCGCTTGAAGCGGCGCAGGGCAAACTCGAAAGGCTCGTTCTCGCGGACTTTGACGCTGGGCATGCGATGTCTCGGGTCGGGCGGCGCCGCCAGGGCGCACGGGTTCGGGGTGAACGCCCGGACAGACGGGCGAGCCGCGTATGATAGCGGGTGCCCCATGGAGCGCGCAACCGCTTGAAAGTCCTCGGCATCGAAACCTCCTGCGACGAGACCGGCGTGGCCGTTTTCGACCTCTCGGCCCCCGCGGCCGGCGGGGAGGGTCCCGCGCGGCCCGGTGCCGAGGGGCTGCTGGCCCATGCCGTCTACAGCCAGGTCGCGCTGCATGCCGAGTACGGCGGGGTCGTGCCCGAGCTGGCCAGCCGCGACCACGTGCGCAAGCTCCTGCCCCTGATCCGGCAGACCCTGGCCGAGGCCGGGCTCACGACGGCCGACCTGGACGGCGTGGCCTACACCGCGGGGCCGGGCCTGGTCGGCGCCCTGCTGGTGGGCGCGGGCGTGGCCCGCTCCCTGGCCTGGGGGCTGGGCGTTCCCGCGGTCGCGGTGCACCACATGGAAGGCCACCTGCTGGCGCCCTTGCTGGAGGATCCGGGGCTCGAACCCCCGTTCGTGGCGCTGCTGGTGTCCGGCGGCCACACGCAGCTGGTCGCGGTCGAGGCCCTCGGCCGGTACCGGCTGCTGGGCGAGACCCTGGACGACGCCGCCGGCGAGGCGTTCGACAAGACCGCCAAGATGATGGGCCTGCCGTATCCGGGCGGCCCGCAGCTGGCGAAGCTGGCCGAGCAGGGCGTGCCCGGCCGCTTCCGCTTCTCGCGGCCCATGACCGACCGGCCGGGGCTGGATTTCAGCTTCAGCGGGCTCAAAACCCAGGTGCTGCTGGCCTGGCAGCAAAGCGACCAGGCCGACCAGACGAAGGCCGACATCGCCCGCGGCTTCGAGGATGCGGTGGTCGACACCCTGGCGATCAAGTGCGGCCGCGCGCTGGATGCGGCCGGCTGCGACACGCTGGTGGTCGCCGGCGGCGTCGGCGCCAACCGCCGCCTGCGGGCGAAGCTCGAGGAGATGGCGGCGGCACGCGGCGGGCGGGTGCGCTTCCCGCGCCCGGCGCTGTGCACGGACAACGGCGCGATGATCGCCTTCGCCGGCGCGCTGCGCCTGGCGGCCGGCCAGCGCGAGGACGCCGCGGTGCGGGCCACGCCGCGCTGGGACATGGCGGCCCTCCCCGCGATCTGATCGGCGCCCGCGCCCGCAGGCACGATAAGCTGCGCCCATGGACCGCGTTTTCATCGAAGGGCTGGAAGTCTCCGCCACGATCGGCTGCCACGCCTGGGAACGGCGCGGGCCGCGCCCGCTGGTGGTGGACCTGGAGCTGGCGTACGACAACCGCCGCCCCGCGGCGAGCGATGCGCTCGCCGACGCGCTCGACTACGAGGCGGTGGCGCAGCGCATCGGCGCGCTGGCCGCGGCGTCGGAATGCGAGCTGCTGGAGACCTTCGCCGAGCGCTGCGCGCTCGCGGTGCTGCGCGAGTTCGGCGCCGAATGGCTGCGGTTGCGCGTGGCCAAGCCCGGTGCGGTCCGCGGTGCGCGCACGGTGGGCGTCTGCATCGAACGCGGCCGCACCGACCTGCACGAAGCCGATGCCGCCGCGCGCGCGGACGCCACGGGCGACGCAGGCATCGTCGCGCCGGAATCCGCCACCGCCCCGCAGCGGAGCGCCGCGGCGTCCGTCGACGCGGCCGCCGTCGCCGCGCGGCTTGCGGCGTT
>JANINR010000136.1 GCA_024508915.1 Lysobacteraceae bacterium | reverse complement strand
GGCGTCCGGCAGCGTGCCCCCCGCCGCCGCGACCACGCCGGCGGCCGCCGGCGACAACGACACTCCGTACCTGCTGCAGGCCGGCGCGTTCGGCGCCTCGGGCGACGCCGAGGCCGTGAAGGCGAAGATCGCGTTGCTGGGCCTGGGCGCGCGGGTCGAGTCCGCCGAGATCCAGGGCAAGACGGTCTACCGCGTCCGCATGGGGCCCTACGGCACCGCCTCCGAACTGGCCGAGGCCAAGCGCAAGCTCGCCGCGGGCGGCCTGCCGGCGATGGCGATCAAGGCCCGCTGAACGGGCCGGCACCGATGGGCCGGCGGGCTGCGGCGGTCGCCATCCGTGCGACCCTGCGCCGGCATCCTGTTCCACCATCGGAAGCCCCGCCGCCATGCCCATCGAAGCCGCCCTGATCAAGCCCGTCGTCGACGCCCTGATGGCCTTGTTCCGGCAGGGCGAGCACGTCCAGCTGCAGCGCCACGCCGAAGCCGCGCTGCGCGAGGCGATCCGCGAGCTCCTGCTGGCCAATCCCGACGAGAACAAGGCCGCGGCGCGCATCGCCATCGCGCGCGCCGCCGGCATCCTGTCCGAGGACATCGTGCTGGCGGAGGACATGCTGCAGAAGCACCGTGCTTCCAAGGCCATCACGCGCGGCAAGGGCACCAGCCACAAGGCGCGGAAGCCGCCGGCGACGGCGCAGAAGGCGGACGCGCCGGCCAAGGCCGCCACCGGGCCGAAGGCGGCTGCGACGAAGCCGAAGAAGAAGCCGGCGCCGAAGAAGCGCTCGTGATGCGGCCGGCGGGCACGCCTCCCGCGCGGGCGTGAGGTGCCGGCCCGCGCACCGCCCTACAATCGCGGCATGGACAAGACCGCACTCATCACCGGCGCCACTTCCGGCTTCGGCCGCGCCGCCGTCGAACGCTTCGTGGCCGGGGGCTGGCGGGTGGTCGCCTGCGGCCGCCGCGCCGAGCGCCTGCAGGCCCTGGTCGACGCGCTCGGCGCCGGCAACGTCCATGCCGCCGCCTTCGACGTCCGCGACGAAATCGCGATGCAGGCCGCGCTCGCCGCGCTGCCGCCGGGGTTCCGCGACGTCGACCTGCTGGTCAACAACGCCGGCCTCGCCCTCGGCACGCGCCCCGCGCAGGACGCGTCGCTCGACGACTGGCGCACGATGATCGACACCAACGTCACCGCGCTCGTCACGCTGACGCGCGCGCTGCTGCCGGCCCTGGTCGCGCGCCGCGGCGCGATCGTCAACGTCAGTTCCACCGCCGGCAAGTACCCGTACACCGGCGGCAACGTCTACGGCGGCACCAAGGCGTTCGTCTCGCAGTTCTCGCTGAACCTGCGCGCCGACCTGCACGGCACCGGCGTGCGCGTCACCGCGCTGGAGCCCGGCATGGCGGAGACCGAGTTCACGCTGGTGCGCACGCACGGCGACCAGGCCGCGTCCGATGCGCTCTACGCTGGCGCCCGGCCGATGACGGCCACGGACATCGCCGAAACGATCTGGTGGGTCGCCAACCTGCCGCCGCACCTCAACGTCAACCGCCTGGAACTCATGCCGACGTCGCAGTCGTTCGCCGGCTTCCAGGTCCACCGAAGCTAGTTTTTCAGCAAATGCCGTTCAGGCGAGAGGGGCGTCGTCGAGGTAGGTGTAGGCGGTGAGGCCGGACTCGAGGATCGACGAGAACGTCGCGGCCTCGGCGTCGGGCAAGCCGGCGGCGGCGACCTTGTCGCGGTAGGTGGCGCGCAGGTCGTCGACGCGATAGCCCACGTAGTCGAGCATCACGTCGGTGGTGTCGCCGCGGCGCTGCTGGGTCATGGCGTAGCCGTCGCCGGCGATGTGCACTTCCACCGCGTCGGTGTCGCCGAACAGGTTGTGGATGTCGCCCAGGATCTCCTGGTACGCCCCGACGAGGAAGAAGCCGAGGCGGTAGCTTTCGCCCGGCCGCAGCGCGTGCAGCGGCAGCGAGGAGTCGAGGTCCTCGTTCTCGACGTACTGGTCGATCTTGCCGTCGGAATCGCAGGTCATGTCGGCGATCACGCCGCGACGCTCGGGCGCCTCGTCCAGGCGCTCGATCGGGACGATCGGGAACACCTGGTCGATCGCCCACACGTCCGGCATCGACTCGAACACGCTGAAGTTGACGAAATACTTGTCGACGAGGCGCTCGTTGAGCTCGTCCAGCAGTTCGCGGTGGCTCTTCTCGGCATAGTCCAGGCGCGCCCGCACCGCGTGCGCGATCGCGTAGAACAGGTCGTCGATGCGCGCGCGGTGCACCAGGTCGAGCTGGCCCAGCGCGTACAGCGACAGGCCCTCGCCGTGGTGGTGCTGCGCGTCGTGGAAGAGTTCCACCGGCGGGCGCGTGTCCAGCTCCGCGTGCACCTCGCGCAGGCGGCGGATCACCGCCGGCTCGTCGTCGTGCGCGGGCGGAACGCGGCCTTCGGGCGCTTCCTCCACTTCGGCGACGTTGGCGACGAGCACCGCATGGTGCGCGGTCATCGCGCGCCCGCACTCGGTGACGATGCGCGGCGCCGCCAGCCCGTGCTCGACGCAGGCCTCGGCCAGCGGCTGCACGATGTTGCCCGCGTACTGGTCCACGCCGTAGTTGATCGAGCAGAAGCTGCGGGAGCGCGTGCCTTCGTAGTCGATGCCGAGGCCGCCGCCGACGTCCATGTAGCGGACGCGCGCGCCGAGCTGCGACAGCTCGACGAAATAGCGCACCGCCTCGCGCATGCCGTTGGCGATGTCGCGCACGTTGGAGATCTGCGAGCCCATGTGGAAGTGGAGCAGCTGCAGGCAATGGCCCATGCCGGCGTCGCGCAGCGTCTTCCACAGGTCCAGCACCTGGCGCGCGGACAGGCCGAACTTCGCCTTGTCGCCGCCGCTGTTCTGCCACTTGCCCGCGCCGATCGAGGCCAGGCGCATGCGCACGCCGATGCCGGGCTCGACGCCGAGCGCCGCGGCTTCCTCGAGGATCAGCTTCAGCTCGGAGGGCTTCTCGACGACGATGAAGACTTCCATCCCCAGCTTGCGGCCGGTGAGCGCGAGGCGGATGTACTCGCGGTCCTTGTAGCCGTTGCACACGATCAGGCCGCCGGGACGCGAAAGCGCGAGCACCGCCATCAGTTCCGGCTTGCTGCCGGCTTCCAGGCCGAAGCCTTCGCCGCGGTGCGAGGCCAGGGTGCCGGCCACGCCCGCGTGCTGGTTTACCTTGATCGGGTAGACCGCGGTGTAGCCGCCGGCGTAGTCCCACTCGGCCTGCGCGCGCGCGAACGCGGCCTGCAGGCGCGCGAGGCGGTCGCCGAGGATGTCCGGGAAGCGCACGAGCAGCGGCAGCTTGGCGCCGCCGGCCCGGGCCGCGTCGACGACCTCGGGCAGCGCGATCGACGGCCCGCCGGCGCCGCGCGGGCGCACGACGACGCGACCCGCCGCGTCCACGTCGAAATAGCCTTCCGACCAGTGCGGGATGGAGTAGGTCTTGCGGGCCTGGTCGGGCGACCAAGTGGGCATGGGCGGAGTCCTTGCGGGGCCGCGGCTGCGGCGCGACGGCGGGGCCGCCATTCTAGACGCCCGCTCGTGCAGGGGTCCGCAAGACGGGCCGCCGACGCCGGGTCCGCTAGAATCCACGCCCTCCCCGCCCCAGCAAGAGCGCCGCGATGACCGACACCACCTGGATGCAGGAACGCTTCGAGCCCACCGGTTCGTCGATCGGCTTCCGCATCACCCGCAAGCTCGACGAGGTGCAGTCGCCGTTCCAGAAGATCGAGATCTACGAATCGACCGACTGGGGCAACCTCATGCTCATCGACGGCGCGATGATGCTGACCGCGCGCGACAATTTCCTGTACCACGAGATGATGTCGCACCCGGCGCTGTTCACGCACGCCGCGCCGCGCGACGTCGTGATCATCGGCGGCGGCGACTGCGGCACGCTGCGCGAGGTGCTGCGCCATCCGGGCGTGCAGTCCGCGGTGCAGTGCGACATCGACGAGCAGGTCACGCGCATGGCCGAGAAGTGGTTCCCGGAGCTGTGCGAATCCAACGGCGACCCGCGCGCGCAGCTGCTGTTCGACGACGGCGTCGCGTACATGGCGAACCGCGCGCCGGGCAGCGTCGACGTCGTGGTCGTCGACTCGACCGACCCGGTCGGCCCCGCCGAGGGCCTGTTCAACAGGGCGTTCTACGAGAGCTGCTTCCGCGCCCTGCGCGACGGCGGCATCCTCGTGCAGCAGTCGGAATCGCCGCTGGCGCTGCTCGAGCTCATCCAGGAGATGCGCGCGGAAATGGGCAAGGCCGGCTTCGCGGAGTTCGCGACGCTGCCGTTCCCGCAGCCCTGCTACCCGACCGGCTGGTGGAGCTGCACCCTCGCGCGCAAGCCGGGCGGCGGCGGGTTCGGATTCCGCGAGGCCGACGCCCGCGCGAAGGGCTTCCCCACCCGCTACTACAGCGCCGACGTCCACCGCGGGGCACTGGCGACGCCGCCGTTCGTCGCGGAAGCGCTGGGGCAAGTGTGACGCCGGTCACAATCTGAACAGGTTTTCCCGACGTCCGGCCGCAGCTGAACAACAATGCGCCGTCGCCGCCGGCGGGGAGGCTGGCGGCGCAGGGGACCCAGTGCGCGCGATCCGTGTCCGTCCAGCATGGCTGCTGCCCGTGCTGCTGCTTGCCATCCGGCCGGCGGCGGGCCTGCCCGTGTCCGGGGCGCCCGGACCGGGGGCCCCGGCGCCCGCCCCGGAGCCGCCGGCGCAGGCGTCCGCGGCGCCGGACGCCGCGACCTCCGGCGCCCGGGCCTTCGACACCCTCTATGCGGACCTGCGCGATACCGGACTGGTGACCCAGCCCGACCAGGCGGCGATCGACCGGCGGCTCGCCGCGCTCGCCACGCTCGTGCCGCCCGGGGACGTGGTCCGCCAGCTGCGCTCGCGCGCGCTGCACTGCGACTGGGGCCATGACGACGATCCGAAGGCGCAGCTCGCCGACGCCGACGCCGGCCTCGCCGCGGCGCTCGCCGCGCGCAATGCCGAAGCCGAGGCCAACTTCCACTACTGCCGCGCCGCGGCGCTCGAGATCCTCGACAACGCGACCGCGGTGATGCAGGAGTACGAAGCCGGCATCGCGGCCGCGCGCCGCGCCGGCGACAACCGCCTCGTGGCCGACGGACTGTCGCTGCGGGGCGGGCGCCGTTCCCTGCTCGGCGACCAGGCGCGCGCCATTCCCGACCTGCTCGCCGCCCAGCAGCTGTACCAGCGCGGCGGCTTCCGTTCGGACGCCGAGGCGCTGCTGCTCGACATCGCGATCAGCTACCGGCGCATGGGCGACAACGCGAAAGCGCTGGACTACCTGCAGCAGAACGAGGCTTTCGCCACCCGCCTCGGCGACCACGGCCAGCTCACCACCAACCTCCTGCAGCAGGGCTACCTCGCCGAGGACGACGGCCGCATCGACGACGCGCTCGCGCTGTACCGGCGCGCGCTGGAGATCGCGCGCGACCACGGCAGCGACTACGACACGGCCAGCATCCACCTGGCCATGGCCTGGCCCGCGATCCTGCGCAAGGACCATGCGCGCGCGCTGCGGCTGCTGGCCGCGGCGCAACAGGGGTTCGAGGAGATCGGCGACCACGCGAACGACGACATGCTCGCGCTGCGCCGCGGCCAGGCGTACGCCGGCCTGGGCCGCCATGCGCAGGCGCTCGCCGAGTACGCGCTCGCGGCGAGCGCGCTGGAGCGCAGCGGCAACCGCCGTTACCTGGCGCTGCTGTACCGCGCGCGCGCCGCCAGCGAGGGCGCGACCGGCCGCAAGGACGCGGCGATCGCCGACCTGGAACGCTACATCGAGTTGCGCGAATCGATCCGGCGCGCCGAAAGCAGCCAGCAGGCGCAACTGCTGCGCTACCAGTTCGATGCCGACCGGCGCGACCTCGAGAACCGTCGCCTGGAGCGCGAGCGCGCGCTGCGCGAGCGCCAGCTGCAGGCGCTGCTGCAGGCGCGGCGCTGGCAGTGGACCGCGATCGCGCTCGCCAGCGTGCTGCTGCTGCTGCTCGGGGCGCTGGTGGTGCGGACGCTGGTCCGCATGCGCCGGCTCGGCGAGATGGCGGCCACCGATCCGCTCACCGGGGTCGCCAACCGCCGCGGCATCGAGCAGCTCGGCAACGAGGCGGTGGCCTCGGCGCGCATGATGCGGCAGCCGCTGTGCGCGCTGGTCATCGACGTCGACCACTTCAAGCGCGTCAACGACAACCACGGCCATCCCTGCGGCGACCAGGTGCTGGCGCGGATCGCGCACGCCTGCCGCGACGCGCTCCGCCACATCGACCTGTTCGGCCGGCACGGCGGCGAGGAATTCCTGGTGCTGCTGCCCGACACGCGGCTGGCCTACGCGTGGCCGGTGGCCGAGCGCCTGCGCAATGCCGTCGCGGCATTGTCGTTCGAGGACATCGCGCCCGGCCTGGGGGTCACCGTGAGCATCGGCATGGCGCAACTGCGGGCCGACGACGCCGGGCTGCGCGAGCTGGTGGCGCGCGCCGACGCGGCGCTGTATCGGGCGAAGGCGAACGGCCGCGACCGGATCGAGGCCGAGGACTAGCCGGCGGGGGCTCGCCTAGAGTGCGTCGCCGTCCAGTTCGCCGGTGCGGATGCGCACGACCTTGTCGAGGTCCCAGAGGAAGATCTTCCCGTCGCCGATCTTGCCGGTGCCCGCGGCCTTCATGATCGCTTCGACCACGGTGTCGGCCTGGTCGTCGGTGACCGCGACCTCGAGCTTGATCTTGGGCAGGAAGTCGACGACGTACTCGGCGCCGCGGTAGAGCTCGGTATGCCCCTTCTGGCGGCCGAATCCCTTCACCTCGGTCGCGGTGATGCCGGCCACGCCGGCGTCGGCGAGGGCCTCGCGCACGTCGTCGAGCTTGAACGGCTTGATGATCGCCATGACCATCTTCATCGCGCGGGGACTCCTCGTGGGGGAGCATCAGCATAGCGCCTGCGATAGGATGCGCGGGCGGGCTGCGGCGCGCGGCCGAGGATGCGGACCGCGGCGTTTCCCGACGAGCGGCCGGGGATTCGCCCGACGGTGCGGCCGGTGCGCATGCAGCAGGCTGGACTCCAGTCCCGCCGGAGCCGACCATGCAAGCCCACGCCGCCACCCAGCCATCCAGCGCCCAATCCGGAACCAGCTCCCAATTCGGAACCAGCTCCCAATTCGGAATGATCGACCTAGGCCACATCGATGAACTCGCACGCCGCCTCAGCAGCCTGGTCCCGCCGGGGCTGCGCGAAGGGCGCGAGGACCTGCAGCAGAACTTCAAGTCGGTGCTGCAGGCCGGGCTCGGCCGCCTCGACCTGGTGACGCGCGAGGAATTCGACGTCCAGCGAGAAGTGCTGCTGCGCACCCGCGAGCAGCTCGAGGCCCTGCAGCGCACGGTCGCCGAGCTGGAAGCGCAGCTCGGCGGCGGCGCGAACGTCCAGGCACCGAAGCAAGGCTGAGCCGGGCCATGGGCCTGGCGCTCGTGCACAGCCGTGCACGCGCCGGCGTGCACGCACCCGCGGTCCGGGTCGAGGTGCACCTGTCCGGCGGATTGCCGCGCATGACCATCGTCGGCCTGCCCGCGGCGGCGGTGCGCGAGGCGAGCGAGCGCGTCCGCGCGGCGATCCACTGCGCGCAGCTCGAATTCCCCGCGCGCCGCATCACCGTCAACCTCGCGCCCGCCGACCTGCGCAAGGAGGGCGGCCGCTACGATCTCGCGATCGCGCTCGGCATCCTCGCCGCCAGCGGGCAGCTGCCGGAGGCCGCGCTGCGCGATGTCGAAGTGCTCGGCGAACTCGCGCTCACCGGCGAACTGCGCCCCGTCGACGGCGTGTTGCCGGCGGCACTGGCCGCGGCGCGCGCAGGGCGGCGCCTGCTGGTGCCGGAGCCCAACGGGCCGGAGGCGGCGCTGGCGCGCGGGGTCCGCGCATCCACCGCGCGGACCTTGCTCGACGCCTGCGCGGGGCTGGAGGGCCGCAAGGCGCTGTCGCCGGCGACGCCACGCCCCGCCGGTCCGACTGGGACGGGGCATGCCGCGGCGCCGGGAATCCCGGACCTTGCCGATGTCCGCGGCCAGTCGCAGGCGCGGCGCGCGCTCGAGATCGCGGCGGCCGGCGCGCACCACCTGCTGTTCGTCGGCTCGCCGGGATGCGGCAAGACGATGCTGGCCTCGCGCCTGGTTTCGCTGCTGCCGCCGGCCAGCGAAGAGGAAGCGCTGGAAACCGCGGCGGTCGCGTCGGTGTCCGGCCTCGGGCTCGACCCCGCGCGCTGGCGGCAGCGCCCATGGCGCGCGCCGCACCACACCGCCAGCGCGGTCGCGCTCGCCGGCGGCGGCGCGGAAGCGCGCCCGGGGGAGATCTCGCTCGCGCACAACGGCGTGCTGTTCCTCGACGAGCTGCCGGAGTGGGGGAGGCACGTGCTCGACGTGCTGCGCGAGCCGCTCGAGTCGGGCACGGTGTCGGTGGTCCGCGCGGCGCGACGCAGCGAATTCCCCGCGCGCTTCCAGCTCGTCGCGGCCATGAACCCCTGCCCCTGCGGCTGGGCCGGCGATGCATCGGCGCGCTGCCATTGCACGACCGAGTCGATCGCGGCCTATCGCGGCCGCGTCTCGGGGCCGCTGCTCGACCGCATCGACATGCACGTCCCGATGGCGCGGCTCCCGCCGGCCGAGCTGCGCCCCGACGCAGCGCCGGGCGAGGCCAGCGCCGTGGTGCGCGCGCGCGTGGTCGCCGCCCGCGACCTGCAGCTTGCCCGCGCGGGCAAGCCGAACGCCCGGCTCTCGGACGCCGAGGCGGCGCCCCACTGCCGGCTGGCGCCGCGGGACCAGGCCTTGCTCGAGCAGGCGGTCGACCGGCTGCAACTGTCCGCGCGCGCGATGCACCGCGTGCTGCGCGTGGCCCGCACCATCGCCGACCTGTCCGGCAGCACGGCGATCGCTGCGCCGCACCTGGCGGAGGCCCTGGGGTACCGGCCGCAATGAACGCGACCACCGCGCGCACCGGGCCGTCATGCCCGCGCGCTAGACTCCCATGGACCGGCCACGACGGATTGCGCGCCTGGAAAGCCTGCATCTCATCGACTTGCGCCTGCTGGGATTCGCGCTGCTGATCCTGGCCGGCGTCGCTTCGTCGCTGCTCGCGCGCCGCTTCGGCGCGCCGCTGCTGCTCGTCTTCCTCCTGCTCGGCGTGGCGCTGGGCGTCGACGGACCCGGCGGCATCCGCTACGCCGACACCCGCTTCACCTACATGGTCGGGTCGATGGCCCTGGCCATCATCCTGTTCGACGGCGGCCTGCGCACCCGCGCCGCCCACGTCCGCGGCAGCGTCGCGCCGGCGGTCCTGCTGGCGAGCGTCGGCGTCCTCGTCACCGCGGGCCTCACCGCGCTGGCCGCATCGAAGCTGCTCGACCTGCCGCCGCTGCAATCGATGCTGCTCGGCACGATCGTCGCGTCCACCGACGCGGCAGCCGTGTTCTTCCTGCTGCGCGCCGGCGGACTGCACCTGGAGCGGCGCACCGGCGCGACGCTGGAGATCGAGTCGGGAAGCAACGACCCGGTCGCCGTCTTCCTCACCATCGCGCTGACCACCTGGCTCGCCGGACAGCACGAGGGCGGCGTGGGTGCGATCGCGGTGCACATGGCGTGGGCGGCAGGCGTCGGCCTGGCCTTCGGCTACCTCGGCGGGCGGCTGATCGTCGCCGCGTTCAACCGCTTCGAGCTGCCGTCGGGCCTCCACCCGTGGCTCGGCCTGGCCAGCGCGCTGGCGCTGTTCGCGCTGACCGACCTCGTCGAGGGCAGCGGCTACCTCGCCGTCTACCTCGCCGGCATCGTCGTCACCAACCGGCCGCTGCGCGACCGCCACCAGCTGCTCGCGCTGCAGGATGCGATCACCTGGTTCGCCCAGCTGGTCATGTTCCTGCTGCTGGGCCTGTTGTCCTCGCCGCACGACCTGCTGCCGATCCTGTGGCCGGCGCTCGGGGTGGCCGCATTCCTGATGTTCGTCGCGCGCCCGGCGGCGGTGCTGCTGTGCCTGCTGCCGTTCCGCTACCGCGCGGCCGAACTCGCCTTCGTGTCGTGGACCGGACTGCGCGGCGCCGTCGGCATCTTCCTCGCGTCGATCCCGCTGCTCGCCCGGCTGCCGAACGCGTGGCTGTACTTCAACGTCGCCTTCGTCGTTGTCATCGCCTCGCTGCTGGTCCAGGGCTGGACCCTGGCGAAGATGGCGCACTGGCTCGGCGTGGCGGTCCCGCGCAAGGACCCGAACATCCGCCGCATCCGCCTCGACCTCCCCGGCCAGCTGGAATCGGAAATGGTCGGCTACCGCATCGCGCCCGGCAGCGCCGCGCTGCGCGGCACGCCGTTGCCGAAACAGGTCCGGCTGGCGATGGTGGTGCGCGACGGCAACATCCTGCTGCCGCAGGACTGCGAGGCGCTTGCCGCGCACGACTACGCCTACTTCATCGCGCCCGGCGGACACGCGCCGCGGCTGGACTGGCTGTTCGCCGACGGCAGCGACGCGCGCGAGGCGGAGCACGAGACCTTCGGCAGCTTCCTGCTGCCCGGCGACGTGCCGCTGGGCGAGCTGGCGAAGTTCTATGGATTGCCGATGCCGCGGCGCGTGGCGAAGTACAGCGCCGCGCAGCTGTTCGACGAGCGCTTCGACCGCGACCCGCAGGTCGGCGACCGCCTCGCCATCGGCCGCGCGATCCTGGTGGTGCGCAGCGTGGCCGACGACCGCGTTGCCAAGATCGGCCTGCGCTTCGCGGGCGTCGGAGAGCGCCTGATCTCGGGCTGACGCGGCAACCCCCGCCGCGGACGCTTCGTGCCCCGCGACGCGGATCGAAGCGGCAGGTCGCGCCCCGCGATGCGTCAGTCCACCCGGCGCGTCCACACCCGCCGGTTCGGATCGAACTCCGATTTCGCCATCGTCGCCGCACGTATCCCGAACCCGCACACCGCCAGCGGGCCGTCGACGCAGCCCGACAGCCCGAACGCCCGCTCGATCCCGACCTCGTTGATCGCGGCGGTGACGAAGGCGCCGAGTCCCTGCTCGGTGGCGGCCAGCTGCAGGGTCTGCGAAAGGTGCCCCGCATCGAGGGCGAGCACGCGATAGGCCTTGGCGTGGTCGCGGTACTTCCAGAAGTTGCGCCCGAAGCGCGGTGCGAGCACCACCAGGGCGTGCGCATCGGCAAAGTAGTCCTGGCCGGCCACCGCGACGCGGGCGAGCGCCCGCAGGGCGGCGGCGTCGCCTTCCCAGGCCAGCCTCTCGAGCGCATGCTCGACGGGGCGATAGTGGTACAGCCCGGGCGCCACGCCTTCCACGCGCTGCACGATCACCCAGGCCTCGGTCGGATGCAGTGCCCCGCCGGATGGGCTGGTCTTCTTCAACACCTCGAAACCCGGCGCCGCCTCGACCCGTGCGCGGGCGCCGAACACGCGCTCGAGCAGGCGCGCGAACGCATCGCGGCCGAGCAGCGCGCCGGTGTCGAAGTTGCGACAGGTGGTCCTCGCGTCGAGCAACGCATCGAAGGCATCGGGATCGGCGCGCGGCAGCGGCAGTACCGCGCCGCCGCCATGCGCCGCGCGGACCGCGGGCGGCGGCGGCCCGTAGCGCTCGCGCAGGCCTTCGGCATTGGCGATGCCGTGCGCCTCCATGCTGCGTGGCGCGTCCTCGCCGTCCCAGCGCGAGGCGGCATGGACCACCGCGGCCAAGGCGTGCCAGTGCTGCGCGCGCACCGCCTCGTCGGCATCCCGCGCCGGCCCCGGCGCGTCGTCGATCAGCAGGCCGGCCTCGCGCAGGCGTTGCACCCGCGCGGCGCCGTGGCGCGCGACCAGCACGGCGTCGTCCTGCCAGTCGTCGGGACCGATGTCCCCGAGCAGCGGCAGGTCGTCCACCTCCACGGCGACGGCGGCCGGAAGGTGCGGCGCACGGGCCAGCCATTCCCTGCGGGTGACCACGCCGGTACCGCCGCCCAGCAAGCCGGCAAGTTGGAACTCGGCCCGCTCGCAGGGTTCCAGCACGAGCGCGGCGCAGCGGCGGAGTTGCATGGGTCCTGCGCCTCCGCGCGGGCATGGACGAACGTGCCGGGCATGATGCGGGCTTGCGCTTGTGCGGGCAACGCATTGGCGCTAGCGTGCGCTCCGGGCATCCTGCCCCAGGGGAAAAAACGATGGCGAACAGCAAGGGGACGCCTCCGGCGCCGCTGCATCCCGATGTCGTGAACCGGTTGCTCGACCTGCTGTCGACGGACGACGACTTCCGCGCGTTGTTCACGCGCGACGCGGGCGCGGCGCTCGCCCAGGCGGGCGGCGACACGGGCGGCGGCGAATGCCTGCAGCTCGCGGACGGGCAGACGCTCGCGTCGAAGGAACAGATCGCGAACGACCGGCAGAAGCTCATGAAGGTCATGGGCGTGCCGTGGAGCTTCGACGGCGCGACCAACTTCCGCGCGCGCTGAGTCTTCCCGCGCGCGATCCGGTCAGCCCGGCGGCGGCGGCGCGAGCGCCTGCAGCCGCCTGGCGACCGGTCCGGGCAGTTGCACCGGATCCCACGCCGCCGCGAAGCGCTTCGCGGACGCGGCCGCCGCCGAGCGGTCGCCCTGGCGCAGCGCGAGCTCGCCGCGTTCCAGCAGCGCCAGGTTGGTGTCGGCGATGTTGAGCGCGTGCGCCAGGTCGGCCATCGAGCGTTCGATGTAGGCGCGGCCGCGGTGCGACGCCAGCCAATCGGCTTGTGCGCGCACGTCGGCATCGGCACCCGCCGCCCGCGCCGCGCGCAGCATCGCCGCGTGCGCGGGTACGATCGCGTCGGCGCGCGCGACCAGCGGACGCAGCAGCGCCATCGCTTCGCCGGGCCGCCCCTCGATGCGCGCCAGTTCGGCGCGGAGCACGTCCCGCGCCTGCCCCAGCAGCGGGAAGGAGGCGATCTCGGGCGCGCCTTCGCTTTCGCGCAAGGCACGGCGCAGCAGTGCCGCATCGTCGATGCGCGCGGCGACGTAGCCCAGCGCCTGCACCATCGAGGGGCGCAGCCCCAGGCCGCGCGTGTCGAGCCCTTCGCGGTGGGCCGCGATCGCGTCGAGTTGGGTCGCGATCCGCGCCGCGATCGCACCCGGTGGCGAGCGGCCTGCCAGCGCTTCGATGCCGAGCTGGCGGATGCGCTCGGCGGGCGCCACGATTTCCGGCTCGGCCTGGGCGGCGGCGTCGACCGCTTCGGCCGCGTGGGCCAGCGCCTCGTCCCATTGGCCGCGGTCCGAGGCGAACACCGCCAGTTGCTCCGGCAGTTCGATCTCGGCGCTGCGCACGCCCGTATCGGGCCGCTGGGCGAGGACGCGCTGCACGCCGCCCCAGTCGCGCTGGATCGCATACGCATAGGCGTAGCTGAAGCTCGCGCCCTTGTAACCGAGCTTGCGCGACGCTTCGAAGGCCTGGATCGCGGCGGGCGCGCGCTCCTGCGCGACGTTGACGATGCCCAGCAGGTACTGCGCGATGCCCGGCCGGTCCGATTGCGGCACGGCGGCGGCGGCGGCATGGCGCGCGGCGCGATCCACGTCGTTGCGGTCCCACAGCTCCATCTGCGCCAGCGTCGACTGCGCCTGCAACTGGTCCGGGTAGAGGGCGACGAACTGCCGCCAGCGGGCGATCGCCGGCTCCGGCGGCCCGAAGCGCGCCAGCGTCGCGTCCAGCTGCAGCGCTTCCCGCGGCGTCAGCCGGTCGCGAAGCTTCGCCGCACGCGCCAGCTCGCGCTGTGCCGACGGGATGTCCCCTAGCGAAGCGGCATACGTCATCCCCGTCGCCACCATCGCGAGCGCGAACTGCGGATCCAGTTGCTGCGCGCGCAGGTACCAGGCCAGCGCCTCCTTGCTGTTCCCGGCCGTGGCGCTGCGCCGGCCCAGCGCGTAGGCCTTCAGCGCGTCGAGGCTGGAGGTGGTCACGTTGGGCAGCGACACGGAGTTCTTCTGGATCGACTCCAGCGCCTCGCCGAGTTTTCCGCGCAGCTCCGACGTCACCTTGTCGATCGACCCGAGCGTCGAACCGGCGCCGCTGCCGTCGGCGGAGGCCGCGTACACCGTGGTCTGCGTATGCGGGTCGATGACTTCCGCGCTGACGCGCACGCGGCCGCCGATCTCCGCGACGGTCGGCAGGATCACCGCCCGGGCGCCGTCGCGCAGCGCGATCTCGGAGGCGATGGCGCGGTCGAGCACGGTATCCGGCTTGCGGCGCATGCGCTCGAGCGTGTCGCGCGCCTTGAGGTCGCTGAGCACGTTGACGTAGCGCGACTGCTCCAGGCTGATGCGGAACGCCTGTTCCAGCGAATCGTCGAGCAGCGTGTCGCCGGTGAGGTTGCGCAGGTCGCCGACGACGACCCAGTCGCGCTCGCCGAAGGCGATCGCCGGCTGCGCGCGCGTGAGGAACCAGGCGCCGCCTACCAGGCCGGCGACCAGCACCAGCTCCGCCGCCAGCGCCGCGGGCCGGCGCCAGACGGGGATGTCGCGCCACGCCTTCGCGCGGTTCTGCTGCGGCGCGCGCAACGGCGCGATGCCGGGCTCGCCGACTTCGTAGACCTGCTGCGCCTGCGGCACGCCCTTGAAGCGCCAGCGCCCCCAGTCCTTCCACAGCAGCTGTTCGCCGCGCTCGCCGAGCTCGCGCGCGGCGCGGTGCGCCAGCGGCTCGGCGGTGGCCGACAGCAGGATCTGGCCCGGCCGCGCGAGCGTCATCAGCCGCCCGGCCATCGGCTTGGCGAGGCCTTCGACTTCGAGCGGCTTCGCGCCGATGCTGACCGCGACGTCGCTGTTGCGCCAGGTCAGGACCTCGCCGACGTGCAGGCCCTGGCGCGCCTGCAGGACGACGCCGTGCTTCGCCACGTCGCGGCGCGCGCCGAGCTCGCGCAGGCCGCGCGCGTAGTCGAGCGCGAAGCCGAGGCCGTCGATGGCGCGCTCGAACAGCAGCAGCAGGCCGTCGGAGCGATCGATCAGGCGACCGCGCCAGCGCTGCTGCAGGCCGAGGACGAGGCGGTCGTGTTCGCGGAACAGTTCCGCGGCGGCGTTGTCGCCGAGGCGCTCGACCAGCAGGGTCGAATCGCAGAGGTCGGTCAGCAGCAGCGTGCGGACCTGCGGGTTCTGCGTGGTGGCCGCGTCGGCGGCGCCCCCGGCGGGGACGGCGTCGTTCGGCGGATTGTCGTTGGCGGCGTGCATCCGTGCGCCCCGGTCAGACCGGTGCCAGTACCGCGTCCTGCCACTCGACGCGGTTGCCGCCGAGGCGTTTCGCGCGATAGAGCGCGGCGTCGGCGTTGGCGTACCAGTCGTCCCAGCTCTGCGCCGGCGCGACCGGGCAGGCGCCGATGCTGAGCGTGGCGATCTGCGGCGGCGACGGCTGCAGCTTGTGCAGCGCCTGCGCGGTGTCCACGACGAACTGCGCGATGCGCAGCACGTCGGCCTGGCGTTCCGCGCCGACCAGCAGGCAGAACTCGTCGCCGCCGAGCCGGCAGGCGATGTCGTCCGGCCCCGACGCCGAGCGCAGGATGTTGGCCACGCCCTGCAGCACGCGGTCGCCGACCAGGTGGCCGTGCTCGTCGTTGATGCCCTTGAAGCGGTCGCAATCGATGAGCAGCAGTCCGCGACCGGCCAGGAGGTCGTTGCGGCGGCGCTGCTCCAGGTGCAGCTGGAAGCCGCGGCGGTTGGCCAGACCGGTCAGCTCGTCGGTGCGGGTGAGCGCTTCGGTCTGGGTGAGGCGGTGCGTGGTCGCGCGCAGCGTGTCCAGCGCGGACTGCAGGTCGATGTTGCGGCGGCGCAGGCGGCCGATCAGGCTCTGCTCGTTCAGCACGACGCGGGCGATGGCGCGGCGCAGGAAGTGGGCGAGCAGCGTCGGCGCGCGCTGCGCCATCGGCTCGAACTCCTCCTGGCGCAGTTCCAGCAGCACCGCGCTGCCGACCGCCAGCGCATCGGCGCTGCGGGCGTGGTCGCCGATCAGCAGGCCGAGCTCGCCGAAGAATTCATGCCGGCCCAGGCGCTTGGGTACCAGGTCGTCGCCGAAGTCGAGGTCGACCTCGCCCTGCACGACCACGTACATCGTCGTGCCGAGGTCGCCGCGCCTGAACAGGGTTTCGCCGGCCGGCACCAGGCGCGGCCGCCCGAACTGCTCGAACAGCGCGTATTCCTCCGCGGTCAGTGCCGCGGACGATCCGATGCTGCCCGGCTCGGCCATCCCCGCCCCCCGTCCCGTCACCGCGGCCAGGCCGCGGGCTCCAGCGTTCATCACGACTCCCATGTCGTGCACGAACGCAAGAGTAGCACCGCACCGGCCGCGGCCCCGCGGGATGCGTCAATGCGGGAGGGGCAGGACGTCCTCCCGGTAGATCGCGACGTGCGGCTCGCCGTCGGCGCCGATCCAGCCGCGGTACATGCCTTCGGTGTTGAACGGGAACGCGACCGTGCCGTCGCTGCCCATGGCGATCGCGCCGCCGTCGCCGCCGGCGGCCGGGATCTCCTTGTCGATCACCGCCTCGGCAGCCCGCCGCACCGACTCCCCGGCGTAGCGCACCCGCGCGCAGATGTCGTGGGCGGCGGCGGCGCGGATGTAGTACTCGCCCCAGCCGGTGCCGGACACCGCGCAGCGCGCGTCGGCCCAGGTGCCCGCGCCGATGATCGGCGAATCGCCGACGCGGCCGTAGCGCTTGTTGGTCATGCCGCCCGTGGAGGTGCCGGCGGCGAGCCTGCCGTCGCGGTCCAGCGCGACCGCGCCGACGGTGCCGAAGTGCTTCGCGGTTTCCAGGTCGGCGTGCGCCTGGCCCGACGCCTCCTCCTTCAGCGCCTGCTGCAGCTGCTGCCAGCGCTTCTCCGTGCGGAAGTACGCCGGGTCGACCAGGACGATGCCCTGCGACTGCGCGAAGGCCTCGGCGCCGTCGCCGACCATCATCACGTGCTCCGAGTGGTCCATCACCGCGCGGGCGAGCGCGATCGGGTTCTTCACCCGGTGCACGCCGGCGACCGCGCCGGCCTTTCCGCCGGCACCGTCCATCAGCGACGCGTCGAGCTCGTTGCGGCCGTCGTGGGTGAACACCGCGCCCTTGCCGGCGTTGAACTGCGGCGAATCCTCGAGGATGGACAGCGCCGCCACCACCGCATCGGCGGCCGGCTGCCCCTTCGCGAGCACGGCATGCCCGGCGCGCAGCGCGGCGGACAGCGCGTCGCGCGCCTCGCGCTCGTCGGCGGGCGTCATGCCCTTGCGCTCCACGCCCGCGCCGCCGTGCAGCACCAGCAGCGGCGCGTCGATCGCGACCAGCACGCCGTCGCGCACCGCGTAGCGATGCCGGAACACCGGCGCATCCACCTGGCCGCCCGGGAGGTGCAGCACCGAGCCACGGCCGATACCCACGGTATCGACGCGGTCCAGCCGCATCGGCTCGTCCTCCTTCTGCGCTTGCGCGAAGCCACCGAGCACCAGCGTGGCGCCGGCCTGCGGTTCGGTGGCGTACACGCGCGCGGTGCCGTCGCCTTCGACCGCGACCGCGGCAGCTTCGTCCACGCCCAGTCCGAGCAGGCGGCGCCCGCCCGCCATCGCTTCCGCCTTGGCGAGGAACGCGACCAGTCGCCCGAGGCGGTTGCGCTCGCTGAAGTGGGTATCGGTGACGACGCCCTCCAGCAGCGCGATGTGCAGGAAGTCGGTCTCGATCGTGTTCGCCGAGCCCAGCGGATCGGCCAGCGCGAGCGGGCTCACCTGGCTGCCGCCGTCCATCGCGCCGTAGAGGTATTCGCCGAGCATCGCCAGGCCCGCGCTGGTGCCGCCGATCGGCTTTCCGGCGCGCACGTGCGCATCGAGCGCCGCGGCCACCGGCGTGCCGCGCCAGAAGCGCACGTAGCGCGACTGGTCGCCGCCCATCAGGAAGATGCCGTCGGCCTTCGCCAGCGCCGCCAGCATCGCCGGGTCGGTGGCCTGCTCGCGGCTGTCGAACATGAAGGTCTCGGACGAGGCGATGCCGCCGACCTCGTTGTAGAACTCGTCGTCGTAGGCGTCGACCGCGGTGTATTCGGACGCCCCGAGCACGACGATGTGGCCGTTGCCGGCGTGGTCCATGAACCAGCGCAGCGCCTGCGTGTTGCGGTCGCCGCCGCCCATCAGCATCAGGCCGGGGCGGACCTTGCCCGGCGTCGGCGCGTGCAGGTCGCCGACGGCGTGGTGCCGCAGCGGCGGTGCCTGCGCCGCGGCGGGCAGCGCCAGCGCGAGGGCGAGCATCGCGGCCGCGATGCGCAGCGTCGCCGCCCAGGCCCGCTGCGGCGCGATGCGGAAGGAGGCATTGCGGGCAGGCGCGGTCCGCGGGCTCGGCGTCGTCATGGTTCGGTTCCTCGGGATGTCCTGGTGCCGGGACGAACGACGGGCGGTTTTCCCCCGCACGCCCGGCTTGGGCTATGGTGCTCCGGCCATGGGGGTGCGCATGCGTGAGCTCGACGAGTGGTTCGTCCGCGAGATCCTCGCCCACGAGGACGCGCTGATGCGCTACCTGCGGCGTTGCTGGCCGCATCGCGACGAGCTGCACGACCTGCGGCAGGAAGTCTATTGCCGCGTGTACGAAGCCGCGGGCAAGGCGCTCCCCGCCTCGCCGAAATCGTTCCTGTTCGCCGCCACCCGCCACTTGATGGCCGACCGGCTGCGCCGCGGGCGCGTGGTTTCGATCGAGACAGTGGGTGATTTCGACTCGATGCACGTCTTGGTGGACGAGGTCTCCCCCGAACGCTGGTGCGGAGGCCGCCAGGTGCTCCAGCGGCTGGCCGAGGCCTTCGACCGGCTGCCGCGGCGCTGCCGCGAGGTGGTCTGGCTGCGCCGGGTCGGCGACCTGCCGCAGCGGGAAGTCGCGCAACGGATGGGTATCAGCGAAAAGACGGTGGAAAAACATCTCGCCAAGGGCATGCTCCTGCTCGCGTCGCATTTCCACGGCGACGACGGGGACGCCGTGCCCGCGGCGCGCGAGGCGGAGGGACGGCATGGCCGCCGGCACGCAGACTGACCAGGCCGCGGCCGCCTGGCTCGCGCGCCTCGACCGCGAAGGCTGGTCCGCGGAGGCCTGCGCCGAGCTGGACGCGTGGCTGGACGCGGCGACGGCCCACCGGGTCGCGTTCCTGCGCCTGCGGGCGGCCTGGGACGAAAGCGGCCGGCTCGCGGCGCTCGGCGCCGGCCGCAAGGCGCCCGGTCCGCCGCCGCGCGGCCATTG
>JANINR010000135.1 GCA_024508915.1 Lysobacteraceae bacterium | reverse complement strand
CCCGGCGAAGCAGGCGCCCGTCGAGCCCGCGCAGTCCGCGGCTAGGGGCAGCGCCGGCAGCGCGGCTCCCGCCAAGGCCCGGCCCGTGGGCAAGGTCGCGGTCGCGCGCGTCGCCGCGCCGGCCGCGCCCGCGCCGCGCGCCAAGGTCAAGGTCGTGCCGCACAAGCTCGACGAGACCGGCCGCCCGATCGTCCCCAACGGCTACAAGCCGTCGGTGGACGAGGAATACATGAGCCCGCTGATGCTGGAGTACTTCCGCCAGCGCCTGCTGCAGTGGCGGGCGGACCTGGTCGAGGAATCCAAGCAGACCATCGAGAACCTCAAGGACGAAGTCCGCGATGTCGGCGACGAAGCCGAGCGCGCCACGCGCGAGACCGAGAATTCGCTGGAGCTGCGCACGCGCGACCGTTACCGCAAGCTGATCGGCAAGATCGACAGCACGCTCAAGCGCGTCGAGTCGGGCGAATACGGCTTCAGCGTGGACTCGGGCGAGGAGATCGGCCTGGAGCGGCTCGAGGCGCGCCTCACCGCCGAGCGCACGATCGACGAGCAGGAGCGCTGGGAGCACCTGCAGAAGCAGATCGGCGACTGATCGCTCAGGCGGCGCCGCGCAGCGCCGCCTCGATTTCGCGTTCGATCTCGAGGTTCTCGCGGTCGCGGCCGCACGACGCCGCGGCCACGAGCGTGCCGCGGCGAAAGTAGCGCACGGTGAAGTCGCGCGAGGCCAGCGCGCCGTCGACGCGTGCCTCGTCCCAGTCGTGGCCCACGCCGGTGTAGCGCAGTTCCAGGTCGTGCTGGTGGGTCCAGAAGAACGGCACGTCGCGGAACGGTTGCGCCGCGCCGAGCAGGTTCGCCGCCGCGGCCTGGCCCTGGCGTTGCGCGTGCACCCAGTGCTCCGTGCGCACGCGCAGGCCGCGATACGGATAGTTCGCGACGTCGCCGGCGGCGTAATGGCCGGGGAGCGAGGCCTGCAGGCAGTCGTCGACGAGGATGCCGTCGTCCGTCGCAAGCCCCGCGGCTTCTGCGAGCCCCGTGCGCGGCGCCACGCCGGCGCCCACCACCACCAGTTCGGCCGCGATGCGTCCGCCGCCTTCGAGCGCGAGCTGCGCGCCGTCGTATGCCGCGGGCTTCGCGCCCAGGCGCAGGCGCACGCCGTTCGCGCGATGCAGGCCCGCGAGGAATTCGCCCAGCTCGCGGCCGAGCACGCGCGCCATCGGCACCTGCTCCGGCGCGACGACATGGACCTCGAGCCCCCGCGCCTGCAATGCCGCGGCGGCTTCCAGCCCGATGAAGCCGGCGCCGACGAAGGCCACCGAACGCGCGCCGCGCGCGGCCGCGACGATCGCGTCGGCATCGGCGAGCGAGCGCAGCGCGAACACGCGGTCACCGTCGAATCCCGGCAGCGGCAATCGCCGCGGCCCGGCGCCGGTGGCGAACAGCAGCGCGTCGTAGTCGAACGTTTCCCCGCGGCTGCCGAGCAGCCTGCGCCGCTGCGCGTCCACCGCGGCGACCTCGTGCTCCAGGTGCAGGTCGATGCCGTGGTCGCGATAGGACTCCGGCCCCTGCAGCGGGATCCATTCGGCCGGCGCCGTGCCGGCGAGATAGTCCTTGGAGAGGTTGGGGCGGTCGTACGGGACGCTCGCGTCCGCGCTGAACATGGCGAGCGCGCCGTCGTAGCCGAGCTCGCGCAGGCGCATCGCCGCGGCGTGGCCGGCGGCGCCGCCACCGACGATCGCGATCCGGCGCGGTCCGCCGCTGCGCGCATGCGGCGCG
>JANINR010000134.1 GCA_024508915.1 Lysobacteraceae bacterium | reverse complement strand
CATCGCGCGCGGCGCGGGCCACCGCGACGTGGCCGAGGTGCACCGGGTCGAAGGTGCCGCCGTAGAGCACGCGCAGCGCGTGCGGCCCGCGCTTCGCGCTCATCCGGCGGCGAGCCGCGGGTCCGCGAGCAGGGTGCCGGCGGGCGCGCTGGCGACCGCGAGCAGGAGCCGCTCCAGCTGCAGCCACGCGTCGTCCGGTTCGCTGCCGGGGCGCCAGCGGCCCTTGGCGATGCGGTCGACCGCGCCGAGCCCGGCCACGAAACCTTCCCAGCGCGACGCGGGATGGCGCGCGAGGGCGCGCAGCCACATCGCCTGTTTCGCGTCCCACACGCGCTGCGCCTTGAACTCGGCGTTGAGGTTGCCGCCGCGCGCCTTGGTGCGCGCGAGCACCGCACCGCGCTGCAATTCCATCGCCAGCATGCCGAGCAGCGCCGGCACCGCCTCGCCTTCGGCGCGCAGGCCGCGCAGCATGCGCGAGACCTGCGCGGGCTGGCCGTTGAGCGTGGCGTCGACGAGGCGGAACACGTCGTAGCGCGCCGAATCGGCGACCAGCGCATCCATGCGCGCGGCGTCGAGCGGCCCGTCGCCTGGCCGGGCGTCGCCCGCGAGGAGCGCGAGCTTCTCGATTTCCTGCGCGGCCGCGAGCAGGTTGCCCTCGACGCGCTCGGCCAGCCGCGCGACCGCGCCGGCATCGGCCTGCACGCCGCGCGCGCGCAGCCGGCGGTCGATCCAGTCGGGCAGCTCGTGCGGCTTGATCGGCCAGGCGACCGCGACCGCGCCGATGGCGGCGATCGCCTCGCTCCATTTCCCGCCGTGCGAGCGGCTCCAGTCGCCGCAGGTCACGAGCAGGCAGACGTCCGGCGCCGGATCGGCGCAGAACTCCGACAACACCTTCGCGCCTTCCGTGCCGGGCTTGCCGCCGGGCATGCGCACTTCGACGAGGCGGCGCGAGGCGAACAGGCTCGGCGCGCGGAACGTCGCGACCAGCGGGTCCCAATCCCACGCGCGCGGATCGCCCTCGAACGCGAACACCTCGCGCTCGGCGATGCCCTCGGCGCGCGCAGCGGCGCGCACGGCATCCGCCGCCTCGAGCACGCGCAGCGCTTCCGCGCCGGCGACCAGGTAAGCGGGCGCGAGCGGCCCGCGCGCGACGCGGGCGGCGAGCTGTTCCGGGGTGGTTTCCATGCGCCGCGGTCCGACGCTCAGGGCGCGGCGGCGGCGCCCTGGGCCTGCTGCAGGCGCGAGACCGCGTCGATGCGCCGCAGGATCGAGGACACCATGTCGCGGCGCAGCTCGCGCAGCAGCAGCTCGCGCTCGCCCTCGGTGCCCGCCGAATTGGTCGGCACGGACACGTAGTCGCGCGACAGCTCGATCGCCTGCTGCGGCACCAGGTCGGTGCCGTCGGCGCGGCGCAGGTCGAAGATCACGGCATAGCGGAGGGTGAACTCCTGCGCGCGGCCGAACTGGTCCACGCTGATCGGCGTGTCGCCCAGCTGCTCGCTGGCGATGTGCAGCGTGGCGGCACCGGCGGCCTCGGGCGAATCCGCGAGCACGACCGCGGCGCCGGCGCGGCGCAGGGCCTGCTCGAGCTGCTGCTCGAGCGGGCCGTCGGGGTTCGACGAGGCCACCTGCACCGACTGCAGGCCCGCGGGCAACAGCAGCGAGTCGCGCAGGTGGAAGCCGCAGGCGGACAGGAGCGTGGCCGCGGCCGCGGCGAAGCCGGCGGCGCGGACGACGGACAGGACACGGGATCGGGAGGCCATCGGCGCAGTCTGGACGAGGCCGGACGCAGCGGCAAGCGCGGCGGCGGCCTGGCC
>JANINR010000133.1 GCA_024508915.1 Lysobacteraceae bacterium | reverse complement strand
CGGGTGCGCCGCCCGCCGACGCGGCACCGGTCGCCGGCGTGCTGTTCCTGGGCAGCTACCACATGGCCAACCACAACCGCGACGTGCACAACACCCGCGCGGACGACGTGCTCGCGCCGAAGCGCCAGCGGGAAATCGCCGGGGTCGCGCGACTGGTGGAGCGCTATCGGCCCACGAAAGTGATGGTCGAGCGCTCGCCCGGCTCGCAGGCCAGGCTCGACGCGGAGTTCGAGGCGTCCTGCCACGGCGACCGCCCGCTCGGCCCGGACGAGGTCGAGCAGCTCGGGTACCGCATCGCCTGCGACCTCGGCCTGCCCGGCGTGGTCGGCGTGGACTGGAACGACCTCGGCCCGATCGCCGACGAGTCGAGCGTGGACTACCTCGCCTCCATCGAGCGCCACGGACAGCAGGCGCAGCGCGAGCGCGACATGGCGCTCGGCAGCGCGAAGGCCGCCGAGGACCAGGCCATCCTCGACCGCGGCAGCATCGGCGACATGCTCCGCCACCTCAATGCGCCCGGCTGGCTCGCCTCGAACGCGCGCGCGTACTTCCGCATCGGCCTGTACGGCACCGCGGACGACGCCACCGGCGCCGACTGGGTGATGCTGTGGCACGGCCGCAACCTGCGCATCTTCAACAACATGGTGCGCAACACGGCGCCCGGCGACCGCGTGCTGGTGGTCTACGGCGCCGGACACGGAAACCTCCTGCGCCAGTACGCCGCCGACTCCGGCTTCTACCGCCTCGAAGACACCGCGCGCTGGCTCGGCGCGGAACCCCCCGCTGAACCAACGGACCCGACGAAGAGGATCCCTCGATGAAATACCGGCATGCCGCCCTCCTGCTCCTGGCCCTGTCGCCGCTGGCCGCGAACGCCGGCACCGTGCGCGGCGAAGTCGGCCGCGACCTCGCCGACGCCCGTGCCGAAGTGCGCGCCGACCTGGCGGAAGAGCGGGCGAAGCTGGACAACGAGAACCTGTCGCTGCGCGACGGCCTGCGCTTCGGCCGCGGCCACCACGAGGACGCCGCGCAGCGCGAGACGCTCCCCGAGGCCGAAATCACCGCGAACGGCGACCTGATCGTCGACGGCAAGGCCGTCGCGCTCGACGACCGGCAGCGAAGCCAGCTGCGCGCCTATCGCGGCCAGGTCATCGCGCTCGCGAAGCTCGGCATCGACGCCGGCGAGCGCGCGGCGATGCTGGCGATCGACGCCACCGACGTCGGCCTGTTCCGCCTCGTCTTCGGCGCCATGACCGGCAGCCTCGAACGCAAGGTCAAGGCGACGGTCGTGCGCGAGATCCAGCCTGCCGTGCTGCAGATCTGCCGCAGCCTGCCCGCCCTGCGCGACTCGCAGCAGGCGCTCGCCGGGACCGTTCCCGAATTCCGGCCTTACGCCACCCTGGAAGAGGACGACGTCGCCGACTGCGAGCGCGACGTCCGTCGCGACCTCGCGATGCGCTGAGGTCTTCCAGGCGGAACGCCGGAAGCCTCGCCGCCGGCGCTCCGTCACTTCCCGCCGTGGATGCCGCCCTTCGCGAGCGCGGCGGGATCCAGCAGCCTGCGCAGTTCGCCGGCCGGCAACCCGCTGTCCTCCATCGCCACGTCGAACACCGGCCGCCCTTCGCGGTAGGCGCGCTTGGCGATGGCGGCGGCCTTCTCGTAGCCGATGATCGGGTTCAGCGCGGTGACCAGGATCGGATTGCGGGACAGCGCGCCGCGGACGTTGTCCTCGCGCACCTTCAGGCCGGCGATGGCCGAGTCCGCGAGCAGCCGCATCGCGTTCGCGAGCAGGCCCGCCGATTCCAGCAGTTCGCTCGCGACCAGCGGCAGCATCACGTTGAGCTGGAAGTTGCCGGACGCGCCGGCCACCGTCACCGTCGCGTGGCTGCCCATGACGCGCGCGCAGACCATGCAGGTCGCCTCCGCGATCACCGGATTGACCTTGCCCGGCATGATCGACGAGCCGGGCTGCAGCGCGGGCAGCTCGATTTCGCCGAGCCCGGCGAGCGGCCCGGAATTCATCCAGCGCAGGTCGTTGGCGATCTTCGCCAGCGCGACCGCGAGGGCGTTGAACTGGCCCGAGAGCTCGACCGAATCGTCCTGAGACGCGATCCCCTCGAACTTGTCCGCCGCCGCTTCGAACCTCACGCCCGCCAGCGACGACAGCGCCTTCGCCATCGCGGCGCCGAAGCGCGGGTCCGCGTTGATGCCGGTGCCGATGGCCGTGCCGCCGATGGGCAGCCGGCGCAGGCGCTTCGACGCATCGCCGATGCGCGCCCCGGCCGAGGCGAGCTGCGCGGCCCAGGCGCCGAATTCCTGGCCGAAGGTCAGCGGCATCGCATCCATCAGGTGGGTGCGGCCGGTCTTGGTCTTGCCGCGCAACGCGCGCGCCTTGCGTTCGATGGCCTTGCGCAGGTGCTCCAGCGCCGGCAGCAGGTCCTCGTGAACGGCGAGCAGCGCGGACACGCGGATCGCGGTGGGCACGACGTCGTTCGAGCTCTGGCCCAGGTTGACGTCGTCGTTCGGGTGCACCGGCCGGCCGGAGGCGCGCGCGGCGAGCGTGGCGACGACCTCGTTGGCGTTCATGTTGCTCGAGGTGCCCGAACCGGTCTGGTAGACGTCGATCGGGAAATGCGCATCGTGGTCGCCGGCGGCGACCTCGAGCGCGGCCTTGCGGATCGCCGCCGCGCGGTGCCGCGGCAGGAGTCCCAGCCCTGCGTTGACCTCGGCGGCGGCCGCCTTCACCAGCCCCAGCGCACGGATGAAGCCGCGCGGCATGGCGCGCCCGGAGACGGGGAAATTCACCACTGCCCGCTGCGTCTGCGCCCCCCACAACGCCGCCGCGGGCACCTGCAGCTCGCCCATGCTGTCGTGCTCGATGCGGAACCGCTCGATCGGGTGCCCGCCCTTGCGCCTGGCCATTCCGCCGCCTCCGTATTGCCTGCGACGAGGATAGCGCTGCCGGCGCCTGCAAACCGCAGCGTCTAGAATGGCGGCTCCCGCCCTGCCCGGCCGCCCCATGCCAGACGCCCAGCTGCTCGCCCTGTCCCCGCTCGACGGCCGCTATGCCGCCAAGGTCGACGCGCTCCGGCCGGTCTTCTCCGAGTTCGGGCTGATCCGTGCCCGCGTTCGGGTCGAGGTGGAATGGCTGCTCGCGCTGGCCGCCGAGCCGGGCATCGTCGAGTTGCCGGCGTTCGCGGCCGGCGACGCCGCGCGGCTCCGCGCGCTGGCGGCGGAGTTCTCGGTCGCCGATGCCGCCCGGGTGAAGGAGATCGAGCGCACCACCAACCACGACGTCAAGGCCGTCGAGTACTTCATCAAGGAGCGGCTGCAAGGCGACGCCGCGCTCGGGCCGGCGCTCGAGTTCGTGCACTTCGCCTGCACCAGCGAGGACATCAACAACCTGTCGTACGCGCTCATGCTCGCCGAGGGGCGCGACCGGATCCTCGCCCCGAAGCTCGACGAGCTGGTCGCGACGCTGCGGGCGATGGCCCATGCGCACGCCGCGCTGCCGATGCTCTCGCGCACCCACGGCCAGACCGCGTCGCCCACCACCGTCGGCAAGGAGCTGGCCAACGTGGTCGCGCGCCTGGAGCGCCAGCGCGCAGTGCTCGCGGCAGTGCCGATGCCGGGCAAGATCAACGGCGCCGTGGGCAACTACAACGCCCACGTGGCCGCGTATCCCGACGTCGACTGGCCCGCGTTCTCGCGCCGCTTCGTGGAGTCGCTGGGGCTGGACTGGCAGCCGTACACCACGCAGATCGAGCCCCACGACGGGATCGCCGAGCTGTGCGACGCGATGAAGCGCATCGACACGATCTGCGTCGACCTGTGCCGGGACGCCTGGGGGTACATCTCGCTCGGCTATTTCCGCCAGGCGGTCAAGGCCGGCGAAGTCGGCTCCTCGACCATGCCGCACAAGGTCAACCCGATCGATTTCGAGAACGCCGAGGGCAACTTCGGCATCGCGAACGCGCTGTTCGAGCACTTCGCCGCCAAGCTGCCGGTCAGCCGCTGGCAGCGCGACCTCACCGATTCGACGGTGCTGCGCGCGCTGGGCACCGCCTTCGGCCACGCGCTGGTCGGCTTCGATGCGCTGCTGCGCGGCCTCGGCAAGCTCTCCGCCAATCCGGACCGCCTGGCCGCCGACCTCGACGCCGCGTGGGAAGTGCTGGCCGAAGCCGTGCAGACCGTCATGCGCCGCCACGGCCTGCCCAACCCCTACGAACAACTCAAGGCGCTGACCCGCGGCCAGGGCATCACGGCGGAGTCGATGCGCGCCTTCGTCGCCGGCCTGGAGCTGCCGGCCGACGCGAAGCAGCGCCTGCTCGCGCTGAGCCCCGCGACCTACACCGGGCTCGCCGAACGCCTGGCCCGGGAGTCCTGAGCGTCATGGCCGCGCGCAGGCGCAAGGCTGGCGCGGCGCATCCCGCCGTCGAAGCCGACGGCGCGGCGCTGCCGCCGCTGGGCATGCCCCCGGCGGACTTCCTGCGCGACTACTGGCAGAAGCGACCGCTGCTCATCCGCAACGCCTTCCCCGGGTTCCGCTCGCCGATCAGCCCCGAGGACCTCGCCGGTCTCGCCTGCGAGGAACTCGCGCTGTCCCGCATCGTCGCCCACGACCGCGCGCGCGACGCATGGCAGCTGCGCACCGGGCCGTTCCCCGAAGACCTGTTCCCGACCCTGCCCGACCACGACTGGACGCTGCTGGTGCAGGACGTGGACAAGTGGGACGCGGACGTCGCCGCGGTGCTGGCGTCGTTCGCGTTCCTGCCGCGCTGGCGCATCGACGACATCATGGTCTCGTTCGCGGCGCCGGGCGGCTCGGTCGGCGCGCACGTCGACCAGTACGACGTGTTCCTGCTGCAGGCGGAGGGCCACCGCCGCTGGCGGATCGACGCTTCGCCGTCGCCTCCGCTCGGCTTCCGCGACGACGTCGAGCTGAAGCTGCTGCGCGAATTCAACCCGACCCACGAGTGGGTGCTCGGCCCGGGCGACATGCTCTACCTGCCGCCGGGCGTGCCGCACCACGGCATCGCCGAAGACGCTTGCCTCACCTTCTCGGTCGGCATGCGCGCGCCGGCCGCCGCGGAGCTGCTCGGCGATTTCGTCGACACGCTTGCCGCGGACGCCGACGAGGCGGTGCGCTACGCCGATCCGGACCTCGTGCCGCCGGAGGATCCGAACGAGATCGATGCCGCGGCGATGGCGCGCGCGGTGGCGGCGTTGAATGCGTTGCGCATGAACGACCCGGCGCGCCTAGGCGACTGGTTCGGCCGCTTCATCACCACCTACCGCAGCGCCGGCGGCATCGTGCCGGAGGCGGAGCCGCGCCCCCGCATCGAAGTCGAATGGCAGCTCGAGCACGGCGGCGGCTGGTCGCGCCATCCGCTGAGCCGCATGGCCTGGCGCCGCCAGGGCCGCGCGGCGCGGCTCTATGCCAATGGCGAGGCCTTCGCGCTGCCCGTCGCCGACGCACGTCGCCTCGCGGCCGCGGCCACGCTCGACGGCGCCGGTTACGCCGCGCTCTCGCAGGCCGGGCGCGATGCCGCCTTCGCGCTGTACGAGGCGGGCCATTACCGCCCGGACGACGAGGAAGAATGAGCGCGCCCGAAGACCTCGCCGGCTTCGGCGACGCCGACGCCGCCGTCCCCGCGGCCACCGCGCCGTTCCGGGTGCAGCCGGTGGAGTACGCGCGCGCCATGGCGGAGCTGCACGCGATCCGCGAGGCGGTGTTCGTGCGCGAACAGCACGTGCCCGCGGCGCTCGAGCGCGACGCGCTCGACCCGGCCTGCGCGCACGTGGTGGCGCGCACGCTCGACGGCGAGGCGATCGGCACCGGCCGCCTCGTGCCGCCCGGCGATGGCGGGCCGGCGCGCGTCGGCCGGATGGCCGTGCTCGCGCCCTGGCGCCGCCACGGCGTCGGCGCCGCGATGCTGTCGGCGCTGCTCCGGCTCGCGCGCGAGCGCGGCTGGTACGAGGTGGCGCTGCACGCGCAGGCGGGCGCCGTCGATTTCTACCTGCAGCACGGCTTCGTCCCGCGCGGTCCGCGCTTCATGGAAGCGGGCATCGAGCACCAGTCGATGCACAGGATCCTTGCGGGCGCTTCGCAGGTGGCCGGCGCGGCGGACGCCGTCGCCGCCTGCGCGGCCGTGGTGCGCGGTGCGCGGCGCGCGCTCTGCGTGCGCGCCCATGCGCTGGACCCGGGGCTGTTCGATGCGGCGGCCGTGCTGGAGGCGTTGCGGCGGTTCGCCACCGGCGGCACCGGCGGCCAGGTGCGGATCCTGCTGCAGGACGCCGCCGCCCCGCAGCGCGCGCAGGCGCCACTGCTCGCGCTCGCGCAGCGCCTGCCCAGCGCCTTCGCCTTCCGCGAGGTCGCGGACGCCGTGGATCGCGAATATCCCTCCGCCTTCATCGCCAACGACGCGGGCGGCTACTACTTCCGCGGCCTGGCGTCGCGCCTGGAGGGCGAAGCGGACCAGGCTGCCCCGGGCCGCGCCCGCCAGCTCCGCGGCGAATTCGACCGCGCCTGGGAGCGCTCGCGCCCCGTCACCGAATACCGCGCGCTGGGGATCTGAGGGACCCGCGCTGGTGCAGTGCGGCAAGCGCTCCGGCTATAATTGGCGGAGTTGCGTGCTGGTCTGCCGGCGGCGATCCAAACCCCGGTAAATCAGGCGCTTGCAGCGATTGCAAGGCCCGCCCCCTCACCGAGCTTGCCGATCCGAAGTGGACAGTCTCCTGAAGCAGTTTGCCCAGTCCTCGCAACTAGGCGCCAATGCCGCCTGGATCGAGGACCTGTACGAGCAGTACCTGGCCGCCCCGGATAGCGTCGGGCCGAAGTGGAAGGCGTATTTCGACGGCTTCAAGGGCCGCGAGGCCGGGGACGTGCCGCATTCGGCCGTGATGCGCGAAGTCGCGCAGGCCGGCCGGCTCGCCGCCTCGGGCGCGGCGGCGACGGCTGGCACCGGCACCGGCACCGGCGACGATCGCGACCGTGCCGTGGGCAAGCTGGTCACCGCCTACCGCTCGCGCGGCCACCTCGGCGCGAACCTCGACCCGCTCGCCCTCGCCGCCAAGCCCGACGCGCCCGACCTCACCCTGGGCTTCCACCGGCTGTCCGAAGCGGACCTGGGCACGGAATTCTTCACCGGCGGCGTCGGCGGCCGCGAGCGCATGAAGCTCGGCGACCTGCTCGCCCTGCTCAAGGCGACCTATGCGGGCAGCATCGGCGCCGAGTTCATGCACATCACCGACGCCGAGCAGCGCCGCTGGATGTACGAGAAGCTCGAATCCGCCGCCGGCAGCTACGGCCAGTCGAAGGACGCGAAGCTGCGGATCCTCGAGCGCCTCACCGCTGCCGAAGGCCTCGAGCGCTACCTGCACACCAAGTACGTCGGCCAGAAGCGCTTCTCGCTGGAAGGCGGCGACAGCCTGGTGCCGCTGCTCGACGTCATGCTGCAGCGCGCCGGCGCCGACGGCGTCAAGGACGCGGTGATCGGCATGGCCCATCGCGGCCGCCTCAACGTCCTGGTCAACACGCTCGGCAAGCCGCCGCGAAAGCTGTTCGACGAATTCGAGGGCAAGTTCGACCACCCCGCCCACGACGATCGCGCCCATACCGGCGACGTGAAGTACCACATGGGCTTCAGCGCGGACATCGCCACGCCGGGCGGCCCGCTGCACCTGGCGCTCGCGTTCAATCCATCGCACCTGGAGATCGTCGACCCCGTCGTCGCCGGCAGCGTGCGTTCGCGCCAGCAGCGCCGCGGGGATCGCGCACGGAGGCAGGTGCTTCCGGTGCTGATCCACGGCGACGCGGCCTTCGCCGGCCAGGGCGTGGTGATGGAGCTGCTGCAGATGTCGCAGGCGCGCGGCTTCGCCGTCGGCGGCACCGTCCACGTGGTGGTCAACAACCAGGTCGGCTTCACCACCAGCGCCGCGGAAGACGCGCGCTCGACGCTGTACTGCACCGACGTCGCGAAGATGGTCGGCGCGCCGGTGCTGCACGTGAACGGCGACGACCCGGAAGCGGTCGCGTTCTGCGCGCAGCTTGCATTCGATTTCCGGCAGCGCTTCGGCAAGGACGTGGTCGTCGACCTCGTGTGCTACCGGCGCCACGGCCACAACGAGGCCGACGAGCCCGCCGCGACGCAGCCGGTGATGTACAAGACGATCCGCGCGCACAAGACCACGCGCGAGCTGTACGCCGACCGCCTCGCGGCGGAAGGCGTCATCGACGCGGCCGGCGCGAAGGCGCTGGTGGACCGCTATCGCGACAAGCTCGATGCGGGCGAAGTGACGACCGACGTCGTGGACACGGGCGACGACGGCCTCGCGGTCGACTGGTCGAAGTTCATGGCCGGCAAGGTGTCCGATCCGGTCGACACGACGGTCGCGCGCAAGGAGCTCGACCGCCTGGCGAAGGCGATCAACGCGGTGCCGGCGAACGTCACCCTGCATCCGCGCGTCGCCAAGATCTACGACGACCGCCGCAGGATGGCCGCGGGCGAGCTCGCGGGCGACTGGGGCTTCGCCGAGAACCTGGCCTACGCGACGCTGGTGGCCGAAGGCTACCGCCTGCGCCTGGTCGGCCAGGACTCCGGCCGCGGCACCTTCTTCCACCGCCACGCCATCCTCCACGACCAGGCCACGGACGCGTACTACGTGCCGTTGCGCGAGCTGATCGCGGACGACCCGTCGCGGAGCCCCGAGGACGTGACCATCATCGACTCGCTGCTCAGCGAGGAGGCGGTGATGGCGTTCGAATACGGCTACGCCACCGCCGACCCGATGACGCTCGACATCTGGGAAGCGCAGTTCGGCGACTTCGCCAATGGCGCGCAGGTGGTGATCGACCAGTTCCTGTCGTCGGGCGAGGCCAAGTGGAACCGCCTGTGCGGCCTCGCGCTGTTCCTGCCGCACGGCTACGAGGGCCAGGGACCCGAGCACAGCTCGGCGCGCCTGGAGCGCTTCCTGCAGCTGTGCGCGCTCGACAACATGATCGTGTGCGCCCCGACGACGCCGGCGCAGGACTTCCACATGATCCGCCGGCAGATGCGCATGGCCACGCGCAAGCCGCTGGTGGTGATGACGCCGAAGTCGCTGCTGCGCCACAAGCTCGCGGTGTCCTCGCTCGACGAGCTCGCGACGGGCGGGTTCCAGGAACTGATCCCGGATTCCACCGCGACCGCGAAGAAGGTCCGCCGCGTCGTGCTGTGCTCGGGCAAGGTCTACTACGACCTGCTCGAGGAAGCGCAGAAGCAGGGGCTGAAGGACGTGGCGCTGGTGCGCGTGGAGCAGCTGTACCCGTTCCCGCGCCCGCAGCTGGCCGCCGAACTGAAGCGCCTGTCGTCGGCGAAGGAAGTCGTCTGGTGCCAGGAAGAGCCCATGAACCAGGGCGCCTGGTACCAGATCCAGCACCACCTGCGCGCGTGCCTGCAGCCGGGCCAGGTGCTCGACTACGCAGGCCGCGCGCGGTCGCCCTCGCCCGCCGTCGGCCATCTCGCCGAGCATGCGGCGGAGCAGGCCGCGCTGGTCGCCGACGCACTCGTCAATCCGCTCGACGGCGACCAGGTCGCCGAATGATCCCTTCGCCCGATTTCTCCCAGGACGCCCGCCATGGCCACTGAAGTCAAAGTCCCGGTTCTGCCGGAATCCGTTTCCGACGCCACCATCGCGACCTGGAACAAGAAGGTGGGCGACAGCGTGGCGCGCGACGAGAACCTCGTCGACCTCGAGACCGACAAGGTCGTGCTCGAGGTGCCCTCGCCGGTCGACGGCGTGATCAAGGAGATCCGCTTCGAGAGCGGCGCCACCGTCACCAGCCAGCAGGTGCTCGCGGTGATCGAGGAAGGCGCGGCCGCGGCGAAGCCCGCCGCCACCCCCGCCGCGGCCCCGGCTCCGGCCAAGGCGGAAGCGCCGAAGGCCGCCGCTGCCGCTACGCCCCCGCCCGCCGCCGCGAAGCCCGAGGCGCCGAGGGCCGCCGCCGGCAACGCGCAGCTTCCCCCGGGCGCGCGCTTCGCGGCCGAGACCTCCGGCGTCGACGCGTCGCAGGTCGAAGGCACGGGTCGCCGCGGCGCGGTGACCAAGGAAGACATCGTGAACTACGCCGCGGGCCGCACCGGCGGCGTCGCGGGCGGCGCGCGCCCCGAGGAGCGCGTGCCGATGACGCGCATCCGCAAGCGCATCGCCGAGCGCCTGATGCAGTCGAAGAACTCGATCGCGATGCTGACCTCCTTCAACGAGGTCAACCTCGGGAAGGTCATGGCGATGCGCAAGGAACTCGGCGAGCAGTTCCAGAAGGACAACGGCATCAAGCTCGGCTTCATGAGCTTCTTCGCCAAGGCCGCCGCGAACGCGCTGCAGAAGTACCCGGTCGTCAACGCCTCGGTCGACGGCGACGACATCATCTACCACGGCTACTCCGACATCTCGATCGCGGTCTCCACCGACCGCGGCCTGGTGACGCCCGTGCTTCGCAACGTCGAGCGGATGTCGTTCGCCGACGTCGAGAAGGCGATCGAGGGCTACGCGAAGGCGGCGCGCGAGGGCGGCCTCAAGCTCGAGGACCTGCAGGGCGGCACCTTCACCATCACCAACGGCGGCACCTTCGGCTCGCTGATGTCCACGCCGATCGTGAACCCGCCGCAGTCGGCGATCCTCGGCATGCACACCATCAAGGAACGCGCGATCGTGGAGAACGGCCAGGTCGTGGCCGCGCCGATGATGTACATCGCGCTGAGCTACGACCACCGCATCATCGACGGCAAGGACGCGGTGCTGTTCCTGGTCGACATCAAGAACCAGCTCGAGAACCCGCACCGCATGCTCCTGGGCATGTAAGCAAGAAGGAATCGAACCCCCATGGCCGAACAATTCGACGTCGTCGTCATCGGTGCCGGCCCCGCCGGCTACCACGCGGCGATCCGCGCCGCCCAGCTCGGGCTGAAGACCGCCTGCATCGATGCGGCGCTGGGCAAGGACGGCAAGCCCGCCCTCGGCGGCACCTGCCTGCGCGTGGGCTGCATCCCGTCCAAGGCGCTGCTCGATTCGAGCCGCCAGTTCTGGAACATGGGCCACCTCTTCGACCAGCACGGCATCAGCTTCGAGAAGCCGGCGATCGACGTGAAGAAGATGGTCGCGCGCAAGGACGGCATCGTGAAGCAGTTCACGGGCGGCATCGCGTCGCTGTTCAAGGCCAACAAGGTGGTGCCGTACTACGGCTACGGCGTGCTGCATCCCGGCAACGTGGTGAAAGTGAAGCAGCACGACGGCTCCGAGGTCGAGCTGCACGGCACCAACGTCGTCATCGCCGCGGGCTCCGATTCCATCGAGCTGCCGTTCGCGAAGTTCGGCGAGCACATCATCGACAACGTCGGCGCGCTCGACCTGGAGAAGACGCCCAAGCGGCTCGGCGTGATCGGCGCCGGCGTGATCGGCCTGGAGCTGGGCAGCGTGTGGAACCGCCTGGGCAGCCAGGTCACGATCCTCGAGGCGCTGCCGACCTTCCTCGCCGCCGCCGACGCGGAAGTGTCGAAGGTCGCCGCCCGCGAGTTCAAGAAGCAGGGCCTGGACATCCGCCTCGGCGCCAAGGTCATGAAGACCGAGGTGAAGAAGGCCGGCAACAAGTCTTCTGAAGTCAGTGTCACCTACGCGGACGACAAGGGCGAGCAGGAGATCGTCGTCGACAAGCTGCTCGTGAGCGTCGGCCGCCGTGCCGCGACCAAGGGCCTGCTGGCCGAGGGCACCGGCGTCAAGGTCGACGCGCGCGGCGTGATCGAGGTCGACGAACACTGCCACACCGGCGTGGACGGCGTCTGGGCGGTCGGCGACTGCGTGCGCGGCCCGATGCTGGCGCACAAGGGCTTCGAGGAAGGCATCGCCGTCGCCGAGCTCATCGCCGGCCTGCCCGGGCACGTCAACTACGACGCGATCCCTTGGGTGATCTACACCGAGCCGGAAATCGCCTGGGTCGGCAAGACCGAGGAGCAGCTCAAGGCCGAGGGCGTGCAGTACAAGGCCGGCAGCTTCCCGTTCGCGGCGGTCGGCCGCGCGGTGGCGATGGCCGAGCCCGCGGGCTTCGTGAAGGTCCTCGCCGACGCCGAGACCGACCGCATCCTCGGCATGCACCTGGTCGGCGCCAACGTCTCCGAGCTGGTGCACGAGGGCGTGCTCGCGCTCGAGTTCAAGGGCTCCGCCGACGACCTGGCGCGCATCTGCCACGCGCATCCGTCGCTGTCGGAAGCCGTGCACGACGCCGCGATGGCGGTGCACAAGCGGGCGATCCACAAGGCCAACTGAGTGGACCTGCGTTCGGTCTGCGTCTATTGCGGGTCGAACGCCGGTTCGCGGCCGCTGTATGCGGAACGCGCGGCCGCGCTCGGCACCCGGCTCGCGCGCGAGGGGCTGGCCGTCGTCTACGGCGGCGGGAACGTCGGCCTGATGGGCATCGTCGCCGACGCCGCGCTGGCGGCCGGCGGCAAGGTGATCGGCGTGATCCCCGAGCAGCTCGTGAACTGGGAAGTCGCGCACCGCGGCGTCACCCGCCTGGAGATCGTCGCGAACATGCACGAGCGCAAGGCGCGCATGTTCGACCTGTCCGGCGCCTTCGTCGCCCTCCCCGGCGGTTTCGGCACCATGGACGAGATGTTCGAGATGCTCACCTGGCGCCAGCTCGGCCTGGGCGACAAGCCCTGCGCCTTCCTCGACGTCGACGGCTTCTATGCGCCGCTGGTCTCGATGATGGACCGCATGGTCGCCGAGCGTTTCCTGCACGCCGAGCAGCGCAACGACCTGTGGCACGGCGAGGACATCGACGCGATGATCGGCTGGATGCGCGCCTACGTCCCCGCGCAGGCGGACAAGTGGCTCGACGGGAAGCGCCGCCGGGAGCTGCGCTGATGGCGGCGATCCCGGCGCCGTTCGACGCATTCCGCATCCACGACGACGCGGCGGGCTACCGCAGCGGCATCGAGACGGTCGCACTCGACGACCTGTCGCCCGGCGAGGTCGTGGTCGCCGCCGAGTGGTCGTCGGTGAACTACAAGGACGCGCTGGCCGGCACCGGCCAGGGCAGGATCCTGCGACGCTTCCCGCTGGTGGGCGGCATCGACGTCGCGGGCCGGGTCGTCGCATCGACCGATCCGGCGTTCCGCGAGGGCGATGCCGTCCTTGCGACGGGCTGCGGGCTCAGCGAGACCCGCGACGGCGGCTATTCGCGATTCGTGCGGCTGGAATCGCGCTGGACCATCCCGCTCCCGCGAGGGCTCACGCTGCGCGAGAGCATGGTGCTCGGCACCGCCGGCTTCACCGCCGCGCTTGCGCTGCACCGCATGCTCGACAACCGCCAGTCGCCCGCCATGGGCCCGCTGTGCGTCACCGGCGCGACCGGCGGCGTGGGTTCGCTCGCCATCGACATCTTCAGCCGCGCCGGCTTCGAGGTGCATGCGATCAGCGGCAAGGCCGACCAGCACGCCTACCTGCGCGCGATCGGCGCCCGCGAGGTGCACGGGCGCGACGCGCTGGCGACGACGCGCCCGCTGGAATCGGCGCGCTTCGGCGGCGGGCTCGACAACGTCGGCGGCCCCATGCTCGCGAGCCTGCTCGCGCAGACGGCGCCCTACGGCAACGTCGCGAGCGCCGGGCTCGCGGCGACCGCGGACCTGCACACCACCGTGATGCCGGGGATCATCCGCGGCGTCTCGCTCCTCGGCGTGGCGTCGGCCGGCACCGCCCGCGACATCCGCGACGCCGTCTGGGCGAAGCTGGGCAGCGACTGGAAACCGGCGCACCTCGAGCGGATCTGCACCGCCGAAACGACCCTCTCCGGGCTGCCGGACGTGTTCGCGCGGATGCTGGCCGGGGGCTCGCTGGGCCGCACCGTCGTGCGGATCTGAGGGTACAATCGTCCGCGAACACTGGGGAACCCCTGCATGGCCCGCATCCTGATCGTCGACGACTCTCCCTCGCAGCTGATGGGCATCCGCCGCATCGTGGAAAAGCTCGGCCACGAGGCGCTCACCGCCGAGGACGGCGCCGCCGGCGTCGAGCTGGCGAAGAAGGAACTGCCCGACCTGATCCTGATGGACGTGGTGATGCCGAACCTCAACGGCTTCCAGGCCACGCGTTCGATCTCGCGCGAAGCGACCACGAAGCACATCCCCGTGATCCTGGTGACCACCAAGGACCAGGACACCGACCGCATGTGGGGCATGCGCCAGGGCGCGCGCGCCTACCTCACCAAGCCCTTCAGCGAGGAAGAGCTGTCCGAGGTCATCACCAGCCACCTCGCGGGCGGCCCGGACGCGCCCACCGCCGCCTGACGCGGCAGGCGCTCCTCGCGGCCCGACCCCCGGCCCGCCCTACAGCCGCCGCCAGTCGCTCCCGAACGCGTCGCGCAGCCTGGCATAAGCCTCGCGCTGCGCATCGTCTTCCGCTTTCGGCGCCAGCACCTCGAGCTCGACGATCTGGTCGCCCGCAGGCGTCCCCGGCAGGCCGCGCCCGCGCAGCCGCAACTTGCGTCCGGCTTCCGAGTCCGGCGGGATCCTCAGTTCGACCGCGCCGCCCAGCGTCGGTACGCTGACCGTCGCGCCGAGCGCGGCTTCCCACGGCGCCACCGGCAGCACGTGGATGATGTTGCGGCCGTCCACCTCGAACTGCGGGTGCGCCGCGTATTCGATCTCCAGGAACAGGTCGCCCCCCTGGCCGCCCTGGCCCGCGAGGCGGATCGACTGGCCCGGCTTGACGCCTTTCGGGATGCGGACCTCCAGCGTCTTGCCGTTGACCCCGATGCGCACGCTGTCGCCGCGGTAGACCGATTCGAGCGGAACCGCGAGCCGGGCGCGCGTGTCGCCCCCCGGTTGCGACCCGCGCCCGAAGCCCGGGCCCGGACCGCCGCCGGCGCCGCGCCGGCGCCCGAACAGCTCCTCGAAGAAGTCGCTGAAGCCGCCCCCGGCGCCGCCGCCGGCGAAGATCTCGTCGAAGTCGAAGCCGTTGCCGCCGGGCCCGCCAGGGCCGCCGAAGCCGCCGGGCGGCGGACGCACCTCGTCGCCCGGCCGGTAGCCCCGCGTGCGCAGTTCGTCGTAGGCCTTGCGCTTTGCGGGATCGCGCAGCGCCTCGTAGGCCTCGTTGACCGCCTTGAAACGCTCCTCGGCGTCCTTTTCCTTGCTCACGTCGGGGTGGTACTTGCGCGCCAGCCGGCGGTACGCGGTCTTGATCTCCGCTTCGCCGGCACCGGGTTCGACCCCCAGGGTTTCGTAGTAGTCCTTGAATTGCATCGACTGCCCCGCCGCATCCACGACGGCCCATTATCGCAGCCCGCCGCCGCGGGCGTTGACGCCGCCTTGCCGGCCGGCGCCGTTAGACTGGCGTGAACACACGGAGGCTGCATGACCATCCAAGCCGGCGACCGCCTGCCCGAAGTCCCGCTGCAACGCATCCGCGAAGGCGTCGAGAACGTCGGCTCGCGCGAACTCTTCGACGGCCGCAAGGTCGTGATCTTCGCCGTGCCCGGCGCGTTCACCCCGACCTGCTCGGAGCGCCACCTGCCCGGCTACGTCGAGCACTTCGACGAGTTCCGCAAGCGCGGCATCGACGTCGCCTGCGTCGCCGTCAACGATCCCTTCGTGATGAAGGCCTGGGGCGACAGCCAGCACGTGCCCGACGGGCTGATGATGCTGGCCGACGGCAACGGCGACTTCACCCGCGCGCTCGGCCTCGAGATGGACGCCAGCGCCTACGGCATGGGCACGCGCTCCAAGCGCTATGCGATCTACGCCGAGGACGGCGTGGCGAAGCAGGTGCTGGTCGAGGCGCCGGGCGAATTCCGCGTGTCCTCCGCGGACCACGTGCTGTCGCAGCTGGGCTGAATCGCCGCCGCCCGCGGCCGCCGCACGGACGCCATTCCCACACGCACGAGGAGCCCCACATGGCCAGCAACGACAACAACGCTTCCGCCCACGCCGGCACCGCCGGGCTGACCGACGTCGAGACGCTCCGCCGGAGGGCGCGCGAGCACATCGACCAGGGCGCCGTGACGCCGAGCTACAGCGCAGACCGCGACGTGGTGCTCAAGCTGCTCAACGAGGCGCTGGCGACCGAATGGGTGTGCGTGCTGCGCTATTACCGCCATTACTTCAGCGCCTCGGGCATGTTCGCCGACGCCGTGAAGGGCGAATTCCTCGAGCATGCGCAGCAGGAACTCGAGCATGCCAACCTCATCGCGGAGCGCATCGTCCAGCTCGGCGGCGAACCCGACCTCGATCCAGACACGCTGACGGCCCGCTCGCACGCCGAGTACCGCCCCGGCAAGGACCTGCGCGACATGGTGCGGGAAGACCTGGTCGCGGAACGGATCGCGATCGACAGCTACCGCGAGATGATCGCCTACATCGGCGACCGCGACACCACGACGAAGCGCATGCTCGAACACGTGCTCGCCCAGGAAGAGGAGCACGCAGACGACATGAAGGACCTGCTCGACGGCTGGATCGGCGAGTAGCGGGCGCTCGGGCCCGGGAGCCGCGCCAGCACCGCCGTGGAAGCGGTGCCGCGGCCACCTCGCCCGTCAGGCGACCGGAGGCGCAACCTCGCCGGTCGCGACGACGTCCCCTGCCGACGACTCCGCCTCGTCCTCCAGCGACGCGTCCACGCGCTCGATGGCCTGCAGGCTCTCGCCCTCGCCGAGCCGGATGAGCGTCACGCCCTGGGTGTTGCGTCCGACCTGCGCGATCTCCGACGCGCGGGTGCGGACCAGGGTGCCGCCATCCGAGATCAGCAGCACCTCATGGTGCTCGCTCAGCTGGATGGCGCCGACCAGCTTGCCGTTGCGCTCCGTGGTCTGCAGCGCGATCACGCCCTGCGTGCCGCGGCCCTTGCGCGGATAGTCCTCCACCGGCGTGCGCTTGCCGTAGCCGTGCTCGCTGGCCGTGAGGATGTCGCCCTCGCCCTCGATCACCACCAGGCTGCGGACCTCCTCGCCCTCCGCCAGCCGCATGCCGCGTACGCCGGTGGCGGTGCGGCCCATTGGCCGCACGGTATTGCCGGCGAAGCGCACGGCCTTGCCGTTGCTGGCGAACAGCATGATGTCGCGGGTGCCGTCGGACAGCGCGACGCCGACCAGCGCATCTCCCTCGTCGAGGTTGATCGCGATCTTGCCGCGCTGCAGGCGATAGGCATATTCCGGCAGCGGCGTCTTCTTGACCGTGCCGTTGCGGGTCGCGAAGAACACGAAGCAGTGCTCGCTGTACTCGCGCACCGGCAGCACGGCCTGCACCTTCTCGCCTTCCTCCAGCGCAATCCAGTTGATGATCGGGCGGCCGCGCGCGTGCGGGCCGGCGTCCGGCAGCTGGTGCACGGGCAGCCAGAACACGCGGCCGTTGCTGGTGAAGGTGAGCAGCGTGTCGTGCGTGTTCACCAGCCAGAGCTGGTCGATGAAATCCTCGTCCTTGGTCGCGGCGGCGTTGCGGCCGCGGCCGCCGCGGCGCTGCGCGCGATAGGCGCTGACCGGCTGGCGCTTAGCGTAGCCGGCGTGCGACAGCGTGACCACGACGTCTTCCGGCGCGATCAGGTCGAGGATGTCGAGGTCCTCCTCGCTGGCCCGGATCTCGCTGCGGCGCGGATCGCCGAATTCCGCCTTGAGGTTGCGCAGCTCGGTGCGGATCACTTCCAGCAGCACGTCCGGATCCTCGAGGATCTCGATCAGGCCGCGGATCGTCTCCAGCAGCTCGCGGTATTCCTCTGTGAGCTTCTCCTGCTCCAGGCCGGTGAGGCGATGCAGGCGCATCTCGAGAATCTGCTGCGCCTGGGTCTCGGTGAGCTGGTAATGGCCGGAATCCGCAAGCAGGCCCACGCCTGCGGGCAGGTCCTCCGGGCGCGACGCCTCGGCGCCGGCGGCGGCGAGCAGCGTGCCGACCAGTCCCGGCTGCCAGGTGCGGGCGAGCATCCGCTCGCGCGCCTCGTTCGGGTTCGCCGAGGTCTTGATCAACTCGATCATCTCGTCGATGTTCGCGAGCGCGACCGTCAGGCCCTCGAGGATGTGGGCGCGGGCGCGGGCCTTGCGCAGCTCGAAGATCGTCCTGCGCGTCACCACCTCGCGGCGGTGGCGCACGAACGCCTCCAGCATCTGCTTCAGGTTCAGGATCTGCGGGCGACCCTCGACCAGCGCCACCATGTTGATGCCGAACACCGACTCCATCGGCGTCTGCGCATACAGGTTGTTGAGCACAACCTCGGCCGACTCGCCGCGCTTGACCTCGATGTAGATGCGCATGCCGTCCTTGTCGGACTCGTCGCGCAGCTCGCTGATGCCCTCGAGCTTCTTCTCCTTGACCAGTTCCGCGATCTTCTCGATCAGGCGGGCCTTGTTGACCTGGTACGGGATCTCGGTGACGGCGATCGCCTCGCGGCCGTTGTCCGCGACCTCGATCTCCGCCTTGGCGCGCATGCGCACGCGGCCGCGGCCGGTGCGGTAGGCCAGGTGGATGCCGCCGACGCCGTTGATGATGCCGGCGGTCGGGAAATCCGGGCCCGGAATGTGCTGCATCAGGCCGTCGATGTCGATCTCCGGGTCGTCGATCAGCGCGATGGTCGCGTCGATCACCTCGGAGAGGTTGTGCGGCGGGATGTTGGTCGCCATGCCGACGGCGATGCCCGCGGATCCGTTGACCAGCAGGTTCGGGAACCGGGTCGGCATGACCGTCGGCTCCAGCTCCTTCTCGTCGTAGTTGGGCTGGAAATCGACCGTGTCCTTGTCGATGTCGGCCATCAGCTCGTGCGTCAGCCGCGACATGCGCGCTTCGGTGTAGCGCATCGCCGCCGCGGAATCGCCGTCGATCGAGCCGAAGTTGCCCTGCCCGTCCACCAGCATGTAGCGCAGCGAGAACGGCTGCGCCAGGCGCACCAGCGTGTCGTAGACCGACTGGTCGCCGTGCGGGTGGTACTTGCCGATGACGTCGCCGACGATGCGCGCCGACTTGTAGTACGGCTTGCCGGCGTGCGCGCCGAGTTCGTTCATCGCGTGCAGGACGCGGCGGTGCACCGGCTTGAGGCCGTCGCGCACGTCCGGGAGCGCGCGCCCCACGATCACGCTCATCGCGTAATCGAGGTAGCTGCGGCGCATCTCGTCCTCGAGGTTGACCGGGATGATTTCCTTGGCGGTTTCGGCCATCTGGGATCCGTTCTTGAGGGAGTTCCTGCGGGCCTTTCCGGCGCCCGCAGAACGACAGGAAATGATACCACGCAGGCGCCTGGAATGCACCTGTTTTTGCCCGAAGATTCAATGACTTGGCGGGCGTTTCGACGCCCCGCCCACCGCCCGGCCGCCGGGCGGGCCCGCTCAGCCGAACGCGACCTGCATCGAGGCCTCGTCGGGCGCGTCGACGACGCCGCGCTCGGTGACGATCGCGTCGATCAGTCCGTGCGGAGTCACGTCGAACACGGGGTTCCAGGCGGCGATGCCTTCGGCCACGGTGCGGACGCCGCCGAGCGCGTGCAGTTCGCCGGGCGCGCGCTCCTCGATCTCGATGCGGTCCCCCGACGGCGTCTCCATGTCCACCGTCGACGACGGGGCCACCACCATCACCTTGACGCCGTGGTGGCGCGCGGCGATGGCGAGCTGGTAGGTGCCGATCTTGTTCGCGACGTCGCCGTTGGCGCAGATGCGATCGGCGCCGACCACCACCCATTGCACCTGCCCCGACTTCATCAGGTGCGAGGCGGCGGCGTCCGCGATCAGGGTCGCGTCGATGCCGTCCTGCTGCAGTTCCCACGCGGTCAGGCGCGCGCCCTGCAGCCATGGACGCGTCTCGCCGGCGAAGACGCGCGCGATGCGGCCCTGGGCGACGCCGGCGCGGATCACGCCCAGCGCGGTGCCGAAGCCGGCGGTGGCGAGCGAGCCGGTATTGCAGTGGGTGAGCACGCCGCTGCCGGGGGCGATGAGGGCGGCGCCGAGCATGCCCATGCGGCGGTTGGCGGCGAGGTCCTCGCGCTCGATCGCCGCGGCCTCGGCTTCGAGCGCGGCGCGCCAGGCGTCGCCGCCCTCGCCCGCGCCTTCGGCCG
>JANINR010000132.1 GCA_024508915.1 Lysobacteraceae bacterium | reverse complement strand
GCGCCGACGCCCCCGAAAGTCCCCGCACGCTTCCACCGCCTACCCCAAGCGCGTCACGACGCTTCGAGAAGAGCGAAGACGGAGAGCACGAGCGCGACGCGCTCCATCGAGCGCTGCGCGGATGTCGTGGCCGGAGACGCGGGACTCGCTTCCGGTGGTCGCCGTGGAGTGCGCAGGCCCTTCCGGGGGCGTCGGAGCCATGGATGGCGACGAAGAGGCTACAGGGATGTACTTGTGCCGGCCCCCGGAAGGGCCTGCGCACTCCGCGGCGACCCGCTCCCGAAGTCGATGCGCACTTCGCAGCGACCTCGCCGGGAGCGTCGAGGTGCAGCGTCTCAGGCGGGGTAGAGGGCTGCGGCGCGCGCGGCGCAGATGAAGTCGTTCTCGGAGAGCCCGCCGACGTCGTGCGTGCTGTAGCGCACGACGCAGCGGTCGTAGTGCACCGAGAGATCGGGGTGGTGGTCCTCCGCGTTCGCCATGTGCGCCAGGGCGTTCACGAACGACATCGTGCGGTAGTAGTCCGGGAAGCGGAACTCGCGGACCAGGGCGCGGCCTTCCTCGGCGACTTCCCAGCCAGGCACCTGCGGCAGCAGCTCGCGCATGCGCGCTTCGGGCAGCCGGTGCTCGCTTCCGCGGCGCGGGATGCAATGGGCCTGAACGAGCGGTACGAGATCGGACATGGCGGGCAGCCTCCGGGCCATGGGGGGCCGCTAGAATAGCCGCATGATCCAGATTTCCGAGTCGGCGCAGGCCCATTTCCGCAAGCTGATCGACCGCGAGGGCCTGCCCGGGCTCGGCGTGCGCCTGTCCGCGCACATGCCCGGGACGGCCAAGGCCGACGTGCGCCTGGAATTCGCCGAGCCCGCGGACCTGGGCGGCGACGAGTGGGCCGTCGACTGCGAGGGCTTCACATTGTGGGTGGAGGCCGCCAGCGTACGCTTCCTTGACGGTGCGCAGATCGACTACACGCAGCAGGCCACGGGCGGCCAGCTGCAGATCCGGGCGCCGAAGATCAAGGGCGAGGCGCCGGACGACTCGGCGTCGCTGGTCGACAGGGTGCACTGGGTGATCGAACACGAGGTCAATCCGCAGCTGGCGATGCATCGCGGCCACGTCGCGCTGCAGGAAGTCACGTCCGACGGCGTGGTGGTGCTGCGCTTCGGCGGCGGCTGCCATGGCTGCGGCATGGTCGACGTCACCCTCAAGCAGGGGATCGAGAAGACGCTGCTGGCGAAGGTTCCGGGGGTGACGGCGGTGCGCGACGCGACCGACCACGACACCGGCGACGCGCCGTACGTGCCGCGCGGCAAGGCGTAAAAGGGCCTCGGCGCGAGTGTTCACCTCGGCCGACCTGATCGAAGCACTGCGCCGGCGGTCGCGCCGCTCGCTGCGGCCGGAAACGCCGCCCGGCGAATTCCCGCCCGGCTGGCGCGCCTGGTTCGCGACGATGCGCGAGCGCCTGGGGGCGGTGACGGGCGTGTCCGCCGAGGCGATCGTCGCCCTGCTTGCGGCGCGTGCGCCGCGCCTGCCGCCGCCGCGCGAGCCGCAGCTCACGTCGCCGCAGGCCTTCGCCACGCTCTGGCGCCAGCAGTGGCTGCCGGCCTCGCGCGACGAACGCGGGCAGCGCATCGCCGCGTTCGCCATCGCGCTCTTCGCGCAACTGCTGTTCTCGATCTTCCTGTTGTGGCTCGCGTACGCGCGCTACGGCGGCGAGCCGCTCGCGGCGCCGGGAGACGAGGTGGTGCAGGTGGAATTCATCGGCGAAGGCACGCCGCAGGACGCGGGCGGCGGCGCGCCCGCGGGCGCGACCGCGACGCCGCAGGCCGCGTCGAGCGCACGGACGG
>JANINR010000131.1 GCA_024508915.1 Lysobacteraceae bacterium | reverse complement strand
GCGCCCGCCGTCGACCGCGCCGAGCCCGGCATGATCCAGGCCGCCCCGATCCGCTCCGGCCAGCAGGTCTACGCCGAGCACCGCGACCTCACCGTGCTGGCCGCGGTCGGCGCCGGCGCCGAGGTCATCGCCGACGGCTCGATCCACATCTACGGCGCATTGCGCGGCCGCGCGCTCGCCGGCGCGCAAGGCAACGAAAAGGCACGTATCTTCTGCCGTGAGTTCCGCGCCGAGCTGGTCGCCGTGGCCGGCCACTACAAGGTGCTGGACGAAATCCCGAAGGAACTGCACGGCAAGCCCGCGCAGGTCTGGCTCGACAACAACGGACAACTCAACATCGCCGCGCTCGACTGAGCGCGCGCCACCCAGGAGAAGTGCTTTGGCCGAAATCATCGTAGTCACGTCCGGCAAGGGCGGCGTGGGCAAGACCACCACCAGCGCCTCCCTTGCCTGCGGCCTCGCGCGCCATGGCAAGAAGGTCGCCGTGATCGACTTCGACGTGGGCCTGCGCAACCTCGACCTGATCATGGGCTGCGAGCGGCGCGTGGTGTACGACTTCGTCAACGTGATCCAGGGCGAGGCGTCGCTGAAGCAGGCGATGATCAAGGACAAGCGCTTCGACACGCTCTACGTGCTCGCCGCCTCGCAGACCCGCGACAAGGACGCGCTGACCAAGGAAGGCGTGGAGAAGGTCCTGAAGGACCTGGCCGACGACGGCTTCGAGTACATCGTGTGCGACTCGCCGGCCGGCATCGAGAAGGGCGCGTTCCTGGCGATGTACTTCGCCGACCAGGCGGTCGTGGTGGTGAACCCGGAAGTCTCGAGCGTGCGCGACTCCGACCGCATCCTCGGCCTGCTCGCCTCGAAGACGAAGCGCGCCGAGAACGGCGAGCGCGTCGCCGAGTTCCTGCTGCTGACCCGCTACAGCCCCGCGCGCGTGGAAACCGGCGAGATGCTTTCCATCGGCGACGTGGAGGAAGTGCTCGGCCTGAAGACCATCGGCGTCATCCCGGAATCCGGCGACGTGCTCAACGCCTCCAACAAGGGAGAACCCGTCATCCTCGACCTCGAATCCCCGGCCGGCCAGGCCTACGACGACGCCGTGGCGCGCCTGATGGGCGAAACCCGGCCGATGCGCTTCACCCAGGCGGAGAAGAAGGGCTTCTTCAGCAAGCTCTTCGGAGGCTGAGGCATGGCGATCTTCGATTTCCTCAAGCCGCGCAAGAACACCGCGTCCATCGCCAAGAACCGCCTGCAGATCATCATCGCGCAGGAGCGGCTGTCGCAGGACGCGCCGGACTACCTGCCGCTGATGCGCCGCGAGATCCTGGAAGTGATCCGCAAGTACGTGCCGGTGGACCTGGACGCGGTGAAGGTGGACGTGGTCAAGGACGGCGAGCACGACGTGCTCGACATCTCGGTGTCGCTGCCCGACGGGCGCGCCGCCACCGCGTGAACCCGGTGCTGCTGCTCGGCGACGTGGCGTTCGACGACGTCGCCGCGCTGCTCGCGCGCTACGGCCTGCGCCTGGCGCGCGTCGCCGACGGCGCGCCGATCCCGGGCAGCTACTGGGGCGAGCCGGAAGCGGGCCTGGTCGGCACGACAGTGCACGCGCGCGCCGACACCCCGCTGCACTCGGTGCTGCACGAGGCCGCGCACCTGATCGTGCTGCCGGCGGAGCGCCGCGCCGCGGTGCATACCGACGCAACGGACTCGATCGAGGAAGAGGACGCGGTCTGCGTGCTGCAGTCGCTGCTCGGCGATGCGTTGCCCGGCGTCGGCGCGGACCGCATCCTCACCGACATGGACGCCTGGGGCTACACCTTCCGCCTCGGCTCGGCGCGCGCCTACGTGCACGGCGACGCGGGCGACGCCTGGGCCTGGCTGCGGCGCGCCGGCCTCGTCGGCGCGGACGATCGCCTGCTCGCCTGACCGCGCCGGGCGCGCGGGCAGCGCGGG
>JANINR010000130.1 GCA_024508915.1 Lysobacteraceae bacterium | reverse complement strand
ACGGATGCGGCCGCGGACGCCGAGCGCCGCTATCGCGAGGCGGGCCTGCCATGAACGTGCCGCCCCCCGCCGACGACGACGAGGCGTCGTACATCGCTACCGAAGTCCCGGTCCCGCTCGTGCCCGTCCCCGGCGCAGGCGCGCGCCCGTTCGCGTCGCGGCCGCGCCCGCGCGCGCCGGCCGCCGTCGTGCTGCTGGCGACGCTGGCGACGGGCTTCACGCTCTGGGCCGCGCAAGGGCTGTTGCTGCCGGTGCTGCTCGCGATGTTCTTCGCGCTGATCGGCAACCCGATCATCCGCGTGCTGCAGAGGCTCTACGTGCCGCGCTTCGTGAGCGCGCTGCTGGTGCTCGTGCTCGGCCTCGCCGGCACCGGCCTGCTGGCGGCGCAGCTGATGGCGCCGGCCGGCGAGTGGATCCGGCAGGTGCCGCGCGAGATGCGCGACCTCGCGCCCAAGCTGCGCGACCTGGCGCGGCCCGTCCAGGAGGCGAACAAGGCGGCGGAGAACATCGCCCGCGCCGCCGGCGGCGAGAACCCGGCGCGCCCGGTCCAGGTCGTGCGCACCGAGGTCAACAATCCCTACCGCGCGCTGACCGCGACGCCGCGCATGATCGCCGCGGTGCTGGCGGTGGTGCTGCTGACCTTCTTCTTCATGGTCTACGGGCAGAGCCTGCAGCGCAACGCGATCGCGCTGCTGCCCGGGCGCCAGCAGAAGAAGCTGACGGTCGAGATCATGCAGTCGATCGAGCACGAGATGTCGCGCTACGTGCTCACCATCAGCCTCATCAACATCCTCGTGGGCCTGGCGCTGGCCGGCGCGCTGTACTGGCTGGGCGTGCCGGGGGACGAGGCGCTGCTGTGGGGCACGATGGCGGCGATCCTCAACTACGCGCCGTACGTCGGGCCGCTGATCGGCATCCTGGTGATGCTGCTGATGGGCTTCGTCGCCTTCGACGACCTGTGGCAGTCGCTGCTGCCGGCGGCGATCTACCTGGGCCTGCACACGCTCGAGGGCCAACTGGTGACGCCGATCGTGCTCGGCGCGCGCATGGCGCTGTCGCCCCTGGTGCTGATCCTGGCGCTGATGGTGTTCGGCTGGCTCTGGGGCATCGTCGGGCTGCTGCTGGCGGTGCCGCTGCTGGTGTGCGTGAAGATCGTGCTCTCCAAGATCGAGGGCATGGAAGGCTGGGCGCGGCTGCTGGAATGAGCGCGCCGCGCGGGCGCCGCCGGCGCGGGCGGCCCGGTAGAATCGCGTCGTGAGCTTCCCCGTCCGCGCCATCACCCTCGACCTCGACGACACGATCTGGCCGATCGGCCCGGTGATCGCGCGTGCCGAGGCCGCGCTGGGCGACTGGCTGGAGCGGCATGCGCCGCGCACCGCCGCGCACTGGCCGCTAGAGGCGCGCCGCGCGCTGCGCGACGCCGTCGCCGCCGAGCACCCGCACCTGGCGCACGATTTCACCCGCCAGCGCATGATCTCGCTGGAGCGGATGTTCGCGGCGGCAGGCGACGATCCGGGGCTCGCCGCACCGGCGTTCGACGCGTTCTTCGCCGCGCGCTGCGAGGTCGAGCATTACGCCGACAGCCTCGGGGCGCTCGACCGGCTCGCCGCGCGCGTGCCGCTGGCCGCGCTCACCAACGGCAACGCCGACCTCGAACGCATCGGGCTCATGCACGTGTTCCGCTTCCAGCTGGGCGCGCGCGACCACGGCGCGGCGAAACCGGAGCCGAGCATCTTCCACGCCGCGTGCGAACGCCTCGGCTGCGCGCCGGCCGACGTGCTGCACGTCGGCGACGACGTCGAGATGGACGTCGTCGGCGCGCACCGCGCGGGGCTGCGCAGCTGCTGGATCAACCGGGACGACGAATGTTCGGCCGCGCGCGAGTGGCCGCGCGACGACGTCCGTCCCGACCTCGAATTCCCCTCCCTCGCCGCACTGGCCGACTGGCTGGACGCGCAACCGATCCGCCAGGATGCCGCATGACCGCCGACGCCGCCCTTCCGCTTCACATCGTTTCGCGCGACGGCTACGCCGCATGGCGCGGCGCGCAGCCCGCGGCGGTCGCGCGCTGGCTGCAGGCGCAGGGATTCGATGGCGCGCCCGGCACGGCCGCGACGTACGCGGACGCCGACGGCAACATCGGCGGCGCGGTGCTCGGCATCGGCGATCCCCTCGATCCGCACAGCTACGCGCACGCGCCGTCGATGCTCCCCGCCGTCGCGTGGGCGCCCGCCGGGCTGGACGCTCCGGCCGCGCGCAACGCGCTCCAGCTGGGATGGGGCCTGGGCCAGTACCGCTTCGCGCGCTTCCGCTCGACCGGGCGCGCGCCGGCCACGCTCGCGCTCGATCCGCCGGATGCGGCGACCGCCGACCTGCTCGCGGCGTGCCTGCGCGTGCGCGACCTCGTCAACACGCCGACCGAGCACATGGGCCCGCAGCAGCTGCAGGAGGTCGTGGAAGCCATCGCGGCCGCGCACGGCGCGCGCTTCGAGGCGATCGTCGGCGACGACCTGCTCGCGCGAAATTTCCCGGCGATCCACGCCGTCGGCCGCGCCTCGCATCGCGCGCCGCGACTGCTGCGCCTCGACTGGGGCCTGGACGCCGGCGACGGCCCGGCGCATCCGCACGTGGTCATCGTCGGCAAGGGCGTGTGCTTCGACACCGGCGGCCTGAACCTGAAGACCGGCGACGGCATGCGCAACATGAAGAAGGACATGGGCGGCGGCGCGCACGCCATCGCCCTGGCCGAGCTGGTGATGGCGCGCCGGCTGCCGCTGCGCATCACCCTGCTGGTTCCCGCCGTCGAGAATGCGATCGGTCCGCTCTCCTACCGGCCCGGCGAAGTCGTCGCGACGCGCAAGGGCGTGAGCGTGGAGATCGACAACACCGACGCCGAAGGCCGGATGGTGCTGTGCGATGCGCTCACGCTCGCGGGCGAGGAGAGGCCGGCGCTGCTGCTCGACTTCGCCACGCTCACCGGTGCCGCCCGCATCGCGCTCGGCCCCGAGCTGCCGGCGCTGTACGCGAACGACGAGGCCGTCGCCGCGCAGTGGCTGGCGGCGGGCGGCGAGGTGCGCGACCCGGTGTGGCGCATGCCGCTATGGCGGCCCTACCTGCGCTACCTCACCAGCCATGTCGCCGACATCGCCAATTCCGGGCCATCGAAGATGGGCGGCAGCATCGCTGCGGCGCTGTACCTCGAGCGATTCGTGCCGGAAGGCCAGCCTTGGGCGCACCTCGACGTGTACGCCTGGAACGACGCCGATCGCCCGGGGCGCCCCGCCGGCGGCGAGGCGCAGGGGCTGCGCTCCGCCTACCGGATGCTCGAAACCGGCCTGGCAGCGAAAGGCGGATTGCGCGACCCCGTATAGGCGCAACGATCGCGCTGCAACCGCCTCGGCCGCCGGCGTCTCACTGCGTGGACACCCATCGTGGAGAGGCGGCATGTCGGATCCTGTCGTTCCAGCAAGGCGCGCTTGCAGCGCGCTGGTCGCCCTGGCCCTGTTGCTGGCCCCCGCATTCGCCATGGCGGATGCCACCGTTCCCGGCGCATCGGCCTGCGGGGTCGCCATCGCGCCTTCCTCCGGCTTCGAGATGCGGATTCCGTTCGCGACGATCGACGGCCGCATCTACGTCGATGCGACCGTGAATGGACGCGGGCCGTTCCGGTTCGCGGTCGACACCGGCGCCAGCGGCCTCGGCCGGGCGGACAGCAGCCTGGTCGCCGCGCTCGGCCTCGCCATCTCGCAACCCGTGCCGAACTCCGATGGCGTGGCGACTGCCGCGATCGACACGACGACGCTCGCCTCCCTCGAAGTCGGCGGCCTGGTCCGGCGCGACCTGGTCGTGCCGACCCGCGATTACAACGGCAAGGCGGCACCGGACGCGGCGCTGTCGGGCATCGTCGCCCGCGAGTTCTTCGCGGACGGGCTGCTCGTCATCGACTATCCGGCCCGCACCCTGAAATTCAGCCGCAAGCTCGCGCTTCGCCCCGGCGACGACGGCGCGATGTCGTACGACCGACCGTTCCGCATTCCCGTCTCCATCGGCAAGATGCGCACCGAAGGCAACCTCGACACGGGTGCCAACGTCGCCTTCGTGCTGCCGCGATCGCTGTTCGACCAGGTCGGCGGCACGCCGCTGGAAGCGGCAGGCGAGGGCCGGCTGTCGAACACCAGGATCGCAACCGGCCGCTCGATGGTCGCCGGGCCGTTCCGGATCGGGGGAACCACCCTGGAGAACGTCGAGGTTCGCGTCTCCGACCGCTATCCGGAGCTGCTGGTCGGCGCGCATGCGCTGCAGGGGTCGGTCATCCTGATCGACCAGCGCGCGAAAACCGTGGCGGTGTGTCCGGGCGAGTGAAGCCTCTGCCGACCATGGGTCGGCTCTACAGCCAGCCCTTCTGGCGGGCGAGGCGGAAGGCTTCGATGCGGTTGCCGGCGCCGAGCTTGCCGATCGCTTCCGACAGGTAGTTGCGCACCGTGCCGGCGGACAGGTTGAGCAGGGTCGCGATGTCGTTCGCGGACAGCCCGTCGCCGGCGAGGCGCAGCACCTGGCGCTCGCGATCGTTGAGCGGGTCCGATTCGGACCAGGCATCCACCGCGAGCTGCGGGTCGATCGCGCGCCCGCCGTGGCGCACGCGCCGGATCGCGTCCGCGAGCTGCTCGGCAGGCGCATCCTTGAGCAGGTAGCCGCAGACGCCCGCATCCAGCGCACGGCGCAGGAAGCCGGGGCGGGCGAACGTGGTCAGGATCACCACGCGTACCGGCAGTTCGTGGCGCTGGACGCGCTGCGCGAGCTCGAGGCCGGTGATGCCCGGCATCTCGATGTCGGTGACGAGCAGGTCGGGCTTCAGGCGCTGCAGTTCGCGCCAGGCGGCTTCGCCGTCGGGCGCGGAGCCGAGCACTTCGATATCGGATTCCAGGGAAAGCAGCGCCGACAGCGCACCGCGCACCATCGCCTGGTCTTCGGCGAGGAGGACGCGGATCAAGCGCCGGACTCCGCGGCCTGCGCCGGTTCCGCGGCCGCCGCGGCGAGCAGCGAGGCGGCCGGCAACGGCAGCACCACCTCGACCGTGGTGCCGCCGCGCGCGGACGCGAACGCGAGGCTGCCGCCGAGCTCCCTCACGCGCGCGCGCATGCCGGCCAGGCCGTTGCCCTCGACGCCGGCGGAGCCGCGACCGTCGTCGGCGATGCGCATGCGCAGCTGCCCGCCTTCGCGCGCGAACCGGATCTCGGCGCGCGACGCGCGCGCGTGGCGCGCGATGTTGGTCGCGGCTTCGCGCAGCACCAGCGCCAGCGGCCGCTCGATGTCCGGCGACAGCGCCGGCGGCGCGTCGTACGACAGCGTCACCGCCGACGACTCGAGCAGCAGCCGCGCCGACGCGAGTTCCGCCGCCAGGTCGGCGGCGCGGAAGCCGGTCACGGCGGAGCGCACTTCCGCGAGCGCGTGGCGCGCGACGCGCTCGGCCTCCGCGAGCTCCGCGCGCGCCGCGGCCGGATCGCGGTCGACGAGCTTGCGCGACAGTTCCAGCTTCAGCGTGATCAGCGACAGCGTGTGCCCGAGCAGGTCGTGCAGGTCGCGGCCGATGCGCTCGCGCTCGGCGGTCGCCGCGAGGCGCCGCACCTCGTCGTGCGAAAGCTGCAGCGCCAGGTCCTTCTCGCCGGCGGCCGATTCGACGTTGACAATGACGCCGATGACCATCGTCATCGGCAGCATCCACACCAGCGCCTGCCACGGATAACCCGCCCAGGTCGCGGCCACGGCGAGCAGTCCGTTGAGCGTGAGCACGTGCAGCAGGTAGCGCGGCAGCGACGAACGCCGCCCGGTATGCAGCATCACGCAGCCGAACACGAAATAGCTCAGGCCCGACGGATACCAGGGCAGCAGCCCCAGGCACAGCGCCACCATCGCCAGCGGGTAGATCCAGGCGGAGCGGCGCGGCGCCAGCAGCGTCTTCGCGTAGAGCGCGAGGAACAGCGGGTAGGACGCGAGCGTCAGCGCCACCCAGCGCAGGCTGTAGTGGCCGCCGCCGAACAGCGGGGTGATGAAGATCCACACCGACCACAGCAGGTGCACGCCGTCGGTCCACGGCGACTTGCCGCGCCGCAGGTTCGAGGCGATCGCCGAGTCCGGCGCGTACGCCAGCGACGACAGGGCCCAGGCGCGGAGGCGCTCGCGCACCGGGAGGAGGGCCGTGGCCGTGGGAGCCTGCATGGCGCGCATGCTACTTCAACCGTGGCGGCGCAGGCGGCGCGCCGCCAGCGCGAGGAAGACCGCGGTGAAGCCCGCGAGGACCAGCACGTGCGGCAGGCGCGCGCCGGTGTCGAACCCCGTGGCCGACAGCGCCAACGCGTTCAGGTGATAGCTCGGCCAGGCGGGCGCGAGTTGCCGCAGGAACGCCGGCATCGCCTGCAGCGGGAACCACAGCCCGGACAGGAACGACATCGGCAGGTAGATCATGTTCAGCAGGCCCGGCGCGCCCTGCCCCTTGAGCAGCGTGCCGACGAACAGCCCGAGCGCGCAGAACGGCAGCACGCCCAGCACGTCGACGAGCAGCAGCGTCGCCGCCTGCGACGGCGCCAGCGGCGCGTGCGCGACGCCGAGCGCCAGCGCGAGCAGGATGGCGCCGACGACGCCGGCGACGCACATCGCCATCAGCATCTTGCCGAGCAGGTAGGCACCGGGCGGCATCGGCAGCGCGCGCTTGAGCGTGAGCAGCCCGCTGTCCCGTTCCAGCGCCAGCGACACGCCGAAGCCGAACAGGCCCGGCGCCATCACCCCGAAGGTGCTGTAGCTGGCGAGGATGTAGCGCGCCGCTTCGGCGTTGCCGTGGTTGAGGAGCAGCCCGAACATCACGTAGAAGACGCTGGGGAACAGGATGATCGGCAGCAGGAAGCCGGGGTTGCGCAGGTAACGCAGCACTTCGCAGCGCGCTTCGGCGAGATAGGCGCCGAGCACGCGCGAGCGCGGCATCGCCGCAGGGCCCGCGGCGGCGCCGGGGACGGCGTTGGCGGTGGCGTTCATCAGGCGGCCTCGCGCTGGCTGGCGGCGGCATCGGCCGCGTCGGTGAGTTCGGTGAAGGCTTCGGCGAGGCCGGCAGCGCGCACTTCGAGGTCCCCCAGCGCGGGGTCCGCGGAGAGCAGCCGGCGCAGCAGCGCTTCGGCGGTGGGCGTGGACATCCACAGGCGATCGCCGTCGGTGCGCGCTTCCGCCACTTCGGGCCAGCGTGCGACATCGGCGGCGCGCAACGCGGTGCTGCAGCGCACCTGCTTGACCGCGATCCGGGCCCGCAGCGCATCGACGCTGCCCTCGCTGACGATGCGGCCGTGCGCGATGACGCAGACGCGGTCGGCGAGCGCCTCGGCCTCTTCGAGGTAGTGCGTGGTGAGCACCACGCCGCAGCCCTCCGCCACCAGCGCGCGGATCGCGACCCACAGCTTCTGCCGGGCCTGGAGGTCCATGCCGACGGTGGGCTCGTCGAGGAACAGCAGGCGCGGCCGCCCGCACAGGGCGAGCGCGAACTGCACGCGCCGCTGCTGGCCGCCGGAGAGCTTCGCGTAGGGCCGCGCCAGCAGGTCGGCGACGCCGGCCATGTCCGCGGCTTCCGCGACGCTGCGCGGCGCCGGGTAATAGCTCGCGGTGAGCCGCAGCAGCTCGCCGACCTTGAGCGTCGGCGGCAGCGAGGCGTCCTGCAGCATCACGCCGATGTTGCGGCGTGCGGCGATGTCCTGCGGATCGGCGCCGAACAGTTCGACCGTGCCCGCGTCGGGGCGCAGCAGCCCGAGCAGCAGGCCGATGGCCGTGGTCTTGCCGGCCCCGTTCGGGCCGAGCAGCGCGAGCAGTTCGCCGCCGCGCAGGTCGAGGTCCACGCCGCGCAGGGCCTCGAGCTTGCCGTAGCGCTTGCGCGCAGCGCGCAGCCGCGCCAGCACGGGACCGTTGCCATCGTGGATGCTGCCTGTCGGGATGCCGCTGGCCATTGCCGTGCCCTGTGTCCGGATGGCGCCAACTTGCCCGCGACCGGGCCGGGCCCCCAGTCGCGGGCATCACCCGAAGCGCATGACAGGCATCACGTGACGGCGCGCGGCGCCCTGCGTAGCCTGCTTCCGACGCCGCCGCCCGGGAAGCGCGCCCGCGCCAGGGGCCCGGGTGGCGGGGTCGCGGCGGCGCCTTCACACTAGGCGCTTCCCGCCAGCCTCCTTCCGGACCCTGCATGAATTCCAACGCCGAGCTGCTCAAGGAACTCCGCATCGACCGCAGCGCGCGCCAGGCGCCGCCGCCGCGCCGCGGCCTGTGGATCGGCGTCGCGATCGCCGCGGCGGTGGTCGCGCTGCTCGCGTTCGGCGGCTGGTGGCTGTTCGGGCGCGCCAAGCCGGTGGAGGTGCGGACCGCGACGGTCGTCGCCTTCTCCAGCGGCGGCGCCGAAGCCAGTTCGGTGCTCGATGCGACGGGCTACGTGGTGGCGCGGCGCATGGCGACGGTGTCGGCCAAGATCACCGGCAAGGTGCGCGAGATCCTGATCGAGGAAGGCCAGCACGTGGACGCCGGCCAGGTGATGGCGACGCTCGATCCGGTCGACGCCGACGCGCAGCGCGACCTCGCCGCGGCGCAGGTCGCCGCCGCGCGCAGCCAGTCCGGCAGCGTCGAGGCCCAGCTGCGCGAGGCCGAATCGAATGCCGCCCGCCTGGGCACGCTGGTGAAGCAGCAGCTGGTGTCGAAGTCGCAGTACGACCAGGCCGTGGCGCAGCGCGACTCGCTGCGCGCCCAGCTCGCGACGGCGCGCCACAACGCGAAGGTCGCCGGCGACCAGCTGCGGATCGCCGAGAACGGCGTGGACAACACCGTGGTGCGCGCGCCGTTCGAGGGCGTGGTGATCGCCAAGGCCGCGCAGCCCGGCGAGATCGTCTCGCCGCTGTCGGCCGGCGGCGGCTTCACCCGCACCGGCATCGGCACGATCGTGGACATGGATTCGCTCGAGGTCGAGGTCGACGTCGGCGAGTCGTACATCGGCCGGGTCAAGCCCGGCATGCCCGTGGTCGCCACGCTCAACGCCTATCCCGACTGGAAGATCCCGGCCGAGGTGATCGCGATCATCCCGACCGCCGACCGCGGCAAGGCCACGGTGAAGGTGCGCATCGCGCTGAAGCAGAAGGATCCGCGGATCGTGCCGGACATGGGCGTCAACGTGAGTTTCCTGGAGGAAACGAACGCCGGCGCCAGGCAGGCCCCGCCGCGCGGCGTGCGCGTCCCCGCCGCGGCGATCGTCGCCCGCGACGGCAAGGACGTGGCGTTCGTCGTGGCCGGCGACGGCAAGCGCGTGGAATTGCGCGAACTCGAGGTCGGCCGCGCGATCGGCGAGGACCGCCAGGTGACGTCGGGCCTGTCCGCCGGCGACAGCGTGGTGCTCGATCCGCCCGCCGAACTGCAGGACGGCGGCAGGATCGAGGCGAAGCAGGACTGATTTTCCCTTCAAGGCTCCCTTTCAACGCGAGGCAAGGCACATGTCAGCTCTGGTCAGCATCCGCAACCTCACCAAGACCTACCAGCGCGGCCCGGAGCGGGTCGAAGTGCTGCACGGCGTCGACCTGGACATCGCCAAGGGCGATTTCGTGGCCCTGATGGGTCCCTCCGGCTCGGGCAAGACCACCCTGCTCAACCTGATCGGCGGGCTCGACTCGCCCAGCGGCGGCGAGATCGTCGTCGACGGCGAGCACATCGACCGGCTGTCGTCGGGCCAGCTCTCGCACTGGCGCAGCCAGAACGTCGGCTTCGTTTTCCAGTTCTACAACCTGATGCCGATGCTCAGCGCGCAGCGCAACGTCGAGCTGCCGCTGCTGCTGACCAACCTGTCGGGCGCGCAGCGCAAGCGCAACGCCGAGATCGCGCTGCAGCTGGTCGGCCTGGGCGACCGCACGAAGCACAAGCCGAGCGAGCTGTCCGGCGGCCAGCAGCAGCGCGTCGCGATCGCGCGCGCGATCGTCTCCGACCCGGCGCTGCTGATCTGCGACGAACCCACCGGCGACCTCGACCGCCAGTCCGCGGAAGAGATCCTGGGCCTGCTGCAGCTGCTCAACCGCGAGCACGGCAAGACCATCGTGATGGTCACCCACGACCCCAAGGCCGCGGAATACGCGAGCCACACCCTGCACCTCGACAAGGGCACGCTGGTCGAGCAAGCGGTCCTCGCCTGACCGGCACGGCACGGGAGAGCACGCATGAAATACCTGCACCTGGTCTGGGCCGAGCTGTTCCGGCGCAAGACCCGCACCTTCCTCACCCTGGTCTCGATCCTGGCGGCGTTCCTGCTGTTCGGCCTGCTCGACGGCGTGCGCACCAGCTTCAGCGAGGCCGGCCAGAGCGCCAACGGCGCGAAGCGGCTGCAGACGCAGTCGCGGCTGTCGTTCATCCAGGCGCTGCCGATGGCGCTGGAGCCGCGCATCGCGCGGGTCGACGGGGTCAAGGCCGTCGCCCACGCGAACTGGTTCGGCGGCGCCTACCAGGATCCGCGCAACCAGATCTTCAGCTTCGCCGTGTCGCCGAACTACCTCGACCTGTTCCCCGAGATCGAAGTCGACCCGGCGCAGCGCAAGGCGTTCGACGCCACCCGCACCGGCATCCTCGTCGGCGAGGGCCTGATGAAGCGCTTCAACTGGAAGGTCGGGCAGAAGGTCCCGCTGCAGTCCACCATCTTCCCGAACGCGGACGGCAGCAAGAACTGGGCCTTCGACATCGTCGGCGTGATGAAGCCGAAGGACAAGGCGACCGGCGGCTGGTACGACCAGATGCTGCTGATGCAGTGGAAGTATTTCGACGAGTCCACGCCCTACAACCGCGGCCAGGCGGGCTGGTACGTGGTCGAGGTGGGCGACGTGAACCAGGCCGACCGCGTGGCCAAGGCGATCGACGCGCTGTCGACCAATTCCGACCACGAGACCAAGACGATGACCGAGTCCGCGGCGGCGGCCTCGTGGATGAAGCAGATGGCCGACATCGGCCTGATCGTCGGCTCGATCATGGGCGCGGTGTTCTTCACCCTGCTGCTGCTCACCGGAAACACGATGGCGCAGGCGGTGCGCGAGCGCACCTCGGAGCTGGCCGTGCTGAAGACGATCGGCTTCACCAGCCGCAGCGTGCTGATGATGGTGCTGGCCGAATCGGTGCTGCTGGTGCTGATCGGCGGCGTGCTCGGCGTCGGGCTGTCCGCGGTGCTCGGGCCGATCGTCAGCGCCGGCAGCGGCGGCGCGATCAACCTGCCGCCCGTCAGCGCGAAGAGCTGGGCGACCGCGCTCGGGCTGATGGCCGCGATCGGCCTGCTGGTCGGCGCGCTGCCCGCGATCCGCGCGATGCGCCTGAACATCGTCGACGCCCTGGCCGGGCGCTGAAGGGGACTTGCAGATGAAGAAGCTCAAGGGATTCCTGCGCGGCCTCGGCATGGGGCTCGTCGTGGTCGTCGGCGTGGCCGCGTGGGTCGCGCTGCCGTGGTTCGTGCTGCTGGCGCTGCTGGTGCTGTTCGCGGCGTGGATGGTGCTGACGCGGCGCGGCCGCCAGGCAAGCTCGGTCACCCAGGTCGGGCTCAGCACGCTGCGGCAGCGCATCGGCGCCTCGTCGGTGGTGGTGATCGGCATCGCCGGCGTGGTCGGCGTGCTGGTGGCGATGCTGGCGATGGCCGAAGGCTACCGCGAGACGTTGCGCAAGTCGGGCAGCGAGGACACCGCCATCGTGATGCGCGGCGCCTCGGCGGCCGAGGTGATGTCCACGCTCGACCATGCGAGCGTCACCGTGATCCAGCAGGCGCCCGGCATCGCGCGCGACGCCGACGGCCGGCCGCTGGCCTCGCCGGAAACCATCGTCGCGGCGAACCTGCCGATCAAGGGCGGGGCGCCGGACGAGGACGGCAGCGTGCAGCTGCGCGGCGTCGGCCTGCAGGCCTGGGCGGTGCATCCGAACGTGAAGATCGTCGAAGGCCGCAGGTTCGAACCGGGCCGCCGCGAGCTCGTCGCCGGCGCCGGCGCGCAGGGCCAGTTCGCCGGCCTCGCGCCGGGGAAGCAGGTGCGCCTGGGCAACCAGATGTGGACGGTGACCGGCATCTTCCGCTCGGGCGACTCGTACGATTCCGAACTCTGGGGCGATGCGGAAGTCGTCGCGTCCACCTACGACCGCGGCAGCACCCGCAGCTCGGTGATCGCGAAGCTGACCTCGCCGTCCGCCTTCAAGGCGTTCAAGGCCACGCTGGCCGGCGATCCGCGCCTGGACGTCGACACCGACACCACGGCGGCCTACTTCAGCAAGCAGTCCGAGGGCATGACCAAGGTGATCCGCATCATCGGCATGGTGGTCGGCGCGATCATGGGCATCGGCGCGGTCTTCGGCGCGCTCAACACCATGTTCGCGACGGTGTCGGCGCGCGTGCGCGAAATCGCCACGCTGCGGGCGATCGGCTTCCGCGGCCTGCCCGTGGTGGTGGCGGTGATGCTGGAGACGATGCTGCTGGCTTTGCTCGGCGGCGTGCTCGGCGGCCTGCTCGCCTGGCTCATCTTCAACGGCTACACCGCGTCGACGATCGCCGGCGGCGTCGGCCAGCTGACGTTCGAGTTCAAGGTGTCCGCGCCGGTGCTGTGGACCGGGTTGAAGTGGGCGCTCGCGATCGGCTTCATCGGCGGCCTGTTCCCCGCCGTGCGCGCCGCCCGCCTGCCCGTCACCGACGCGCTCCGCGGCGCGTGAGCCTCAACGGGCGGCAGCTCCGGCTGCCGCCCGGCGCGCGCGCAGCAACCCGTCGCCGGCGTACAGCAGCAGCGCGAGCCAGATGAAGGCGAAGCCGACCGCGCGGTCGCGGTCGAAGGCTTCGTGGAAGACCAGCACGCCGCACAGCAGCTGCAGCGTCGGCGCGATGTACTGCAGCAGGCCGACCAGCGAGAACGGGATGCGGCGGACCGCGTCGGCGAAGCCGATCAGCGGCAGCGCCGTCAGCACGCCGCCGAACACGAGCATCGCGCCGATGGCGGCGCCCCAGCCGGCCGTGGCGCCGTGCGCGACGAAGCCGCCCTGCCCGTGCGCCTCGCCCCACAGCAGCACGGCGAGTGCCGGCAGGAACAGGTACAGGCTTTCCACGCCGAGCCCGCGCACCGGCGGCACGCCGACCAGCTTGCGCACGAGGCCGTAGGCGCCGAACGAGGCCGCGAGCGCCAGCGCGATCCAGGGGAAGTCGCCGTAGTTGAACGTCAGCCACAGCACGCCGGCCGCGGCGATCCCGACCGACAGCCACTGCACGCGGTTGAGCCGCTCGTGCAGCAGCACCACGCCGAGCACGACGTTGAGCAGCGGGTTGATGAAGTATCCCAGGCTCGTCTCGACGACGTGGCCCGCGTTCACCGCCCAGATGTACAGGCTCCAGTTGAACGCGATCAGCGTGCCGCTCAGCGCGAGCATCCAGGCGGCGCGCGGCTGCGCGAGCGTCTCCCGCAGCCAGCCGCGGCCGTACTTCCAGCCGAGCCAGCCGCAGACGAGCACGGTGCTCCAGACGATGCGGTGGACGATGATCTGCATCGACGGCACCGCCTTGAGCAGGTGCCAGTACAGCGGCATCACGCCCCACAGCACGTAGGCGCCGACGGCGACCCACACGCCGCGGCGATCGAGGCGGTCGGCGGCCATGCTCAGGCCTCGCCCGCGGCGCGCGGCGGCTTCGGCTTCGCCTTCGCCGCCTTGGCCAGCGTGATCGCGACGACGCCGAGCAGGATCACCGCCATCGCGCCGATCTCGCTGGCGCCGAAGCGCTCGTGCGCCAGCCAGGCGCCCAGCAGCACGGCGATCGCCGGGTTGACGTACGCGTAGCTGCCGGCGAGCACCGGGCGCACGTTGTGCAGCAGCCAGATGTAGGCGCTGAACGCGACGATCGAGCCGAAGCCCGCGAGATAGGCGACCGACAGCCAGCCCTTCAGCGTCGGCATGCCGTCGAAGCGCTCGCCGACGAGCCAGCCGGCGACCAGCATGACCGCGCCGCCGACGAGCATCTGCGCGGCCGCGGTCATGAACGGCGACGGCAGGTCGCGGCCCCGGCTCCAGATCGAGCCGAAGGCCCAGGCGATCGTCGCCACCACCAGCGCCACCAGGCCGAGCTTCGACGCGGCCAGGCTGCCGCCGGCGTTGAGCCACACGACGCCGGCGAAGCCGATCGCCAGCCCCACCCATTCGATCCGCGTCGGCCGGTCGCCGCGCAGCGCGGAGAACACCGCCATCCACAGCGGCGCCGACGCGACCGCCACCGCGGCCAGGCCGGACGGCACGGTCTGTTCGGCGATGCACACCATGCCGTTGCCGAGGCCGAGCAGCAGCACGCCCATCGCCGCGATCGTCGGCCATTGCGCGCGGGTCGGCGCCGGCACGCCGCGCATCCGCAGCGCCGCGTACATCAGCCCGCCGGCCACGACGAAGCGGCTGCCGGCCATCAGCAGCGGCGGCCACCCGCCCTCGAGGGCGAAGCGGATGCCGAGGTAGGTCGATCCCCAGATGAGATAGAGCGCGGCAAGCGCGAGCGCGACGGCAGCCTTCATGCGCGATGCCTCATGGCGCGGCTCCTGGTGCGCGCGGCGCGCGCGGGTCGAGGGGGCGGAGACGACCGCGGGCGCCGTTGGGCGCCCGCGATCGGAACAGCTGCGATTGTACGCCCGCGGGCGCCGCGCCACCGCGCCCCGGTCACTCGGCCCAGTGCGTCGCCCGGCCGGTCTCCGGCAGCACCGTCGCCGCCAGCTGCTTGTCGTCGGACAGCAGCGCCGTCGCGTCGGCCAGGATGGCGGCGGCCTCGCGCAGCAGCGGGTCCGGGCGATCCTCGGCCGCCTTCTCGCGCGCGGCGTCGGCGACGACGTTGCGTTCGTTCGCCTGCAGGCCGTCGTCGTCGGAATCCGTCGCCAGCGGGTCGAGCTTGAGGCCGAGTTGCTTGCGCATCGCCTGGCGCTCGGTGCGCCGGGCCTGGTCGGCGTCGCGCTCGGCGCGCCGCTCGGCCTCGTTGAGCGACACGTAGCCCTTCTCGCGCTGAGCGCGGAACCGGGCCACGTCCTCGGACCACCACTGGAATTCCTTGTTCTTCGCCACGCGCGCGTCGTGCAGGGCGTCGAGCTTCGCCAGCAGCGGCGTGAAGTTGCCGTAGCGCACGTGCGGCACCGCCGAGATGCGGGTCCACGGCAGCGCGTTGTCGCTGGTGCTCTCGCCGAACTCGGACGCGTCCACCGTCACCGGAAACGCGATGTCCGGGACCACGCCCTTGTTCTGCGTGCTGCTGCCGCCGGGCAGGAAGAACTGCGCGATGGTGAGCTTGACCTGGCCGAAGCGCGGCTTCTCGTTCGCGGGCCAGCGGTCGAGGTCGACCATGTTCTGCACGGTGCCCTTGCCGAAGGTCGGCTCGCCGACGACGAGGCCGCGCCCGTAGTCCTGGATCGCGCCGGCGAAGATCTCGGACGCCGACGCCGAGCCGCGGTTCACCAGCACCGCCAGCGGGCCGTCCCAGGCGACGCCGGCATCGTCGTCGTCCTCGACGCTGACCCGGCCGCCGGATTCGCGCACCTGGACCACCGGACCCTTGTCGATGAACAGCCCGGTGAGCTCGATCGCCTCGCTCAGCGAACCGCCGCCGTTGTTGCGCAGGTCCATCACCACGCCGTCGACCTTCTGCGCGCGGAACTGCGCGAGCAGGCGCGCCACGTCGCGGCTCGCCGACACGTAGTCGCCGCTGCCGCCGTTGCTGCGGCGCGCGTTGAAGTCCTGGTAGAAGCCGGGCAGCTCGACCACGCCGATGCGGCGCGCCGGCAGGTCGCCGCGCGCGGGAATGTCGATCACCTTCGCCTTGGCGGCGTCCTCGGTGAGCTTGATCTTGTCGCGCACCAGCACCACGCGGCGCGGCTTGCTGTCCATGCCCGCCTCGGGCGGGATGACGTCGAGGCGCACCTGCGTGCCCTTCGGGCCCTTGATCTTGGAGACCACGTCGTCGAGGCGCCAGCCGGTCACGTCCTCCATCGGGCCGCTGCCCTGGCCGACGGCGACGATGCGGTCGCCGGCTTCGAGCTGCCCGCTCTTGATCGCGGGGCCGCCGGGCAGCACCTCGCGGATCACGGTGACGTCGTCCTGCTTCTGCAGCTGCGCGCCGATGCCTTCCAGCGACAGCGACATCGACTGGTTGAAGCGCTCGGCCGTGCGCGGGTCGAGGTAATCGGTGTGCGGATCGATCGACGCGGTGTACGCGTTGAGGAAGCTGCTGAACGCGTCGGTCGAATCCAGCTCCGACACGGCCGTCGCCAGGTTCGCGTAGCGCTTGTCGAGCGTCTTGCGGATGTCGTCGGGCTTCTTCCCCGCGAGCTTGAGCCGCAGCCAGTCGTTGCGCACCGACTGCTTCCAGAGCTGGTCGAGCTCGGCCGCCGTCGCCCACGGCGCGTCCTTGCGGTCGTACTGCCAGCGGTCGCTGCCGGTGAAGTCGAAGATGTCCTGCTTCAGCAGCGCGCGCGAGTACGCCGAGCGCTCAGCGACGCGCTGCTTGTACAGCGCGAAGACGCCGTAGGCCGGGTCGAGCTTGCCGCTCTTGATGGCGTCGTCGAGGCCGATCTTCAGCGGCGCGAACTTCGCGACGTCGGCGGCGGTGAAGAACATCTTGCTGCCGTCGAGCGCGTCGAGGTAGCGCTTGAACACGTCCTGCGACAGCGCATCGTCGAGCGCGCGCGGGCGGTACGCGTAGCGGCTGTCGGACAGCAGGCCGTAGACGAGCCGCGCGGTCGTCGCCTGGTCGGCGGTGGGGCCCGCCGCGATCGCGTTGTCGGGCGAGGGCCGCGCCAGCAGCGCCACCGGGGCGGCGAGGGCGAGGGCCAGCAGGGCGTGTTGCAGTTTCATTCGGGCTCCGCGGCCGGGGGGCCGCCGCAGGGGGGTGCCAGTGGATTGGCAGGGTCTCGTCAGCTTCGACCACCCGCCAGTGCCGGAAGTTGCGCAGCTTCGGCCGCCTGGCGGTCGGCGTGGTAGGAGGATCGCACGAGCGGGCCCGATGCAACGTGAGCGAAACCCAAACCGAGGCCGAACGCCTCCAGGCCCGCGTACTCCTCCGGGGTCCAGTAGCGCAGCACCGGATGGTGGTGGGCGCTCGGCTGGAGGTACTGGCCGATCGTGACCATGTCCACGCCGTGGGCGCGCAGGTCGCGCAGCGTGCCGTGGACCTGCTCCAGGGTCTCGCCCAGGCCGAGCATGATCCCGGACTTGGTCGGCACGTCCGGGTGGCGGGCCTTGAACTCGCGCAGCAGGGTCAGCGACCACTGGTAGTCGGCGCCGGGGCGGACGTTGCGGTACAGGTCCGGCACGGTCTCGACGTTGTGGTTGAACACGTCGGGGGGATTCGCCGACAGGATGTCGAGCGCGCGCTCCATCCGGCCCTTGCCGCGGAAGTCGGGCGTGAGGATCTCGATCTTCGTGCCGGGGCTGAACTCGCGGATCGCGGTGATGCAGTCGACGAAGTGGGCCGCGCCGCCGTCGCGCAGGTCGTCGCGGTCGACGCTGGTGACGACCACGTACTTCAGGCCCATGTCCTTCACCGTCTGCGCCAGGCGCAGCGGCTCGGCCGCATCGGGCGGCTTCGGGCGGCCGTGGGCGACGTCGCAGAAGCTGCAGCGGCGCGTGCAGACCTCGCCGAGGATCATGAAGGTCGCGGTGCCGTGGCCGAAGCACTCGTGGATGTTCGGGCAGCTGGCTTCCTCGCACACCGTGACGAGGCGGTTCTCGCGCAGCTTCTCCTTCAGCTTCGCGACCGAGTTGCCGGACGGGATGCGCACGCGGATCCACGACGGCTTGCGCAGCACAGGCGCGTCGGCGAACTGCACCGGCGAGCGCGCGATCTTGTCGCCCGCGACCTGTCGCACGCCCGGCTCGAGCGCGGCGGGGGACGCCGCAGGCCCGGGCGAGGCAGGTTCCAGCGTGACGATGGGAATCGAACGGGGGCCGGCGGCGTCGCTGCTCATGCCGCCATTGTCGCATCCGCGGCCCGCAGCCGCAGGCCGAGCCGGGCGGCCAGGGCGGCCAGCAGCACGGGTTTCACCGCCTCCGGGCCGGCCGGACCGCCGAGGTCGAGCATGGACACGACCTCCAGGCCGGCGTAGCCGCAGGGGTTGATACGGTGGAAGGGCTCGAGGTCCATGGCGATGTTGAACGCCAGCCCGTGGAAGGTGCAGCCGCGGCGCACGCGGATGCCGAGCGCGGCGACCTTGGCCCCGTTCACGTAGACGCCGGGCGCGCCTTCGCGGCGCTCGCCGTGGATGTTCCATTCGCCCAGGGTGTCGATCACGGCCTGCTCGATGCGGCAGACGTAGTCGCGCACGCCGGTCTTCAGGCGGCGCAGGTCGAGCAGCGGGTAGGCGACGATCTGGCCGGGGCCGTGATAGGTGACCTGTCCGCCGCGGTCGACGTGGAGCACCGGGATGTCGCCGGGCGCGAGCACGTGCTCGGGCCTTCCGGCCTGGCCCAGCGTGAACACCGGATCGTGCTCGACCAGCCACAGTTCGTCCGGCGTGGCGTCGTCGCGGGCGTCGGTGAACGCCTGCATCGCCCGCCAGACGGGTTCGTAGGCCTGGCGGCCCAGGTCGCGGACGAGGCAGTCGCGCGCGGCGGGAGCCACGGCGGCGGCGCAGCTCACAGCGTCCACTTCACCTCGGGATGCTCGCGCAGCACCGCGTGCGCCACCTCGTACTGCTCGCGCGATTCGGCGCGGAAGGTCAGCTTCACCGAGACGAACTTGCCGCCGCTGGATTCGCGCACCGCCACGGTCTCGCGCAGCACGGGCAGCCCGGCGGCCTCGAGCAGCGCCGGGATCTGCTCCTCGAGGCCGCTGCCGGCCGGGCCCATGGCCGTGATCTCGAACTCGCCCGGGAACTGGAAGCCGTGCTCCGGATTGTCGGAATGGATGTCCATGCCCCGCATTATGCGGCGTAGCATGCGCGGATGGACACCGCGAGCCTGCTCTGGGGAGTCGTGTTCGGCGCCCTCGGCGCCGGCTACATCGTCTACGGGCGGCGACAGCGCGCGCCGGTGCCGCTGCTGTGCGGCCTGGGGCTGGTGGGCTTCACCTGGTTCGTGACCAACCCCTGGGCCATCGTGCTGGTGGGCGCCGCGCTGATGGCGGCGCCCTTCGCGGTCAACCGTTACGCCTGACCGCGGCGCGACCGCCTCAGACGGATTCCCACCACATCCAGAATTCGTCCCACAGGCGCCTGAAGAAGCCGCCTTCCGGCACCGCCTCGAGCGCGACCAGCGGACGCTGCGCGACGACCTTGCCGTCGAGCGTGACCTTCACGGTGCCGATCTGCTGCCCCTTCGCGATCGGCGCGACGAGCTGCTTCGGCACGTCCATCGATGGCTTCAGCTGGGCGTACTTGCCGCGCGGCAGGCTCACCAGCAGCGGTTGCGCGACGCCGAGGCGCACGACGTCGGCATCGCCCTTCCACACCTTCTGCCGGGCGACTTCCTTGCCCGCGTCGTACAGCGCGTGCGTCTCGAAGAAGCGGAAACCCCAGTTCAGCAGCGCCTGCGAATCCACCGCGCGCTGGTTCTCGCTGGTGTCGCCGAGCACCACCGAGATCAGGCGCTGGTCGCCGCGCTTGGCCGAGGCCATCAGGCAATAGCCGGCGTTGGACGTGTGGCCGGTCTTGATGCCGTCCACCGACGGGTCGCGCCACAGCAGCAGGTTGCGGTTGGGCTGGGTGATCGGCCCGACCGTGAATTCCTTGATCTTGTTGTACGAATACGCGACCGGGAAATCGCGGATCAGCGCGCGGCCGAGCAGCGCCAGGTCGTGCGCCGTCGAGTAGTGGCCTTCGGCCGAAAGGCCGTGCGGGTTCACGAAGTGCGAGTGCTTCATGCCGATGCGCTGCGCGTACGCGTTCATCAGCGAGGCGAAGGCCTGCTCGCTGCCGGCGACGTGCTCGGCGAGCGCGATCGCGGCGTCGTTGCCGGACTGCACCACCATGCCCTTTTCCATCTCGACCAGGGGCGCGGTCTTGTTGACCTCGAAGCCGCTGTAGCTGCCCTCGGTGCCGGCGCCGCCCTTGCGCCAGGCGTTCTCGCTCATCATCACCTGGTCGTCGGCGTGGACCTTGCCCGCCGCCATTTCGGCGGCGATCACGTACGAAGTCATCACCTTGGTGATGCTCGCCGGCTCGCGGCGCGCGTCGATGTTGCTGCCGGCGAGCACCTGGCCGCTGGCGTAGTCCATCAGGATCCAGGCGGCCGCGGATTCCGGCGCGGGCGGCGGCGGGATCGGCAGCGCATCGCTGAGCGCGGCGGGCCGCGCGGGCTGCGGCGGCTTCGGCGCGGGCTGCTGCGCGAGCGCGAGGCCGAACGCGGCCGAGGCGAGGAACGCGGCGAGCGCGGCAGGGGCGTGGCGGGCGATGCGCTTCAAGATTCGATGGCTCCGGGACACTGGGCAAGGCGACAAGTTTACCCGCGCGCGCGGCGTGGCCGGCGCGCCGGGCGCATTCATTGCGGCACGCGCTGCGGCGGGCCGAAACCGAGACCCTGCAGCCGCGCGGCGAGTTCCCCTGCCGCCTCGGCCGGGACCGGGCCTACGCGCAGGCGCCAGACGGAGCGTCCGCCGGAGGCGCCGTCCTCGAGGCGGGCGCCGGCGATCCCGGCGCGATTCACGCTGGCGAGCGCGCGATCGGCGTTGGCGCGATCGGCGAAGGTGGCGACCTGGAACACCAGGCCGGTGGCGCCTTGGCGTTCGCCGGCCTCGGCGGCCGCGATCGGCAGCGCCGCGACGAGGCGATCGATCGCGGTGGCGGCCGGGCGGGCGGGCGCGGGCGCCGGCGGGGGC
>JANINR010000129.1 GCA_024508915.1 Lysobacteraceae bacterium | reverse complement strand
GCGCACGAAGACGGTGTCGCCGACGACTTCCGTGCGCCAGCGCGCGAGCGGCGCGAAGGCCGGGGCGCGGCGCGCGCGGCCGGTGCGCAGGCTGAAGCAGGCGTGGTGCCAGGGGCAGCGGATTTCGTCGCCGGCGACGATGCCCTCCGCGAGCGGCCCGCCGTAATGCGTGCAGTGCGCGCCGACCGCGTGCACGCCGTCGTCGAGGCGCGCGAGCAGTACCGCCTCGTCGCCGAAGCGGCCGGCCAGCACGCCACCGGACGGGATGGACGCCAGCGGCACGCCGGCGGCGAAATCCGGGCCGGGTGGCGGCCCCTCGGGCTGTGACATGGGCGCGCTCCCACCGGGCGCCGGGCCCGGCTGCGCGCAGGTTACGCCCGCCGCGGCGGGCGCGCGGATTCCATGTGCAAAGCCGGCTGCGCCGCCGCGCTACTGCAGGTCGCGCAGGTCCAGCCGGCGCAGCCGCGGCGCGCGCAGCGCCGTGATCGCGACCACGCCGAGGGTGACGCAGCCGCCGAGCACGACGGCCGGGACCAGGCCGAGCAGGCGCGCCATCGTGCCGTCGTAGAACGCGCCGAGCTCGTTCGAGGAGCCGATGAAGATGCCGTTGATCGACGACACCCGCCCGCGCATGTCGTCCGGCGTCGCCAGCTGCAGGATCGTCGAGCGCATCACCACCGAGACGCCGTCGCACACGCCGTACATCACCAGGATCGCGGCCGACAGCCAGAAATGCCGCGACAGGCCGAACGCGATGGTGCACAGCCCGAAGCCCGCCACCGCGAACAGCAGCACCCGGCCGGCGTGCTGCTGCAGCGGGTGCCGCGCCAGCCACAGCGCCACGCAGATCGAGCCGACGGCCGGCATCGCGCGCAGGATGCCCAGGCCTTCCGGGCCCCAGTGCAGGATCTCGCGGATGAAGGCGGGCAGCATGGACACCGCGCCGCCGAGCAGCACCGAGAACATGTCCAGCGCCATCGCGCCGAGCATGATCTGGTTGCCGAACACGAAGCGCAGGCCCTCGTGGATGCTGGCGAACACCGGCGCGCGCTGCAGCAGCACAGGCGGCTCGGTGACGCGCAGCCGGTACACCGCCACCGCCGCCGCCGCACCGAACGCGCCCGCGACCGCGTAGGCCGCGGGCACGCCGGCCCAGCCGACGAGCACGCCGCCGAACGCCGGCCCCAGCACCAGGCTCGACTGGAACACCACGCTGCCGAAGCTCGCGCCGCGCACGAACTGCTCGCGCGGCAGCACCCGCGCGAACAGCGCGTTGTACACCGGCGTCAGGAACGACCGGACCATGCCGGTGAGGGCGATCGCCGCGTAGATCGGCCAGGTCGCGCGCTCGCCGGTGGCGGTGTGGGCGATCGCCGCCAGCGCGAGCGCGGTGACCATCAGTCCGAGGCAGGCGACGGCGCCGAGCGAGCGCCGGCGCAGGTGGTCGACGAGGTAGCCGGCGAAGGGCGCGACGCAGAAGTAGGGCACGATCTCGGCGAGGCCGACCAGGCCGAGCGCGAACGGGTCGCGCGTGATCGTGTAGATGTGCCAGCCGACCGTGACCGCCACGATCTGGTACGACAGCCCCGCGCAGGCGCGGTAGAGCAGCAGGGCGAGGAAAGCGCGGTTGCGCAGCGGCGATCCGGCGGGCGGGGCGGCCGGCACGCCGGCGTGGGCGCTCATGCGGCGGCTTCGCGCGCGCGCTCGCGGATGAAGGCCAGCAGCGCGGCGAGGCCGTTGCTGCGGGTCGGCGACAGGTGCTTCGACAGGCCGATCGCGGACACGTAGTCGGGCTCGGTCGCGAGGATCTCCGCGGCCGGCCGCCCCGAATACACCCGCAGCGCGAGGAACACGAGGCCCGACACGATGGCCGAATCGCTGGTCGCGGCGAACCGCATCCGCCCGGCGTCGCCGGAGGCGACGATCCAGACCATCGACTGGCAGCCGAGGAGCCGGTGCTGCTCGGTCTTCCATTCGTCCGGGAAGGGCGGCAGCTTGCGGCCGAGGTCGATCAGGTACTGGTAGCGTTCCGACCAGTCGCCGAAGAACGAGAACTCCTCGGCGATCGCGGCCTGCGCCTGCGCGGCGGTCGGCTCCATGGGGAACGAATCGCCCGGCAGCGCGTCGCCGGACAGCGCGTCGCCGGACAGCCGGTCCGCGCTCATCGCCGCACCCAGCGCACGCCCTGCGGCGTGTCCTCGAGCACGACGCCTTCGGCGGCGAGCGCGTCGCGGATCGCGTCGGCGCGGGCGAAGTCGCGCGCCTGCTTCGCCGCCGCGCGTTCGTCCACCAGCGCCTGGATGCGCGCGTCGTCGTCGCACGACGCGCCGCGCGCGAACCACGCCGCGGGCTCCTGCTGCAGCAGGCCGAGCGCCTTGCCCGCGCCGAGCAGTTCGTCCTTCAGCGCGGCGAGCTTCGCGCGCGCATCGAAGCCGGCCTCGCCATGGACGACCTGGTTGCGCAGGGCGCGCGCGTCCGCGGCGATCCGCGCGATCTCGGACAGCGCGCGGGGCGTATTGAGGTCGTCGTCGAGCGCGGCCTCGATCGAGGACGGGATCGCGGCGGGCTCCGCGCGGGCGCCGGGATCCGCGTCGTCGTCGCCGAGGTCGCGCAGCGTGCCGTACAGCCGGTCCAGCGTGCGCACCGATTGCTCCACCAGCGCCGGCGTCCAGTCCAGCGGTTGCCGGTAGTGCGCCGACAGCAGCGCGTAGCGCAGTGCCTCCGGAGGGTGCCTCTGCAGCAGGTCGTGCACCTTCTCGATGTTGCCGACCGACTTCGACATCTTCGCGCCGCCGAACTCCAGCATGCCGTTGTGCAGCCAGTAGCGCGCGAAGAGGCGGCCGCCGTGCGCGCACTCGCTCTGCGCGATCTCGTTCTCGTGGTGCGGGAACTGCAGGTCCGCGCCGCCGGCGTGGATGTCGATGGTCTCGCCGAGGTGCGCCGCGGCCATCGCCGAGCATTCGATGTGCCAGCCGGGGCGGCCGCGGCCCCACGGCGATTCCCAGCCCGGCAGTTCGCCGGTGGAAGGCTTCCACAGCACGAAGTCGCCCGGATCCCGCTTGTACGGCGCGACTTCGACGCGCGCGCCGGCGAGCATCTCGTCCGGGTCGCGTCCCGACAGCTTGCCGTAGCCCTCGAAGCTGGCGACCGAGAACAGGACGTGGCCCTCGGCCTCGTAGGCATGGCCGGCCCCGACCAGGCGCTCGATCATCGCCACGATCTGCGGGATGTGCGCGGTCGCGGCGGGCTCCAGGTCCGGCGGGGCGACCCCCAGGGCGGCCATGTCCTCGCGGTAGGCCGCGGCATAGCGGTCGGTGATCGCCGAGATCGGCACGCCCGCGGCCTGCGCCGCGGCGTTGATCTTGTCGTCGACGTCGGTGATGTTGCGCGCGTAGCGCAGGGCGCCGAAGCGACGGCGCAGCAGCGCCGCGAGCACGCCGAACACCACCGGGCCGCGCGCGTTGCCGATGTGCACGTAGTTGTAGACCGTCGGCCCGCACAGGTACATGGTCGGGCAGGCGGGATCCAGCGGCGCGAACGGCTCGAGCCGCCGCGTCAGGCTGTTGTGCAGGTGCAGGCTCATGTGGGGAAACCCGGGATTTCCATGGATTCTAGCGGTCGGCCCCCGGCGATGACAGCCGGGATTCAGCCCTTCGGCGCCGGCAACGCATACACTGCCGCGGTGAACCCGTGCCCCCCGATCCAGCGCCGTGCCCGGCGCCGCCCCGTCCTTGCCTGCCTCGCGGCCCTGTGCGTGCTGGCCGCGATGCCCGCGCTGGCGCAGGAAACGGTGGTGCCCAAGCGCAACGTCCGCACCGGCTACGCCCAGGTGCTGCGGGTGGAACCCGTCTACCAGACCCTCACGGCGACCCGCATGGAGCAGCGCTGCGGCGGCAAGGTGGTGCCTCCCAAGGACACGCCCCGCGGCCTGTCGCGGATCGTCGGCGTCGTGAAGGACGCCCTCGGCGCCGAGAAGGAGAAAGCGCCGCCGCCGACCGCCGGCAGCGATTGCGAGCTGGTGCCGGTCGAGCGCAAGTTCCAGCGCCCGATCGCCTACGACGTCGACTACGTGTACCGCGGCATGAAGTACCGCTCGCGCCTGCCCTACGACCCGGGCAACCGGCTGCGCGTGCAGTTCAGCCTGCAACCCGTCGTCCCCGGCGAGGAGTAGGGCAACGCGGCGCCGCGGCACCCTCCGGCGGGAACCGGTTGCGCCCGCCCCCGGCCCATGCGAGGATGCGCGCCCGATGCATGCCTCCTTCGCCGACGTCGTCCTCCTGAGCTCCGCCCGCATGGCGGCGGGGATGACGTCGCGCGCGCGCCGACAGCTCCCGCATATCGCTGGGTAGACCGGACCGCATCGCACCGCCTCCGAAAAGCCCAGCCCCCGCGCTGGGCTTCGTGTTTCCGGGCCCCGCGCGATCCCTCCAGGATCCAGCCGCGAACCCGAGCCCATGAAGCATTTCCTCAATACCCAGGACCTGACCCGCGCCGAGCTCGATGCGCTGCTCGCCGCCGCGGCCCGCTACAAGCGCGACCGCCGCGCCGGCATCGCCGACGATCCGGTGCTGCGCGGCAAGTCCATCGCGCTGGTGTTCTTCAACCCGTCGCTGCGCACCCGCACCAGCTTCGAGCTCGGCGCCTTTCAGCTGGGCGGCCATGCCGTCGTGCTGCAGCCGGGCAAGGACGCGTGGCCGATCGAGTTCGAGCTGGGCACGGTCATGGACGGCGAGGCCGAGGAGCACATCGCCGAGGTCGCGCGCGTGCTCGGGCGCTACGTGGACATGATCGGCGTGCGCGCCTTCCCGAAGTTCCGCGACTGGTCCGAGGACCGGCAGGACAAGGTGCTGCGCGCGTTCGCGCAGCATTCCCCGGTGCCGGTGGTCAACATGGAGACCATCACCCACCCCTGCCAGGAGCTGGCGCACGCGCAGGCGCTGCAGGAGCACTTCGGCACGTCCGACCTGCGCGGGAAGAAGTACGTGCTGACCTGGACCTACCACCCGAAGGCGCTGAACACCGCCGTCGCCAATTCGGCGCTGACGATCGCGACGCGCCTGGGCATGGACGTGACCCTGCTGTGCCCGACTCCCGATTACGTGCTCGACGAGCGCTACATGGGCTGGGCCGCGCAGAACGTGGCCGAAAGCGGCGGCTCGCTGCAGGTGAGCCACGACATCGAGTCCGCCTACGCCGGCGCCGACATCGTCTACGCCAAGAGCTGGGGCGCGCTGCCGTATTTCGGCAGCGGGGCCGCGGAGAAGCCGATCCGCGAGCGCTACCGCCACTTCATCGTCGACGAGGCGAAGATGGCGCTGACCAACGGCGCCGTGTTCAGCCACTGCCTGCCGCTGCGCCGCAACGTCAAGGCCACCGACGCGGTGATGGACTCGCCCAGCTGCATCGCCATCGACGAGGCCGAGAACCGGCTGCACGCGCAGAAGGCGGTGATGGCCGCGCTCGCCGGCAGACGCTGACCCGAGCGCCCTCGACTCGCGCCCTCACTCCCACAGGCCATCCCCCATGACCGACCCCAACAGCAGCAAAGACATCGTCGTCGCGTTCAGCGGCGGCCTCGACACCTCGTTCTGCGTGCCGTGGCTGCAGGAGCGCGGCTGGCGCGTGCACACAGTGTTCGCCGACACCGGCGGCGTGGACGCCGCCGAACGCGCCACCATCGAGGCGCGCGCCGCCGAGCTTGGCGTCGCCTCGCACCTCACCGTCGATGGCGGCCCCGCGATCTGGGACGGCTTCGTCAAGCCGTTCGTGTGGGCGGGCGAGGGCTACCAGGGCCAGTACCCGCTGCTGGTGTCGGACCGCTACCTCATCGTGGACGCGGCCCTGGCCCGGGCGCGCGAACTCGGCACGAACGCCATCGCGCACGGCTGCACGGGCATGGGCAACGACCAGGTGCGCTTCGACCTCGCCGTCAAGGCGAGCGGCGACTACCGCATCGTCGCCCCGATCCGCGAAATCCAGAAGGAGCACACCCAGACCCGCGCCTACGAGCAGGCCTACCTCGAGCAGCGCGGCTTCGGCGTGCGCGCCAAGCAGAAGGCCTACACGATCAACGAGAACCTGCTCGGCGTGACCATGTCCGGCGGCGAGATCGACCGCTGGGAAGCGCCGGGCGAGGGCGCGCGCGGCTGGTGCGCGCGCCGCGAGCAGTGGCCGGCCGAACCGCTGCAGGTGGCGCTGCGCTTCGCCGGCGGCGAGGCGGTGGCGCTGGACGGGCAGGAGATGCCCGGCGCCCAGCTCCTGGCACGGCTCAACACCATGTTCGCGCAGTACGGCGTCGGCCGCGGCATGTACACCGGCGACACCACGATCGGCCTGAAGGGCCGCATCGTGTTCGAGGCGCCGGGCCTGGCCGCGCTGCTCTGCGCGCATCGCGCGCTGGAGGAAGCGGTGCTGAGCAAGCCGCAGAACCGCTTCAAGCCCGACGTCGCGCGGCGCTGGGTGGAACTCGTCTACGAAGGCTTCTACCACGACCCGCTGAAGACCGACCTCGAGGCGTTCCTGGCCTCGTCGCAGCGCATGGTCAACGGCGAGGTGCTGCTGGAAACGCGCGGCGGCCGCGTGGACGCGGTGGCGGTGCGCTCGCCGCACCTGCTGCAGGCAGCCGGCGCGACCTACGCCCAGTCGGCGGACTGGGGCGTCGAGGAGGCCGAGGGCTTCATCAAGCTGTTCGGGATGAGCAGCACGCTGTGGGCGGAGGTCAACAAGGGCGGCAACGGCGGGCGGGACGGCGGGAATGGCTGACCGGTCCGATCCGATGCTGCAGCGTGTGCTGGGGCACCTGGAAGCGCTGGTCGGGTTCGACACGCGCAATCCGCCGCGCCGGATCGGCACGGGCGTCTTCGACTACCTGCGCGCGCAGCTGCCCGGATTCCGCTGCACGCTCGACGACCACGGCGATGGCGCCATCTCGCTGCTTGCGGTGCGCGGCGCGCCGTCGCGCGTGTTCAACGTGCACCTGGACACGGTGCCGTCGTCGCCGCAGTGGAGCGCAGATCCGCTCGCGCTGCGCATCGAAGGGGATCGCGCGGTCGGGCTCGGCGCCTGCGACATCAAGGGCGCCGCCGCGGGGCTGCTCGCCGCGGCCGCGCAGGCGTCCGGCGACGCGGCGTTCCTGTTCACGACCGACGAGGAAGCCAACGACCCGCGCTGCATCGAGGCGTTCGTCGGCAGCGGGCACGGGTTCGCCGAGGCGATCGTGGCCGAGCCGACGCGCTGCGAGGCCGTGCTGGCGCATCGCGGGATCGCGTCAGTGCTGCTGCGCTTCCGCGGCGAGGCGGGCCACGCCTCGGGCGCGGCCGCGCTGGAGGCGAGCGCGCTGCACCAGGCGATGCGCTGGGGCACGCAGGCGCTCGACCTGGTCGAAGGCGAGGCGCACCGCCGCTTCGGCGGGCTCACCGGGCTGCGCTTCAACATCGGGCGCGTCGAAGGCGGGATCAAGGCGAACGTGATCGCGCCCAGCGCCGAGGTCCGCTTCAACTTCCGGCCGCTGCCGTCGCAGGACATCGACGAGCTGCACGTGCGCTTCGGCGCCTGCGCGTCGCCCGGCGCGCTGGAGCGCTACGAGGAGACCTTCCGAGGCCCGTCGCTGCCGGCGGGCGACGTCGCCGAGGCCGAGGAGCGCCGGCTGGAAGCGCGCGACCTCGCCGATGCGCTGTCGCTGCCGATCGGCAACGCGGTCGATTTCTGGACCGAGGCCTCGCTGTTCTCGCGCGCCGGCATGACCGCCATCGTCTACGGGCCCGGCGACATCGCCCAGGCCCACGCGGCCGACGAATGGGTCGCGCTGGAACAGTTGCAGCGCTACGCCGATTCGATCGCGCGGATCCTTTCGACCTGACCGCCCATGACCATCCACGACCTGCAAACCCGCCAGACCATCGTCCGCCTGCTCTCCAGCATGGGCAGCGCGAAGGAGATCTCGCAGTACCTCAAGCGCTTTTCGCAGCTCGACGCGGCGCGCTTCGCCGTCGTGAAGGTCGGCGGCGCGGTGCTGCGCGACGACTTCGACGCGCTGACGTCTTCGCTCGCGTTCCTGCAGGACGTGGGGCTGACGCCGATCGTCATCCACGGCGCCGGCCCGCAACTCGACGTGGAACTGGCGGCGGCCGGCATCGAGAAGCGCACCGTCGACGGCCTGCGCGTGACCTCGCCCGAGGCGCTGGCGATCGTGCGCCGCGTCTTCCATGCGCAGAACCTCAGGCTGGTCGAGGCGCTGCAGGCGCAGGACGCGCGCGCGACCTCGATCGTGTCCGGCGTGTTCGAGGCCGAATTCATGGACCGCGAGACCTTCGGGCTCGTCGGCAACGTGCGCGGCGTGCAGCTCGCGCCGATCCAGGCGAGCCTGCAGGCCGGATCGATCCCGGTCATCGCCAGCCTCGGCGAGACCGCCGGCGGCCAGATCCTCAACGTCAACGCCGACTACGCCGCCAACGCGCTGGTGCAGGTGCTGCAGCCCTACAAGATCGTGTTCCTGACCGGCACCGGCGGGCTGCTCGACGAGCGCGGCCAGGTCATCGATTCGATCAACCTGACGACCGAGTACGCGCACCTGATGGCGCAGCCCTGGATCGAGGGCGGCATGCGGGTGAAGCTCGAGCAGGTCAAGCAGCTGCTCGACGGGCTCCCGCCCGCGTCGTCCGTGTCCATCACGCGCCCGTCGGAGCTGGCCAAGGAACTGTTCACCCACAAGGGCTCGGGCACGCTCGTGCGCCGCGGCGAACGCGTGCTGCAGGCGACGTCGTGGGACGCGCTGGACCTGCCGCGGCTGCGCACCCTGGTCGAGTCCGCGTTCGGGCGCCGCCTCGTTCCCGACTATTTCGAGCGCACCCGGCTGCATCGCGCCTACGTCAGCGAGAACTATCGCGCCGCCGTGATCCTGACGAAGGAGGCCGAGGGCGTGTACCTCGACAAGTTCGCCGTCCTCGACGACGCGCAGGGCGAGGGCCTGGGCCGCGCGGTGTGGCAGGTCATGCGCGCCGACGAGCCGCGGCTGTTCTGGCGCTCGCGCCGCGGCAACCCGGTGAACGCGTTCTATTTCGCCGAGTGCGACGGCTGCATCAAGGAGCCGCGCTGGAAGGTGTTCTGGTACGGGCTGGAGGGCCAGGACGAGATCGCCGCCTGCGTGGCCCATTGCCGCGGCCGCGTCCCCACGCTCGAAGACGCCGCCGCGCCGGAGACCGCATGACCATCGTGCCGACCCTGCGCGGGCGCCATGTCCAGCTCGAGCCGCTGCGCGCCGAGCATGCCGAAGCGCTGCGCGCGGCCGCGAGCGACGGCCGCCTGTGGGAACTCGCGTACACCAACGTGCCCACGCCCGGGGACGTCGACGCCTGGCTCGCGGCCGCGCTCGCGAAGCAGGCCGCCGGCGAGCAGCTGGCCTTCGCCGTGCGCGCTGCGGACGGTCGCATCGTCGGCAGCACGCGCTACTACGAGCTGCTGCCGGAGACGCCGCGGCTGTGCATCGGCTATACCTGGTACGCGCGCTCGGTGCAGCGCACCGGCCTCAACACCGAGGCCAAGCTGCTGCTGCTCGGCCACGCCTTCGAAGCGCTGCGCTGCGCGAGCGTCGGCTTCCACACCAGCACCCTGAACCTGGCCTCGCGCGCCGCCATCGCGCGCCTGGGCGCGCGCGAGGAGGGGATCCTGCGCCAGCACCTGCGGCACCGCGACGGCACGCTGCGCGATTCGGTCTGCTTCTCGATCCTCGACCACGAATGGCCCGCGGTGAAGGCCGGGCTGCAGGCGAAACTGGAGGCGCACGCGCATGGCTGAGGTCGCTCCGATCCGGCTCGGCATCGTCGGCGCGCGCGGGCACACCGGCGCCGAACTGATCCGGCTCGTGGCCGCGCATCCGCGGTTCGAACTGGCCTACGTCTCCTCGCGCGCGCTCGCGGGTCAACGGGTGGCGGACCAGGTCGATGCGTACCGGGGCGACGTGCGCTACAGCGCGCCCGCGCACGAGGACCTGCCGGCCCTGGGCGCCGACGCCGTGGTGCTGGCGCTGCCGAACGGGCACGCGGCCGCCTGCGTCGCGGCCTTCGATGCGACCGGCGACGATCCGGTCATCGTCGACCTTTCCGCCGACCATCGCTTCGACGCCGCGTGGTACTACGGCCTGCCGGAGCTCACGCGCGGCGATTACGCGGGCCAGCGCCGCATCGCCAACCCGGGCTGTTACGCCACGGCCATGCAGCTCGCGATCGCGCCGATGCTGGATGCGCTGGTGGGCGCGGTGCAGTGCTTCGGCGTGTCGGGATACTCGGGTGCGGGCACGACGCCTTCGGACCGCAACGACCCGGCGAAGCTGCGCGACAACCTGATGCCGTACGCGCTCGCCGGGCACGTGCACGAGCGCGAGGTCTCGCGACGTCTCGGCCATCCGGTCGAGTTCATGCCGCACGTGGCGCCGCATTTCCGCGGCATCACCCTCACCGCCAACCTGCACCTGGTGCGCCCGTTCGCGCCGGACGAGGTCCGGGCGCGCTATCGTGCCCGCTATGCCGGCGAGCCGCTGGTCCGGGTGGTCGACGGCGAGGCGCCGTGGGTGAGCCGCATCGCGGGCGCGCACCACGTCGAGGTCGGCGGCTTCACGCTGTCGGCGGACGGGCGCCGCCTGGTCGTCGTCGCCACCGAGGACAACCTGCTCAAGGGCGCGGCGACGCAGGCGATGCAGAACCTCAACCTGGCCTTCGGGCTGGACGAATTCGCGGGGATCCCCATCGATGGCTGACCTGTTGTGGCAGAAGCCCGGCGTCGAGGTCGACGCGCGCATCCAGGCGTTCCTGGCCGGCGACGACGTGCTGCTCGACCGCGAGTTCTTCCTGCACGACATCGCCGCCAGCCGCGCGCATGCGCAGGGCCTGCAGCGGATCGGCATGCTCGGCGCCGGCGAACTCGAGGCGCTGCTGCGCGAGCTCGACGTGCTGGCCGGCGATTTCCGCAGCGGCGCGTTCGTGCTCGACCAGCGCTACGAGGACGGGCACTCGGCGATCGAGGCGCGGCTGACCGAGCGCCTCGGCGATGCCGGCAAGCGCATCCATGCCGGCCGCAGCCGCAACGACCAGGTGCTCGTGGCGACGCGGCTGTGGCTGAAGGACAGTCTCGCCGTGGTGCAGCGCCACGCGCGCGATGCCGCGGGGGTCGCGCTCGACCGCGCGCAGGCCGAGGCGTCGCTGGCGATGCCCGGCTACACCCACCTGCAGCGCGCCGTCGTGTCGTCGGCCGGCATGTGGTGGGCCGGCTGGGCCGAAGCCTTCATCGACGACGCGGTACGTGCGCGCGACACCGCGGCCTGGATCGACGCCAATCCGCTCGGCAGCGCCGCCGGTTACGGCATCAATCTGCCGCTGGACCGCGACGGCACCACGCAGGCGCTCGGCTTTGGCCGCCTTCAGGTCGCGGCGACCTACGCCCAGCTCTCGCGCGGCAAGTTCGAACTCGCCGCGCTCGAGGCCCTGGGGAGCGCGATGCTCGACCTGCGCCGCATCGCCTGGGACCTGAGCCTGTTCACCGGCAGCGAATTCGGCTTCGTCGCGCTGCCGCCGGAATACGTCACCGGCAGCTCGATCATGCCGAACAAGCGCAACCCCGACGTCGTCGAGCTGATGCGCGGTACCTACGCCAGCGTCGCGGCGGCCAAGGCGGAGATCGAGCACCTGCTGTCGCTGCCCTCGGGCTACCACCGCGACCTGCAGGTAACGAAGGGTGCGCTCTTCCACGGCTTCGGCAAGGGCCTGCAGGCGCTGGCGCTGCTGCCGGACCTGCTGCGCCGCATGCAGTGGCGCCCCGATGCGATGCGCGCCGCGCTCGAGCCCTCGATGTACGCCACGGATCTCGCCGTCGACCTGGCGAAGCAGGGCATGCCGTTCCGCGACGCATACCGCGAGGCCGCCGATCCGGCGCGCTGGGCGGAGGGCGACCCGGCCGCCAGCCTGGCGGCGCGCGTGTCGCCGGGGGCCGCTGGCGACCTGCGCCTCGACGTGCTGCGCGCCCGCCTCGACGCGCTCTGAGCGGAGCACCGCGATAAGCTCCCCGCCATGGCGACGTGGAAAGCCCTGCCGCGGAAGTTCTACCTGCGCCATCCCGTGGAAGTCGCGCCCGAGCTGCTGAACAAGCTGCTGGTGCGCGACGACGGTCGCGCCGGCCGCATCGTCGAGGTCGAGGCCTATTCCGGGGCCGACGACCCCGCCGCGCATTCGTTCCGCGGCAAGACCGCGCGCAACGCCACGATGTTCGGCGACGGCGGCCACATGTACGTCTACTTCACCTACGGCATGCACTGGTGCGCGAATGCCGTGTGCGGCAAGGGGCAGGGCTGGGGCGTGCTGCTGCGGGCGATCGAGCCGGTGTCGGGGATCGAACTGATGCGCGAGGCGCGCGGCCACCCGGCGAAGGATCGCGACCTGGGCTCCGGCCCCGGCCGCCTCGGCCAGGCGATGGGCATCGACAGGGCGCTGGACGGCGCCGACCTGGTCAAGGGCAATCGCGGCGTATGGATCATGTCCGACGGCATGGCGCCGCCGGACGCGCCCGTCGCCGGGCCTCGGATCGGGATCCGCCACGCGGTCGAGCACCCGTGGCGCTTCCACGTGCCGGCGCATGCGCACGTCTCGCGCGCCCGTGCGGGCATCCCGCCAAAGAAAAAGCCGGCGCGAGGCCGGCTTCCGTAACACCTTGATTCGACTATCGATTCGAATGGTCGGGGAGACAGGATTTGAACCTGCGACTTCTACGTCCCGAACGTAGCGCTCTACCAGGCTGAGCTACACCCCGACAGGTGAGCCCGGCATTTTACGGGCCGGGGCGGCGCCCCGGCAAGGGGCCGGCGCCGGAAATCGGCGCCGCGGCAGGCTCCCGTTACACTGACGGGCTCGCGTTCGCGCCCGGAGTCCCCGCTTGATCAAGCCCCGCACCCCGCCCGGCGTCATGGAGTTGCTGCCGCGCGAGCAGGTCGCCTTCCAGCGCATGCTCGACGCCATCCGCGGCACCTTCGAGGCCTACGGTTTCCTGCCGGTGGAAACGCCGGTGTTCGAGCTGACCGACGTGCTGCTGACCAAGACCGGCGGCGAGACCGAGCGGCAGGTGTATTTCGTGCAGTCCACCGGTGCGCTGGAGAAGGCCGCGCAGGGCGGCGCCGACGCGGCCGCGCTGCCCGAGCTGGCGCTGCGCTTCGACCTGACCGTGCCGCTGGCGCGCTACGTCGCCGAACACGAGCACGACCTGGCGTTCCCGTTCCGCCGCTACCAGATGCAGCGCGTGTACCGCGGCGAGCGCGCGCAGCGCGGGCGCTTCCGCGAGTTCTACCAGTGCGACATCGACGTGATCGGCAAGGACACGCTGTCGCCGCGCTACGACGCCGAGATCCCCGCGGTGATCAACGCCGCGTTCGAAAGGCTGGCGATCGGCGAGTTCACGATCCAGTTCAACCACCGCAAGCTGCTGCGCGGCTTCTTCGAGGGGCAGGGCATCGAGGGCGAGCGCCAGATGCTGGTGCTGCGCGAGCTCGACAAGCTCGACAAGCGCGGGGAAGAGGCGGTTGCGGCGACGCTGGCGGGCGAGGGTTTCGGCCTGGCCGCCGACGTCGTCGCGAAGCTGCTGGGCTTTTCGCGCATCCGCTCGGCGGGCCACGACGACGCCCTGGCGAAGCTCGAGGCGCTGGGCAGCGGTACGCCGCTGTTCGAGGAAGGCCGCGACGAGCTGCGCCAGGTCCTCGCGCAGCTGCGCGCGCTCGGCGTGCCGGAGTCGCGCTACGCCATCAACCTCTCGATCGCGCGCGGCCTCGACTACTACACGGGCATCGTCTACGAGACCACGCTCGACGCGCACCCCGAGATCGGCTCGATCTGCTCCGGCGGGCGCTACGACAACCTCGCCAGCCACTACACGAAGTCGAAGCTGCCCGGCGTCGGCATCTCGATCGGGCTGACGCGCCTGTTCTGGCAGCTGCGCGAAGCCGGCATCGTCGGCGCGGCGGCGACGTCGGTCGACGTCCTGGTCGCGCTGATGGACGACGCGATGCTCGCCGATGCGCTCGCGCTCTCGCAGGCGCTGCGCGCGGCCGGGCTGAAGGTCGAGACCCAGCTCGAGCCGCGGAAGCTGGCGAAGCAGCTGCAGTACGCCGATCGCGCCGGCATCCGCTTCGCCGTGATCCGCGGCAGCGACGAGGCGGCGCGCGGCGTGGTGGCGGTCAGGGACCTGCAGCGCGGCGAGCAGTTCGAGGTCGACGCCGCCGCGCTGGCCGGCCGCCTGCGGGAGGCGCTGGCATGAGCCAGGGGGCGCATGGCCACCGGGACGCAGTTCACCTCGACGGCCGCTCGCTGACGCGCCCGCAGCTCGTGGCGGTCGCGCGGGGCGCGCCCGTCGAGCTCGACGCGGGCGCGCTGCGCGACGTCGCGCACGCGGCGGATTTCCTCGCCGGGAAGGTGGCGCAGGGCGAGCCGATCTACGGCGTGTCGACCGGGTTCGGCAGCAACGCCGACAAGCTGCTCGGCGGGCATCCGCTGCGCGGCGACGGCAACGGCGCCGGCGGCGAAGCCCTGTACGCGAAGCTGCAACGCAACCTGATCGAGACCCACGCAGTCTGCGTCGGCGAGCCCTTCGCTCCCGACGTCGTGCGCGCGATGCTGTGCATCCGCATCAACACGCTGCTGCGCGGCCATTCCGGCATCCGCGTCCGGACGCTGCAGGCGCTGGCGGCGATGCTCAACGCCGGCGTGTTACCGGTGGTGCCGCAGCTGGGGTCGGTGGGCGCCTCGGGCGACCTGGCGCCGCTGTCGCACCTCGCCATCGTGCTGATCGGCGGCGGCGAGGCCTTCTTCGCCGGCGAGCGCCTGCCCGGCGGCGAGGCGCTGCGCCGCGCCGGCCTCGCGCCGGTCGAACTCACGATCAAGGAAGGCCTGGCGCTCAACAACGGCACCGCGCAGATGCTCGCGACCGGCGTGCTGGCGCTGGCGAAGCTCGAGGACCTGCTCGACACGGCCGATGTCGCGGCGGCGATGACCCTGGATGCGTTCGCGGGGCGCCTCGGCGCCTACGCCGAGGAAGTGCATGCGCTGCGCCCGCACCCGGGCCAGGTGCACGTCGCGGCGCGGATGCGCGCGCTGCTCGACGGCTCGACGCTCGCGGACATCGCCTATGCGCGGGTGCCCGGCAAGAAGGTGCAGCCGCAGGACAGCTACTCGCTGCGCTGCGTGCCGCAGGTGCACGGCGCGGTGCGCGATGCCGTCGCGCAGGCGGCGCGCGTGCTCGAGATCGAGCTCAACGCGGTCACCGACAACCCGCTGGTGTTCCCGGAGGCGACCGATGCGCCGCTGGACCGCCAGGTCATTTCCGCCGGCCACTTCCACGGCATGCCGCTGGCGCTGGCGATGAGCTACGTCAAGGCGGCGATCCCGGTGCTGGCATCGATCTCCGAGCGCCGCCTCAACAAGCTCGTGGACCCGGCGACCAGCGACGGCCTGCCGGGCTTCCTCGTCGGCAACGAGGACGGCACCGAGTCGGGCTTCATGATCGTGCAGTACACCGCCGCGGCGATCGTCAACGACCTCGCCAGCCGGGCGATGCCTGCGACCGTTTATTCGATCCCGACCTCCGCGAACGCGGAAGACCACGTTTCCATGGGCGCGAACGAGGCGCGGCACGTGCTGGCGATGGCCGACGACCTCGGCAAGGTGCTGGCGCTGGAGCTGGCGACCGCCGCGCAGGCGCTCGACCTGCGCATGCGCATGGTGGAGGGCGGGGCGCATCCCGGGCGCGCCGTCGCCGCGGCGCATGCGGCGATCCGTGCGCGCATCCCCTTCCTCGCGCACGATCGCGCGCTCGACGGCGACGTGCGCACCGCGATCGCGCTGGTCGACGAGGGCGTCGTGCTGGCGGCGGCCAGGCGCGTGGTCCCCTGATGCGCGCGGGCGCCCTCGCGCGGTTCGCCGGCAGGGCGTTCGCCGTCGCGCTGGTCGCGGCCTCGTCGCCGGCCTTCGCGCAGTCGGCTCCCGCGCCCGGGACGATGACCGGCACTGCGTTCGAGGATCGCAACGGCAACGGCATCCGCGAGCCGGGCGAACGCGGCATCGCCGGCATCCGCATCTCCAACGGGCGCGACATCGTCGCCACGGACGCCGCCGGCGACTACCGCATCGCGATGCGCCCGGACGCGCCGGTCTTCGCGATCAAGCCGCCGGATCGCGGCTTCGGGCGCCGGGCCGACGGCCTGCCGGCCTCGTGGAGCGACGACGCCTCGCGGCCCTTCGATGTCGCGCTCTCGCCGCGCCGCAGCGTGCGCGGCCCGATGCAGGTGCTGCTGTTCACCGATCCGCAGGTGAAGTCGGAGGCCGACGTCGGCTACTACCGCCGCGACATCGTCGAGCCGTTGCGCGGCAGCGGCGCGCGCCTCGGCCTCACGCTGGGCGACCTCGCGAACGACGTGCCCGCGCTCTACCCGGCGCTCAAGGCGGTCACCGCGACGCTGGACGTCCCGTGGCTGCACGTCGCCGGCAACCACGACGTCGATCCCGGCGCGAGCGACGACGCGGGTTCGCTGCGTGCCTTCCACGCCAGCTTCGGACCCGACACCGTCGCGTGGGAGGAGCCCGGCGCGACCTTCATCGGCCTCGACGACATCGTCGCCACACCGGGCCAGCGCCCCGCCTACGTCGGCGGCCTGCGCGACGACCAGTTCGCCTTCCTCGAAGCCTACCTGCCGACGGTGCCGAAGAACCGGCTGCTGGTGGTCGGCGTGCACATTCCGTTCTTCGACGAGGCCGCCCCGGGCGCGCCGCCGACGTTCCGCCCGGCCGACCGGGAACGGCTGTTCGCGCTGTTGCGCGACTTCCCGCACGTGCTGCTGCTCAGTGGCCACACCCACAACCAGCAGCATTACTTCCATGGCGCCGCCGACGGCTGGCACGGCGCGCGGCCGCTGCACGAGTACAACCTCGGCGCCGCCTGCGGCGCGTTCTGGTCGGGAGCGAAGGATGCCGCGGGCATTCCCGACAGCACGATGAGCGACGGCACGCCGAACGGCTACGCGGTGCTCACGGTGGAGGCGGGTGGCGGGTATGCGCTCGCATGGCACAACGCCCGCGACGCCGCGGACACGCAGATCGGCCTGTGGGTGCCGAAGGTGCTGCGTCGCGGCGCCTATCCCGCGTGGGGCGTGTACGCCAACGCATACATGGGCGATGGCGCCTCGCGCGTGGAATACCGCATCGACGAAGGCGATTGGAAGCCCATGCGCCAGGTGCTTCAGGCCGACCCGCGCCTCCTCGCCGAGAACGCCAGGGACGACACCGCCGAGGCGCTGCGCGGCTACGACCGCTCGCCCGAGGCAACGCCGTCCACGCACCTGTGGCGCGGAGCGGTCGCGACCGACCTCGCCGCCGGCGGGCACCGCGTCGAGGTGCGCTACTTCGACCGCTGGCGTGGCGAACAGCGCGCCGCCACCACTTACCGGCTCGAAGAAGCCGCTCCCTGACGCCCGCTTCCGCACTGTCCACGCCCACGGGCGGGGCAGGGCTTGACGCCGCCCGGCGACGCGGATTAATGTATTAACACGTTAATACATTCGCACACGATGAAGCAGCGTCCCGAACCCCTGCCGCCCCGCGACGCCAACGCCTCCTTCCGGGCGCTGGCGCGGGCGCTTGCGGAACTGGACGACCCGAAGGACGTCGCGGCGTTCCTCGAGGACTTGTGCACGCCCGCCGAGCTGGAGGCCATGGCCGACCGCTGGCGGGTCGTGCCGTTGCTGGAGCAGGGCCTGCCGTACCGCGAGATCCACGAACGCACGCAGGTCAGCGTCACCACGGTCGGGCGCGTCGCCCGCACCCTCGAGCGCGGCACGGGCGGATACGCCACCGCGCTCGCGCGCACGCGCCGCCACCCCCACCACGCTTCCCACTAGAAGGCTGCCCGCATGGCTGACACCGCCCTGCAGGCGGTGCGCCAGCGATTGCGCATCGCCATCCAGAAGAACGGCCGGCTGGCCGAGCCCGCGCGCGCATTGCTGTCCGCGTGCGGCCTGGCCTGGCGCGAACAGCGCGACCAGCTGTTCTGCCAGGCCGACGACGCGCCGTTCGACCTGCTGCTGGTCCGCGACGACGACATCCCGCGGCTGCTGGCCGACGGGCACTGCGAGCTCGGCATCGTCGGGCGCAACGTGCTCGGCGAGGCGTGTGCGCTGCTCCGCGAGCAGGGCGGCGAGCCCGCGGCCGTCGAGTTGCGTGCACTCGGCTTCGGCGCCTGCCGGCTCGCGCTGGCGGTGCCGGACGCGCAGCCCTGGACCGGTTTCGCCGGACTGGCCGGGCAGCGGATCGCCACCAGCCATCCCGCGCTGCTGCGTGCATGGCTCGGCGAGCGCGGCATCGACGCGCGCGTCGTGACCCTGTCCGGCTCGGTCGAGATCGCGCCACGGCTGGGCCAGGCGGAGGCCGTGTGCGACCTCGTGTCGTCCGGCCGCACCCTGGCGGCCAACCGGCTGGTGCCTGTGGAGGACGTGCTCGCCAGCGAAGCCGTGCTGGCGGGCGCCGGGCAGCCGCTGGATGCGGAGCGCGGCGCGCTGCTCGACGGCCTGCTGCGCCGCCTCGACGGCGTGCTGCGGACGCGCGATCGCCGGCTGCTCGTGTTCCGCGCGCGCCGCGCCGCCCTGCCGGGCCTGCTCGCGCTGATGCCCGATGCCGAACCGCCGACCGTATGCCCCACCGAGGACGGCGACAGCGTGTCGCTGCAGGCGCTGTGGCCGGGCATCGTGCCGTGGCAGCGACTGGAAGCCCTCGAGCGCGCCGGCGCACGCGGGCTGATGGTGCTGCCGGTCGAGAGGATGCTGGCATGAAGCGCGTCGACTGGGCGCGCCTCGACGCGGCGCAGCGCGAACGCGTGCTGCAGCGGCCCGCGCGCCGCGCGGCCGGAGACGTGCAGGCGACCGTCGCGGCGATCTTCGAGGCCGTTGCCGCGCGTGGCGACGCGGCGCTGCGCGAGTTCGCCGAACGATTCGACGGGGCAGCGCCCGCGCGCTTCGAGCTGGACCGCGCCGCGATCGAGGCCGCAGCCGCGCAGGTGTCGCCGGCCGTGCGCGCGGCCATCGACGAAGCCGCAGGTCGCATCGAGGCCTTCCACCGCGCGGGCCTGTCCGCCGGCTTCGCGGTCGAGACCGCCGAAGGCGTGCGCTGCGAGCGGCTGCTGCGGCCGATCGCGAGCGTCGGGCTGTACGTGCCCGCGGGGAGCGCGCCGCTGCCGTCCACGGCGCTGATGCTCACGATCCCGGCCATGTTGGCCGGCTGCCCGCAGGTCGTGCTGTGCACGCCGCCGGCGGCGGGCGGTGCGCCCGACCCGGCGGTGCTCGCGGTGGCCGCGCGCGTGCCCGGGGTGCGCGTGTTCGCGCTCGGCGGCGCGCAGGCGATCGCGGCGATGGCGCTCGGCACCGCCAGCGTTCCGCGTTGCGACAAGCTGTTCGGACCCGGCAATGCGTGGGTCGACGCGGCCAAGCAGTTCGCGGCGCAGCGACCCGAAGGACCGGCGATCGACCTTCCCGCCGGGCCGTCGGAACTGCTGGTGATCGCCGATGCCGGTGCGGACCCCGCGTTCGTGGCCGCCGACCTCTTGTCGCAGGCGGAACACGGCCCTGATTCGCAGGTGTTGCTGCTCTCGGACGACGCCGGTTTCCTCGGCGCGGCGCACGTCGCCCTCGACGCGCAGCTGGCGCAATTGCCGCGCGCGGCGATCGCGCGCGAGGCGCTGGCTGCGTCGCACGCGGTGCTGGTGCCGTCGCTGGAAGACGCCTTCGCCATCAGCAATGCCTACGCGCCCGAGCACCTGTCGCTCGCGGTGCGCGAACCGCGCGCCTGGCTCGACCGGGTCGCCTCGGCCGGGGCGGTGTTCCTTGGCGACTGGACGCCGGAGACGCTCGGCGACTACTGCAGCGGCAGCAACCACGTGCTGCCGACCGGCGGCAGCGCACGTGCCTGGAGCGGCCTGTCGGTGGATGCATTCCGCAAGGCCATCGCGGTCCAGGACGCGACCCGCGCGGGCCTGGCTGCCGCGGGCCCGTGCGCGGCGACGCTGGCGCGTGCCGAAGGGCTGGTCGCGCACGCCCGGGCGGTCGAATTGCGACTGGAGCGGGCGGCATGAGCGCGCCGTCGACGCCTTTCCTGCGCGAGGACCTGCGCGATTTCGCCGGCTACGCCTCCGCGCGCATGCAGGTGGTGGATGCGGTGGTCCGGCTGGACGCCAACGAATCGCCCTGGCCGGGCGCGGACGGCGAGGGCTCGGCATGGCTTCGCTGCTATCCGGATCCGCAGCCGCCTGCGCTGGTGGCGGGCCTCGCGGGCCTGTACGGCGTCGCGCCGGAGCGCGTCCTGGCCACGCGCGGCAGCGACGAAGGCATCGACCTGCTGCTGCGCGCCACCTGTCCCCCCGGGCGCGGCGCGATCGTCACGACGCCGCCGACCTTCGGCATGTATGCGGTCTGCGCGCGGCTGCATGGCGCGCGGGTGCTGGAAGTACCGCTGCTCGACGACGGCGATGGCTTCCGGGCCGACCTGCAGGCCGTCGGCGACGCGGCGCTGGCGGCGCGCGCGCGCCTGGTGTTCCTGTGCTCGCCCGGCAATCCGACCGGCGACGTGGTGCCGTTGGCCGGCATCGCCGCGCTGGCAGGGCGCCTGCAGGGCGAGGCGCTGGTCGTGGTGGACGAGGCCTACGGCGAATACAGCGGCGTGGCGTCGGCCGCGTCGCTCGCGCAAGCCGCGGACAACATCGTCGTGCTGCGCACGCTCTCCAAGGCGCATGCGCTCGCGGGCGCGCGCATCGGTTGCGCGATCGCGCCGCCCGCCGTCGCGGCGGCGCTGCGCCGCTGCCAGG
>JANINR010000128.1 GCA_024508915.1 Lysobacteraceae bacterium | reverse complement strand
AGCCGCCGCCGCGCATGCGCGCGCCGCGCGTGCGGCGTCGGCCCCGGCGCGCCCCGCCGATGCGGAGGGCGGGGGCGCCACGCCTTATCGCTGGACGGGTTCGATCTCGGCAGGGCTGACGGACACTTCGAACGCGGGGAGCTGGCACGATGCGGGCCTCTCGCTGCGGCGCCGCTTCGAGGCCGGCTCGCTGGCGCTGGAAGCGCTGCGCGCCTCGCGCTTCGGCCGCAGCGACCGCGCCGTCGCGCTCGATGCGTACGTCGACCTTTGGCCGCGCGCGTACGCGAACCTGCGCTACCAGCACGCCCACGGCGGCGGCGACCTGTACCCCGGCGACGCGTGGCGCGTCGAGCTGTACCAGAACGCGGGGGCGGGCTGGGAACTCTCGGCCAGCTACGACCGCCTCGACTTCGCGGGCGGCGCGACCGAGATCCTCGGCGCGGGCGTGGGCCGCTACTGGGGCAATTTCTATGCGCGCGCGCGGGTGACGCGCGTTCCCGGCCTCGACGGCGATTCGACGGCGGTGCGCGGGCTGCTGCGCTGGTATTACGCCGGCAACGGCGACGACTACCTGGAAGCCGCAGGCGGCAGCGGCCGCAGCGCCGCCGAACTCGCCCAGCTCGGCGCCGCGGCGCGCTTCCACAGCGCGTCCGCCAGCGTGGCGTGGGTGCGCTGGTTCGGGCCGCGCTGGGGGCTGCGCGTCGGTGCCGGCTACGCGGACGACGATGCCGCGAACCGCATCGAGCGCGACCTGTCCATCGGTCTCTCCCGGCGCTGGTGAGCCGCATGCGCGAGGCGTTCCGGACGGTGCTTCACCGCTTCGCTCGGCTGCTGCCCGCGTTCGTCGCCGCGTCCCTGGCGGTGCGCGCGTTCGAACTGCATGCGGCCATGCCCCCCGGGCAGTCGCGCCCGGAATCGCTGGCGACCATCGCCCTGGCGCTGCTGGTGGATGCGCTGGCGTTGCTGGCGTGGCTGCCGCTGCTGTTCGTCGCGACCTGGCCCTGCCTGCTGCCGAAGCCGCGCGCCGCGCGGCTCGCGCTCGTCGGGGCGCTGTGGTCGTTGCTCCTGCTGCTGCAGGCGGCGCTGTCGGTGTACTACGCCACGGCCGGGGTGCCGCTGGGCGCCGACCTCTTCGCGTACTCGGCCGCGGAAATCCGCGAGACGGCGGCGGGCGGCGCATCGCTCGGCCCGGGCGCGATCGCCGCGGTGGCGGTGCCGCTCGCGATCCTGTGGGCCACGCTGGCTTGGCGATCGCGCGCGTTCGACGATGCCGGCGCGGCGCCGGCGCTGCGGTCCGCGCGCATCGCCGTCGCTGCGGCATGCGCGGCGGGGCTCGCCGCCTGGGGCATGCAGGCGCTGCTGGTCCCCGGCCGCGTCGCCGACGAGCCGCGGCTGGACCTGGTCCGCGGCAAGGCGTCGTTCTTCGCCATGGACAACCTCGCGCACGCGTGGTCGTCCATCGTCCCGGGCGACGACGTCGTCGACCCGGCCGCTGGCGCGCCGGGCGCCGGCGCCGATCCGGTGGATCCCGAATTCCCGTTCCTGCATCCCGACCGCACGCCCGACGTGCTCGGCGATCGCTTCGCGCCGACGGGCGGGCCGCCGCCCAACTTCGTCTTCGTCGTCGTCGAAGGCCTGGGCCGATCGTTTTCGGGGCCCGACTCGGCGCTCGGCAGCTTCACGCCGTTCCTCGACGAACTGGCCGCGCGCAGCCTGTACTGGCGGAATTTCCTCGCGCCGCAGGGACGCACGTTCGCGGTGTTCCCGTCGCTGTTCGGCTCGCTGCCGTTCGGCGCGCAGGGGTTTTCCGCGCTGGGCGACGGGATGCCGGCGCCCGGCGGCCTGCTGGCGATCCTGGGCGGGCAGGGCTACGACACGGCGTTCCATGCGGGCTTTGACCCCGCGTTCGACAACGAGGCCGCGTTCATGGCGAAGGCCGGCGTGCGCACGATCGTCGGCCCGGACGCATACGGACCGCGCTACCGCCGGATGCCGGGCGCGCTCAGCTGGGGCTATCCCGACGACCAGCTGTTTGCGCGCTACCTCGACGGACTCGCCGACGCGCCGCCGTCGCGGCCGTTCGTGGCGGTGCTGCAGACGATCAGCATGCACACGCCGTACGAGGTGCCCGACCAGGCGCGCTGGAACGCGCGCTTCGAACGCCGCCTGGACGAGTTGCGCATCCCGGAGGGCGCGCGTGCCGGCTATCGCAGGTACCGCGCGCAGTACGCCTCGATCCTCTACGCGGACGATGCGTTGCGCAACTTCTTCGAGGCGTTCGCGAAGCGGCCGGAGTTCGCACGCACGGTGTTCGTGGTGACCGGCGACCATCGCCTGCCGGAGATCCCGCTGACCTCGCGCATCGACCGCTACCACGTGCCGCTGATCGTGTCCTCGCCGCTGCTGCGCGCGCCGGCGACGATCGGTGCGGTCTCCTCGCAGTTCGACGTCGCGCCGTCGCTGCTGGCCTGGCTGTCGCGCGCCTACGGCCTGCGCACGCCGCGCCGCGCGACCTGGATGGGCACCGGCCTCGACATGGCGGCGGAGTTCCGCAACCTGCACGACGTCCCGCTCAAGCAGACCAAGACCGAACTGGCCGACTTCGTCTCCGGCACGTGGTTCCTGGGCAACGGCCGGCTGTACGCGCTCGAGGACAACCTGGAGATCGAACCGGCGGACGATGCGTCGGCGCAGGCCGCGCTGCGCCGGCGGTTCGACGCATTCCGCGCCGCGAACGCGCGGTTCGCGCGCGAACGTCGGCTGGCCCCTGACGACGCGCTGCGCGACCTGGTGGCGTACGACGCCGCCGCGCGCCGTCCGCTGCCGGCACCGCCGCCGGCGAGGGTCGCGCTGGCGGTGCGCAGCCTCGAGGTCCTGCCCGCGACCGCGGGCGGCCGGCATTTCGTGCGGCTGGTGCTCGCGAACGAGGGGACCGGTCCGGGGCCGTCGCCGCCGTTCGTCCCGCTGCTCGTCGCGCTAGACGCGCAGGCGAAGGAGCTGGGCGAAAGCTATGGCAAGGTGCTGCGCCTGGCGCCGGGCGCGGTGGCGGAAGCAACGCTGGCGGTCGAGCCGGCAGGCCTCGCGCCCGGCCGGTACTTCCTCGCCGCATTCCCGTCGCACCCGGACACGGGCCGCAAGCTCGGTGCAGGCAAGTACCACGTGCCGCTGGACGTCGGCGGAAAGCCGGAGGCGGCGGCATCGGGCACGCGCTGAGCGCGTGCCCCGCGGCGGATGGCGCCCCCGGCGCGATTCGAACGCACGACCTTTCCCTTAGGAGGGGAACGCTCTATCCAGCTGAGCTACGGGGGCAGCGGTCGCGATTTTCGCATGGCCCGGGTCAGGGGTCATCCCGGCCCTGGCGCACCACGACGCTGGTCGCGGCCATGTCGGCGCTGACGTTGCCGACCGTTGCGAAGACGTCGGGGATGGTGTCCATCGCCAGCAGGATGCCGAGCGGTCCGGGCGGCAGGCCCATCGCCGTCGTGACCGGGAGGTTGGTGGCCATGAAGCTCACCTGGCCGGGCAGGCCGACCGACCCCATGCTGATGAGCACGGCGAGCGCGGCGCCGGTGGCGAGCTGGCCCGCGGTCAGGTCGACGCCGAAGGCCCAGGCGATGAACGACGCCGTCGCGACGTACTGGATCGGGCTGGTGATGCGGAACAGCGACACCGCCATCGGCAGCACCAGCGAGGCGACCTCGCGCGGATAGCCGAGGTTGCGGTCGCAGCTCTGCAGCATCGCCGGCAGCGAGGCCAGCGAGGATTGCGTGCTCGCCGCCACCGCCTGCGCCGGCGCCAGGGCCATGGCGAAGCGGCGCATCCGCTCGCCGCCCCAGAGCACCGCGACGGGCAGCATCATCGCGGTCACCGCGATGTAGAGCAGGCATTCGAGCCCGATGTAGACGCCGAGCGCGCTGATCATGCCCAGGCCCGCGCGCGCGCAGACCGCCAGGATGAGCGCGAACACGCCTGCCGGCGCCGCCCACAGCACCCAGCGCACGACCACGATCATCGCGTCGGCGATGGCCTGGAAGAAGTCGATCATCTTCGCGCGGCGGTCGGCATCGATCCGGGTCAGGGCGAAGCCGAAGAACAGCGCGAACACGACGAGCGGAAGCATCGCGCTCTGCGCAGCGGCCGCGATCGCATTGCTCGGCACCATCGCCACGAGCGAGTCGGCCCAGTGCGCTGGCGCCGCCGCAACGGGCGCGCCGGCGCCGCCGGAAGCGCCGTGCAGGGCCGCGGCCAGATCGGGATTGCGCGGCACGAACGAGAGCGCCACCGGCGCGACCAGCGCGGTGAACGCCGCGGCACCCGACAGGATCAGCAGGAACACGACGATGGCGCGCCGCGCGGTGCGGCCGGAGCTCGCCGCATCGCTCGCGGTGTTGACGCCGACGATCACGAGTGCGAGGACGAGCGGGACCACGGTCATCTGCAGCGCGTTGAGCCACAGCTTGCCGAACGGCTGGACGACATCGGCGACGCGGATGCCGGTCGCCGGGTCGATCCAGGCGAGCAACAGGCCGATGAGCGCGCCGGCGGCGAGGCCGGCGAGGATGCGCGCGGTCGTGCTCATGCCTGCGGCTCCGGCGCCGCCGCCGACGGCCCGGCGGCGAGCCCGGGCAGCTGCCACGCGGCGCGGAGGCGCGCGTACTCGGCTTCGGGCAGCAACACGAACACGGGGCGCTTGCCGGCGTCCAGCCAGCGCAGCAGCGCATCCATCGATTCCGGCGCCATGGCGGTGCAGCCGGCCGTGGTGCTGTCGGGCGACTTCCACAGGTGGCCGAAGATGCAGCTGCCGCCGCCGCGCGCGTTGCCCGGGTTGTTGGCGATGACGAAGCCGAGCCGGTAGCGCTGGTCGCCGCCGGCGTGCAGGTCGCGGCGCATCGGCTCGGTGGAGTCCTTGACCGCGTCGGCGCCGACCTCGGTGCTGTCCACGATCTCGTTGTACCAGGGCGATCCGTCGACATCGACGCACCAGTCGTTCGCGTCCATCGCGGCGTAGCGCAAGCCGGTGGCCGCGGTCGACGCGTAGCCGAACGCTTCGCCGATATCGAACACGCCGGCCGGGCTGCGGCCGTCGCCTTCGCGCTTGACCGGGCCGCCGTCGCCGGCGGGCACGTCGTGCAGGCCGGTGCCCCACGCGGCGCCGGTGCGGCCGATGACCACGGGCAACGGCGCGATCGCCATGCGCCATGCGCCGTCGGCGCCGCGCTCGTATGCGCGCAGCTCGCCGCGCGGCGCATCCCATCCCGGCGTGGTGACGACGACCATCTGCCCGGCTTCCGCCCAGCGCGAAGCGGGACCGGCCGTCGCCGCGGGCGTCGCCGGTGCATGCGCGCAGGCGGCCTGGCCCAGCGCGGCGAGGGAAAGGACGGTGCTGGTGAGGAGCGTTCGGAGCATCGGTGCCTCGTCGCGGGGTTCGGTGGATGCAGCGTCAGGTTTCGAGGAGCGGCTGGATCCGCTCGAGGTTGGCGAGCAGGCTCTCGCGGCGCTCGCCGCCGGACTCGCACAGCGTCACGAACAGGCCGTCGAGCAGGTGCTGCAGCGCCGAATGGTAGAGCAGGGGTTCGATGTGCGCGCGGTCGTCGTGCGCGGACACCAGCAGCGCCACGTCGGCGAGCGCGCGCAGCGAATTGGAGGTGTGGCGGGTGACCGTGATCACGTGGCCGCGGCGCTCGCGCACGTAGCGGCACAGCTGGCACAGCGCGGGCTGCTTGCCGTGCTCGGAGAACACCAGCAGCACGTCGCCGGGGCGCGCGGCCGACATGCTCGCGGTCATGTGCGCCGGGTCGAAGTTGTGCACGCTGAGGATGCCGAGCAGCGACAGCCGCTGCGCGAAGGCGCGGGCGTGGATGTCGTCCTCGCCCAGGCCGATGATGAAGACGCGGCCCGCGCCGCCGATCGCGGCGACGGCCGACGCGATCGCCTCCGGGGGGTTGATCAGGCGCGTCGCTTCCTCCGCCTCGGACTTGCGCCGCCACAGGCTGGTGGCGAGGGTGGCCGCGCGGTCCTCCAGCGCGGCCTGCGACGCGTCCTCGCCGTGGCCGTTGTCGGCGCGCACGAGCGCTTCGCTGATCGACAGCTTGAGGTCCGGATAGCCGCGGAACCCGAGCTTCTGGCAGAACTTGACCACGCTGGACTGGCTGATCCCCAGGGCGTTCGCCAGTTGCTGCGACGAGTAGTCGCGCAGCAGCTGGGCGTTCTCGAGCACGAAATCGGCGATCCGGCGCTCGATGGCCGACATCCTGTCGCGCTCCGAGCGGATCTTGACCAGGGCCGACATCGGCGCGCGCTCAGGCCGCTTTTTCGCCGAACGTGTCGAGCCCGGCGATCTCGCGGATGCCGAGGCCGGGTGCGCCGGTGATCGAGATCTCGGACTCGTTGAAGACCACGCCGCCCTTGACCGGGTCGTACTGGCACAGCGACGGCCCATCCAGGTCGACCTTGGTGATCACGTCGGACTTGGCCACCGCCAGGTGCACCGCCGCCGCGACGCCGATGCTCGATTCGAGCATGCAGCCGATCATGCAATCGATGCCGTGCATCCCGCAGATGTCGGCGATGCGCACCGCGTTGGAGATGCCGCCGGTCTTCATCAGCTTGATGTTGACGATGTCGGCGGCGCGCATCCGGATCAGCTCGATGACTTCCATCGGCCCGAACACGCTCTCGTCGGCCATCACCGGCGTGTGCACGCGCTCGGTGACGTAGCGCAGGCCCTCGAGGTCGTGCGCCTTGACAGGCTGCTCCACCAGCTCGAGCTTCACGCCCGCGTCCTCGAGCGTCTGCAGCGCGTAGACCGCCTGCTTCGCGGTCCAGCCCTGGTTCGCGTCGAGGCGGAGCAGGGCACGGCCCTCGACCGCGGCATGGATCGCCTTGGTCCGCTCGATGTCCACGCCGATGTCCTTGCCGACCTTGATCTTCAGCGACTCGAAGCCGCGGTCCACCGCCGCCAGCGAGTCCGCCACCATCTTGTCGATGTAGTCGACGCTGATGGTGATGTCGGTCGTGATGGCCGGCTCGCCGCCGCCGAGCAGCTGGTAGAGGGGGGCACCGTAGAGCTGGCCCCACAGGTCGTGCACCGCGATCTCGACCGCGGCCTTCGCGCTGGAGTTCTTCTCCATCGCGCCCTGGACGAGGTGGGTGATGCGGTTGAGGTTGGCGATCTCCTGCCCGACCAGGCGCGGCGAGATGTAGCTGCGCACGGCCTCGACGATCGAGCCGTGGGTATCGCCGGTGATCACCGCGGTCGCCGGCGCGCTGCCGTAGCCGATGTGGCCGGTGTCGGTGTGGATCATGACCACGACGTCCTCGACCTGCTCGACGGTGCGCAGCGCGGTCTTGAACGGCGTCTTCAGCGGGACCCGCAGCATGCCGAAGCGGATGTCGCTGATCTTCATGTGATGTCCTTCATTTGTCGTAGGCAACCCGGACGATGTTGGTGATGCGGTCCACGTAATCGTGGTCCTTGCCGAAGCGGAGCGGCAGCAGCGGCGTCAGCGAGACGCCGTTGAGGTGCATCGAGCGCGGCACGCCGTCCGCGCCGAGGAAGCTGCCGCCGTTGGTGTCGTGGATCACGTAGGGCTGGCCGTCGATGCGGCCGGCGAACATCATCACGTGGCCCGGAATGTAGATCAGGTCGCCCACGTCGAGCGCGTCGACCGCCGCCATCCGCTTCGCGCGGCTGTCGCCGGGCTCGAAGTGGGTGCGCGCGAACGCCGGGCTCACCGACTGGTCGCTGGTGTTGCGCGGCATCTGCACGCCCATGCTGTGGTACACGTCGGACACGAAGCCGCTGCAGTCGCGGCCGTTGTACGAGTGGCCCCAGCCGTAGCGCTCGCCGAGGAACTTGAACGCCTGGCGCAGGATGTTCGCGCGGGTCAGCGGCAGGAAGTCGCCGGCGCTGTCGGTGTTGCGCTGGAGGAGCGCGGGGGCGAACCCGAGGCTGCCGTCGGCGTTGCGCACCGGCAGCTCGAGCACCCAGGACGTGTACGGGTACTGGCCGTTGACCGGCTGGTCGTAGGGTGGCGGCGCGAGCGGCACGCGCACGCCCATGTCGAGCTGCAGCTCGGACACGCGCGGCTCCTCGCGGGTGAACACGGTACGAGGCTTGGCGCCGGTGATCACGCGATAGGGGGCCTTCGCGCCGTAGCCGAGCACGGCGTCGCGGCTGCCGGTGGCGATGGCGTCGGCCTCCACCCACGCGGCATAGCGCTCGCTGACCACGAACAGCCACTTGCCGTCGGCGCTGGCGTGCACGACGGCCACTGGTGCGCCGGGGAACAGGCCGCTCTCCTGGAAGCGGTCGATGTCGGCGTCGTCGTCGCTGCTGAACACGCGCAGCGCGGTCGGGAAGGTGCGCAGCATCGCGCGCCGCACCGCCATGCCGTAGCGCGCGGGCTGGCTGGCGGGAATCGCGTCCATCGCGCGGTTGGCGACGATCGCGTCGAGCGTGGCCTTCGGCACCGGCTTGCCGTCCTCGTCCCACAGCGGGCGCGAGGGCGGCGACGCCAGCCCGTCGATCCAGCCGGCGACCTGCGCGCGCGACAGCGTCGCCGGCAGGGCGGCGAGGTCGTACATCGAGTCGTCCACCTGGAACAGGCGCGCGTTGCGGGCCTGGATCGCCGCCGGATCCATCAGCACGGCATCGGGGTCCTTCGCGCGGGCGACCCAGAACTCGGGCGAGAAGTAGGCGGCGTCGACGCCGGGAACGCCGGTCGCCGCGGTGGCCGGGGCCTGGTCGCGCGCGCCGGCGGGCACCGCGGCGAACGCGAGGGGAAGCGCCAGCGCGAGCGCCAGCGCGGTGAGTGCGGGGGTCCGGAATCGCATGTGCAGCACCTCGAAGGGCTCAGGCGGGGGCCAGGAAAGAAAGCACCGTGGCGATCAGGATGCCGAAGCCGGTGCCAAGGATATAGCCGAGCAGCGCCAGCAGCACCGCCACGGGAACGAGCGCGGCGGAATAGGTCGCCGCCAGCACCGGGCAGGCGGCCACCCCGCCCACGTGCGCGAGCGACGAAATCCCGCACAGGTACAGGTCGAAATGGAACAGGCGCGCCGCGCCGAGCATGATCGCCGCGTGGATCGCCAGGATGGTGACGCCGCACAGCAGGTACAGCGGCGCCGTCGAGATCCCCTCGAAGTTGCTCTGCGAGGCCATCACGGCGACCACGGTCATCAGCAGCGCGCTGGAGATCGGGCTCGCGCCGGGGTAGCGCGCGAGCGGCGTGTGCGCCACGACCAGGCCGGCGATGGTGGCGAACATGATCGACCACGTCGTCGCGCTGATCATCCCCGACGCCGGCATGCGCGCCCCGAGCCAGGCCGCGCCGGCCGAGACCAGCACCGCCATGCCCAGCCACAGCAGCACGCCGTCGCCGGTGACGGGCCCCTGCGCGCGCACGGTGGCGGTCACGTACTCGGCGCTGGAGCGCGCGCGCGTCCAGCGGTTGAACGCGGGCGCGAGCCGCGCGAGCGAGAACAGGATCGCGACCCACATCGAGTAGCACACCGCGTCCGTCAGCAGTGCGAGCGCGAGCGCGTCGTCGGGCATGCCGATCGCTTCCTTCACCGCGATCAGGTTGGCGCTGCCGCCCATCCAGCTGCCGCTCACCGCGGCCAGCGGCTGCCAGCCGTCCGGCACCGGCAGCACGTGGCGGAACAGCAGGTAGGTCGCGATGAAGCCGACGAACAGGCTGATCGACGTGCAGAAGAACACCGCGAGCACGCGCGGCCCGAGCGCGAAGATCGCGCGCAGGTCGCAATTGATCATCAGCAGGAACAGCAGCGCCGGCACGAGCTGGCGGATCAGCAGTCCCTGCGCGGCCTTGATCTCGGGCGTAACCTGCCAGAGGCCGATGACCGCGAGCGCGGTGACCGACAGGTACACGAGCACGATCGGCGGCGCGAACGAGAAAAGCTTCCATCCCGTGCGCCGCTCGAGGAAGGTGTAGATACCGGCCGCCAGCAGCATCACTGCCAGGTAAGGCCAGACGGTCTGGATCATCGAAACCCCTTTTTTCCGCGCTGCAACATGACGCGCGACGAAGAATTATTGTGCAGTGCGGAATAGCTGATTCTTAAAACTTATACGCCAAGAATAATTTATTGACCAGTCCATTGACGCGTGCTACACAGGCACGGGTTTGCCGACGTTGGGGAACGTTTCGGGTGCGAGCTGGTCCGATCAATGCTGCAACTGCCAAGGCGACGACGGTGCGGCAGCGCCGCCTTCGCCGCTGGGCACCGGTGGTGCTGGTGCTGCTGGCAGGCCGCGGCCTCGCCGTGCCGGCGGACTTGACGGGAGCGGGCACGAGCGGGGTCGCGGCGGGATCCGCCGTATCGGACAATCCCGCGGTCGCGCAGGTCGTGGCGCGCATCGACCGCGGCGACTTCGCCGGTGCGAACGCGGCGATCGATGCGGCCCTGCCCAGCGCGACGGCACCGGATCGCGCCGCGCTCGGGTTCCAGCGCGAGCGCATGCGCCGCATCCTCCTCGACTTCACCCAGGACGCCGCGCAGGTGCGCGCGCGCCTGCGCCGCGAGATCCCCGACCTCACCGACGCCGAGTTCGCGCGCTGGGACGCGCAGGGCCTGCTCGAGCGCATGGACATCGACGGCAAGCGGCTGTACTTCAACCGCACCGCATCCAACCTGTTTCGCGTGAGCGCCGAGGCGCGCGCGCGGCGCGCGGACCCGAAGCCGTTCACCGCCAGCCCGCTCGAGTCCGTGCACCCGCACCACCGCGAGGTGGTCGACGCGGCGCGCGCCGCGCACGCCGACAGCGTGCTGCCGCGGCGGCTGCGCATCGTGCAGTCGCTGGTGGTGGATGCCGACGCGGTGCCCGCCGGCGAAACCGTTCGCGCCTGGATCCCGTACCCGCGCGCCATCCCCGGCCAGCAGGAAGACGTCGCCTACGTCGCCAGCGAACCCGCGGGGCACCGGATCGCGCCCGAAAGCGCGCTGCAGCGCACGGTGTACCTCGAGAAGCCGGCGGTGGCGGGGCGCAAGACCGAATTCTCGGTGACCTACGACGTCACCGTCAGCGCGCGCCATTTCGACGTCGACGCGGACAAGGTGGTGCCGGCGGAGATCACGCCGGAACTGGCGCCGTTCGTCGCCGAGCGCGCGCCGCACGTGGTGTTCACCGACGACCTGCGCGCATTCTCGCGCGAGGTGGTCGGCGACGAGACCAATCCCTGGCGCATCGCGCAGAAGCTCTACGCCGCCGTCGACCGCATCCCGTGGGCGGGTGCGCGGGAGTATTCGACGATCTCCAACATCAGCGACTACGCGCTGCATGCGGGCCACGCCGACTGCGGCCAGCAGACCCTGCTGCTGATCGCGCTGCTGCGGCTAAACGGCATCCCGGCGCGCTGGCAATCCGGGATGATGTTCGCCGACGACGGCGCGCGGCAGACCTACTGGAACCTGCACGACTGGGGCCAGCTGTACATCGCGCCGTACGGCTGGATGCCGATGGACGTGACTTTCGGCCGGCTCGACGCCGCCGATCCGGCCGTGGCAGGCTTCTACCTCGGCGGCCTGGACGGCTACCGCATCGCGTTCAACGACGACTACAGCCGGCCGTTCGAGCCGGCGAAGCGGCATTTCCGCTCCGAAACCGTGGACCTGCAGCGCGGGGAAGCGGAATGGAGCGGCGGCAACCTGTACTTCGACCAGTGGGACTACGACTTCGTAGCCACGCCACGGCCCAATCCACAGCAACCATAAGCACCGACCGGGGAGAGGATATGAGCAGCACCCGCAATTTGCGCAAGTCCGTACTTTGCATGGCGATGGGCGTCTGCCTTTCGTCCCTGGCCGCGGGCCCCGTGCTGGCGCAGGCCGTCACCGGTGCCGTGGCGGGTCGCGCCCAGGCGGGCACGGAAGTCACGATCACCAACGTCGCGACGGGGCAGACCCGTACCGCGACCGTCGACGCCGGCGGCACGTACCGCATCGGCCAGCTGCCCCCCGGCCAGTACAGCCTGACCGCGGGCTCCGGCGCGCCGATCTCCGTCGTCGTTTCCCTGGGCGGCACGACCAACGTCAACCTGACGAACGACGGCGCGGTCAACCTCGATACCGTCCAGGTGATCGGGCAGAGCGTCGTGAACCGCGTGGACGTGTATTCCACGGAATCGTCGACCAACATGACCCGCCAGGAACTGGCGCGCCTCCCCGTCGACCAGAGCCTCGGCTCGGTGGCGCTGCTCGCGCCGGGCGTGGTGTCCTCGGGCGCGACCTTCGGCGGCCTGACCTTCGGTGGTTCGTCCGTGGCCGAGAACGTCGTCTACATCAACGGCATGGACGTGACCGATCCGTACCGCCGCCAGGGCTACTCGACGGTGCCGTACAACTTCTACGAGGAAGTGCAGGTCAAGACCGGCGGCTACTCCGCCGAGTTCGGCCGCAGCACCGGCGGCGTGATCAACGCCGTGACCCGTTCGGGCGGCAACGAGTTCCATGCCGGCGCCGAGGTGACGATGGAGCCGCGCGCGTGGGATTCCGAGCGCAAGGACCACTTCCACAAGGACGGCACGATCGACGAGCGCGACCGCACCAGCCGCGACGGCGGCTCGTTCTACAAGGCCAACGTCTGGGCGTCCGGCGCGATCGTGAAGGACAAGCTGTTCTTCTTCGGCATGTACGAGGTCCGCGACAGCAAGCCGCGCGACGTCGACACCTCCGAGGCCTGGTATACCAAGAGCAACAACGACTTCTGGGGCGGCAAGATCGACTGGCACATCAACGACGACAACCTCCTGGAATTCCTCGCGTTCTCGGACAAGGCCGACTCCACCACCGACAACTACCTGTACGACTGGGATAGCGCCACCGTCGGCGCCTGGCAGGGCAGCAGCAATTCGGGTTCGGGCGGCGACAACTGGTCGGCGACCTACACGGGCCACTTCGGCGACAACTTCATGGCCAAGGCCATGTACGGCGTGAACAAGCGCAGCGCGCTCGGCGGCACGCCGCTGGACGGTGACTGCAGCATCGTCACCCGGACCGGCGCGTTCACCGGCGCGTACGGCGCGGCGACGGTGCCGGAAGGCTGCCACCCGAGCAACAGCAGCATCAGCAGCCGCCACGACAAGCGCGAAGTGTCGCGCGTCGACTTCGAGTGGACGCTCGGCGACCACCTGCTGCGCTTCGGCTGGGACCGCGAGGTGATGGATTCGGACAGCTCGGTCGTGTACCCCGGCGACGGCAGCAGCTACACGGTCTCGGTGATCAACAACACCAGCGGCAACACCGAGCTCAACGGCGTGGCCCTGCCGCCCGGGCTGAACCCGTACGTGGACGTGCGCCACTACGTGACCGGCGCGCCGGTCAGCACCGAGGCGCAGGCGGTCTACATCGAGGACAACTGGAACGTCACGCCCAACCTGCTGCTGAGCATCGGCCTGCGCGGCGACAAGTTCACGAACACGCTGGCCTCCGGCGCCACCTTCGCCAAGGCCGACTTCAAGGACATGATCTCGCCGCGCCTCGGCTTCAGCTGGGACATGAACGGTGACGGCACGACCAAGCTGTTCGGCAACGCCGGCCGCTACTACATCCCGCTGACCAACAAGCTCACCGACTACTTCGGCGGCGGCACGACCGACGAGCACACCTACTACGTGTTCAACGGCTGGACCGAGAAGACGCACCCGATCACCGGCGCGACCTACCGCGTGCCGAACCTCGGCGCGCAGATCGGCCCGGTCAACACCACCGGCAACGTGCCCGCGCCCGACGACGTGCGCACCGCGGTGGCGCGCGACCTGAAGCAGGTCTTCCAGGACGAGTACATCCTCGGCTTCCAGAAGGCGATCGACCAGGCGTGGTCGTACGGCGTGAACGCGACCTACCGCGAAGTGACGCGCGCGGTCGAGGACGTGAGCACCCGCCACGTCGAAGGTTGCCCCTGGTACTCGGGCGACTGGCCGATCCTGAACCCCGGCGAGGTCAACACGCTGTGGTGCCCGGACACCAACGACTGGGTCACCTTCGACAACTCGAAGGACGGCTACATCGCCACCGGCAGCGGCGCGATCATGGGCTACAAGAAGCCCAAGCGCACCTACAAGGCGGTGGAGTTCCAGCTCGACCGCGCGTGGGACGGCAAGTGGTCGTTCAACGCCAGCTACCTCTGGTCGAAGAGCGAAGGCAACATCGAAGGCCCGGTGAACTCCGACACGGGCTACGCCGACACGAACCTGGTCCAGTACTACGACCACCCGGCCGTCAACGAGCGCTACGGCGTCCTGTTCAACGACCATCGCCACCAGCTGAAGTTCCGCGGCAGCTACAAGATCAGCGACATCTGGAGCGTGGGCGCGACCCTCTCCGCGGTCTCCGGCGGCCCGATCACCGCGTTCGGCGTGCGCTGGCCCAACGACAACCGCAGCGCCGGCGGCCCGGGCGAATTCAGCGGCGGCGGCTCCGGCTGGCTGTGCGTCTCCGGCTGCTCGAGCTACCTCACGCGCGAGATGGTGTATTCGCCGCGTGGTGCGTTCGGCCGCATGCCCTGGGTCACGGACCTCAGCGCCAGCGTCACCTGGACGCTGCCGGTGGAGGACGTCGACCTGAAGGCGCGCCTGTCGGTCTACAACCTGCTCAACAGCCAGACCGTCGTCAACGTGCACTCGCGCTACGAAAGCACCCCGGGCGTCAAGATGCCGTACTTCGGCGAAGGCACCGTGTGGCAGTCGCCGCGCTACGCGCAGCTGGTCGTGACCTACAACTTCTGAGCGGTACCCCCTGGGCGGCCCGCATGTCGGGCCGCCCCTTTTTTTGGCAGGATCCGGGCGGCAAGATGCAGCAAGGCAACACCCGCGGCGACGCGGGCACCTGCGAGGGCGTCGACCTGGCGTCGCTCGCACGACGCGAGGGCACGCCGCTCTACGTGTATTCCGCCGCTGCGATCCGCGGCCGCCTGCGCGCGCTGCAGGCCGCGCTGGCCGGGCTCGACGCGGGCGTGTGCTACGCGGTGAAGGCCAACAGCAACGGCGCCGTCCTGCGCTTGATGGCGGAAGAGGGTGCCGGCGCGGACATCGTGTCCGGCGGGGAATTGTGGCGATCGCTGCGCGCGGGCATTCCCGCCGGGCGGATCGTCTTTTCCGGGGTGGGCAAGTCCGCCGCGGAAATCGTGCAGGCGCTCGAAGCGGGCGTCGCACGCTTCAATATCGAATCGAGGGCGGAGCTCGAGCTGCTGGAGGCCATCGCCTCCGCGCGCGGGCAGGTGGCGCACGCAGCGGTCCGGATCAACCCGGACGTGGACGCGCTGACCCACGCCAAGATCTCGACCGGCAAGTCCGAGAACAAGTTCGGCGTGTCCATCGCCGAGGCCCGCGCGTGGTTCGCGCAGGCCGATCGCTGGCCGTCCGTGCGCCTGGACGGGCTGCACATGCACATCGGCTCGCAGATCCTCAGCCTGGAGCCGGTGCGGCAGGCGCTGCAGCGCATGGCCGGTTTCTGGCGCGAACTCGAGGCGGCCGGGCACGCCATCGCCAGCATCGATGTCGGCGGCGGGCTCGGCGTGCGCTACCGCGAGGGCGAGCGACCGATCGAGGCGGACGCCTACGTCGCCGAGATCCGCCAGGCGCTCGACGGGTTCCGCGGCCGCATCCTGCTCGAGCCGGGGCGCTACCTCGTCGCGGAAGCGGGCTTGCTGCTCAGTCGCGTCCTGCTGGAGAAGGAAGGCGAAGCCCGCCGCTTCCTGGTACTGGACGCGGCGATGAACGACCTGCTGCGCCCAAGCCTCTATGACGCCTGGCACGACCTCGTCCCGCTGGGCGATGCCGCCGAGCGCCCACCGGTGGCCTACGACGTCGTCGGACCCGTCTGCGAGACCGGCGACACCTTCGCCACCGGCAGGACGATGCCGCGCTGCGAGGCCGGCGACCTCGTCGCGATCCTCGGCGCCGGGGCCTACGGGGCCTCGATGGCCTCGACCTACAACTCGCGTCCGCTGGCCGCGGAAGTGCTGGTCGACGGCGCCCGGTACGCCGTCGTCCGCCGCAGGCAGACCCTGGATGAGATGATCGCCGGCGAACCCTCCGCCGCAACCTGGCAGACGCCCTAGGAGGCTCCCTTGAAGCACGCCACCCGCACCCTGGCCGCGACGACCGCAACGCTCCTGGCCGCGGCGATCGCCGGTTGCGCCGGCACCGGCACGCGCGATGCGCCCCCGCCGGCGCCGCTCGCGCTGGACACGCACGTCGACATCCCGCTCGACTACATGCGCGAGCCGCGCTTCGACGTCGGCGGCGACACGCCGCTGCTGGTGGACCTCGGCAAGATGGAACGCGGCGGGCTGGCCGGCGCGTTCTTCGTCGTCTATGTCGGCCAGGGCCCGCTGACGCCGGAAGGCTACGCCGACGCCGTCGCGCAGGCCGACCGCAAGTTCTCGGCGATCGCGCTGATGCTGGAGAAGTATCCCGACCGCATCCGCGCCGCCCGCACGCCGCAGGACGTGCGCGACAACCACGCGCGCGGGCTGCTGTCGGCGATGATCGGCATCGAGAACAGCTATTCGCTGGGCCACGACCTGGGCCGCATCGATTCGTCGTTCGCGAAGGGCGCGCGCTACCTCGGCCTGGTCCACGTCGGCAACAACGACCTCTGCAGCAGCGCCAACCCGGACGTGAAGCAGGGCCAGCCCGCGCACAACAGCGCGGCGGACGCCGGGATGAGCGACTTCGGCCGCGCCGCGGTCGCGCGTGCCAACGCCCTGGGCATGATGGTCGACGTCTCGCATGCGTCGGACAAGTGCGTGCGCGACGCGATCGCGGCGTCGAAGTCCCCCGTCATCGCCTCGCATTCGTCGGCGCGCGCGCTCGTGGACGTGCCGCGCAACCTGCCCGACGACCTGCTGCGCGCGATCGCCGCGGACGGCGGCGTCGTGCAGGCGGTGGCGTACAAGGAATTCCTGAAGAGCGATCCCGCGCGCGCCGCGGCCGAAAAGGCGCTGCAGCAGGAAGTCGCGCGCCAGGCCGGCGACGCGGAATACGACAGCGACAAGCACGACTACCTGCCGGCGATGACCGAGGGCATGGCCAGGATCGAACGCGAGCACCCCCTCGCCAGCCTCGAGCAGTACATGGACCACATCCGGCACATGGTCGACGTGGCGGGCATCGACCACGTCGGCATCGCGTCGGACTTCGACGGCGGCGGCGGGATCACCGGGTGGATGGATGCATCGCAGACGCCGAACGTGACCGCGGCGCTGCGTGCCCGCGGCTTCAGCGAGGCGGACATCGCGAAGATCTGGGGCGGGAACCTGCTGCGCGTGTGGCAGGCGGCCATCGACGAGGCGGCGCGCGAGCGCGGGGCCGCGCCGTGAGTGCGGGGCGCGCGGTCGCGCTGGCGCTGCTGCTCGCGGGGTCGGCGCAGGCCACGGCGACGGCCGGAGGCCCCGCGGCGAAGCCTGGCGGTCCGACCGTGCAGGCCATCGACGCGGCGGTGCAGGCCGCGATCGCGCGCTACCACCTGCCCGGCATCGCGGTGGGCGTGGTCGAGGATGGACAGGTCGTGTTCGCCCGCGGCTACGGCGAGACGGTCGCCGGCTCCGGCGATCCGGTGACGACGAAGACGCTGTTCAAGATCGCATCCAACAGCAAGGCAATGACCGCGAGCGCGCTCGCGCGCCTGGTCCAGCAGGGCAGGCTCGCCTGGGACGACCCCGTGGTGAAGCACCTGCCCGGATTCGCCATGAACGACCCGTGGGTGACGCAGCACATGACCGTGCGCGACCTGCTGGTCCACAACAGCGGCCTGCCCGAGGGCGGCGGGGACCTGATGCTCTGGCCCGAGCCGAACCTGTTCAGCCGCGACGACATCGTGCACGGCCTGCGCTACATCAAGCCGGCCTACGGGTTCCGCGCCGGTTACGCCTACGACAACCTGCTGTACGTCGTGGCCGGCCAGGTCGCCGCGGCGGCCGGCGGCGGATCGTACGAGGACGTCGTGCGCCGCGAGCTGTTCCAGCCGCTCGGGCTGGAAGGTTGCCGCGTCGGCGAGTTCGCGCTCGCCGAGGCCGGCAGCGTTGCGCAGCCGCACATGCGCGACGGCGGCGGCAACGTGCCGATGCGCGAGGATGGCGCGGTCGTGCCCGCGATCGCGTCCGCGCCAGCGGGCGGCATCCGCTGCAACCTCGACGACATGCTGGCCTGGGCGCGCAACTGGCTCGACCCCACGCCCGCGCAAATGCAATGGCTGGGCCCGGCGCAACGCGCGGAGATGTGGAAGGCGCGCACGCCGATGCCGATCTCGTCCCTGAAGAAGCGCTGGGACGACACGCACTACTACGCCTACGCCTTCGGCTTCCGCGTCGCCGATGCGGACGGGCAGTGGACGGTCTCCCACACCGGGACGCTGGGCGGCATGTACTCGATGATGATGCTGCTGCCGGACCGCCGCTCCGGCTTCGTGTTCATGATCAACGGCGAGGGCGGCACGGCGCGCACGGTGCTCGGCGAGGCCTTGCTCAAGCTGTTCACCGCACCGGGAAAGTCGCTGGGCGTGGACGGTTACGCCGACGACCTCGAGCGCCCCGCCGCGGCGGGTGCGGCAGCCGCGCCGCAGGCGCCGGCGCTGCCCGACGCGTCGAAGCGCGTGCCGGTGACGGCGGCGCAGCTGCAGCCCTGGCTCGGCACGTGGCGCGACACCTGGTTCGGCGACGTGCGCATCTGCCCCGCGGGCGAGGGCGTGGAGTGGCGTTCCGCGAAGTCGCCGAAGATGCACGGGATGATCGGCGCACTCGATGGCCGCTACCTGCTGCACTGGGACGACATCGCGGTGGACCTGGACGCCTGGCTGGACTTCGCGGGCAGCGGCGACGCGAAGACGCTGCGCATGGCCAAGCTCGATCCGGACGGGGATTTCAGCTCCGACTACGAGGATCTCGCGTTCGTGCGCGTGGGCGGTTGTGAGTAGCGCGCGCGCCGCCGGCGCCGCGCTCCTGCTCGCGCTCGCCTGCGCCACGGGGGCATCGCGCGCGGCGCAGGCGGCCGCCGATCCCGGCCCGGCGCTGTCGCCGGCGAAGACGATGGCCGACGCGGGCATGGTCGACATCCGCAGCCTCGTGCCGGACATGTCGCAACGGATCGCCTACGCGGGCAGCGACAACTTCGTCGGCGCGCCCGTGGACGGCTACGAGGCCCCGCGCTGCTGGCTTCGGCGCGAGGCCGCCGAGGCGCTGGCCCGGGTCGAGGCGTCGCTGCGCGCGCGCCACCAGCGCCTCCGGATCTTCGATTGCTATCGCCCTGCGCGCGCGGTCGCGCATTTCATGCGCTGGGTCGCCGACCCTGCCGACCAGCGCACGAAGGCCGCGCATTACCCGGACCTCGACAAGTCCCAGCTCACCGGCGGCTACATCGCGCCCGTCTCGGGGCACAGCCGCGGCGGCACCGTCGACCTGACGCTGCTGCAGTGCGACGACCGCGACGCCGACTGCCGGCCGCTCGACATGGGAACCGCCTTCGATTTCTTCGGCACGCGGGCCAACACCGAGTCCCCGGAAGCGACGCCCGCGCAGCGCGCGAACCGGCATGTCCTGCTCGACGCGATGGCCGCACAGGGCTTCCGCAACTATCCGATGGAGTGGTGGCACTACACGCTCCAGCCGGAGCCGACCCCGCATGCCCTCTACGATGTTCCCGTGACCGCACCCGACATGCCGATGCCGCAAGCCGCGATCGACCGCCTCATGCAGCGCTACGACGGCAATGTCCCGGGCGCATCGCTGCTCGTGCTGAAGGACGGCGCGCCCGTCGTGCGCCGCGGCTACGGCCGTTCCGACCTCGAATCCGGCGTCGAGTCCGGCCCGTCGACCGACTACCGCCTGGCATCCGTCAGCAAGCAGTTCACCGCCGCCGCCGTGCTGCTGCTGCAGCAGGACGGCAAGCTGTCGGTCGACGATGCCGCGCGCAGGTGGCTGCCGGAACTGCCGCAGGCCGCGGCCGCGATCACGCTGCGCCACCTGTTGACGCACACCTCGGGACTCGTCGACTACGAAGACCTGATGGGCGACGACTGGCAGGGCCAGATCCGCGATGCCGGCGTCCTCGCGCTCCTCGCGAAGGAGGACCGGCTGTATTTCGCGCCGGGCACGGCGTACCGGTACAGCAACAGCGCCTATGCGCTCCTCTCGCTCGTGGTGGAGCGTGCGTCGGGCATGCCTTATCCGGACTTCCTCCGCACGCGCATCTTCGAGCCGCTCGGCATGCGCGACACGCTCGCCTACGTGGCCGGCGGCCGCGAGCCGCCGCATCGCGCCTGGGGCTATTCGCACGCCGACGGCGCCGCGCCGGACGCCGGCTGGACGCGCACCGACCAGAGCACCACGAGCGCGGTGCTGGGCGACGGCGGCATCTATTCCAGCATCGACGACCTCGCGCGCTGGGATACGGCGCTCTACGACGGCCGGCTGCTCGACGCCGCCTCGCGCGCGCTGGCGTTCTCGCCGCATGTCGAGGTGACCGGCGAGGGATACGAAGCGCAGTACGGCTTCGGCTGGCGCATCACCGGCGAAACGCTCTGGCATTCCGGCGAGACGATCGGCTTCCGCAACGTGATCGTGCGTTGGCCGCAGCGCCGGCTGACCGTGGTGCTGCTCAGCAACCGCAACGATCCCGAGCCGTACCGTACGGCGCTGGCGATCGGCGCGCTGTTCCTGCCGGATGCAGCGCCGGCCGGCGCGCCGGGGGCGGCCACGCCGCATTAACGATCCCGGGAATAGTGCTGTCCGCATGGACAGCTTCCCGGCCCGGCGCCAGCGCATGGTCGAGCGCCAGGTGCGGGCGCGGGGCATCCGCGACGCGCGGGTGCTTCGCGCGATGCAGGCCATCCCGCGCGAGGAATTCGTCGGCGCCGGCATGCGCGAGTTCGCGTACGAGGACTCGCCGCTGCCGATCGAGGCGGGGCAGACGATCTCGCAGCCCTACATCGTCGCGTTGATGCTCGAGGCCGCCGGGATCGGCTCCGGCGACCGCGTGCTCGAGATCGGCGCGGGCTCGGGCTACGCCGCCGCGGTGATGTCGCGCCTGGCCGCCGAGGTGTTCGCGATCGAGCGCCACGCCGAGCTGGCGGCGCTGGCACGCGCGCGCCTGCAGCGCCTCGGGATCGGCAACGTCCTGGTGAGGACGGGCGACGGCAGCGGCGGCTGGCCGGAGGAAGCGCCGTTCGACGCGATCCTGGCCGCTGCGGGCGCGCCGGCCGTGCCCGGCGCCTTGCGCCGCCAGCTCGCGGTCGGCGGCCGCCTGGTCATGCCGGTCGGCGCCTCGCAGCGGCGCCAGCGCCTGCTGAAGCTCACGCGCACCGGCGAGGATGCGTGGCGCGAAGAGGACCTCGGCGACGTCCTGTTCGTGCCCCTCGTCGGCGCCCATGCCTGGCGCGACGACGCGCCGGTGGCCGACGCCGCCGCCGCG
>JANINR010000127.1 GCA_024508915.1 Lysobacteraceae bacterium | reverse complement strand
TCGAACGCGGCGCCCGCAGCCTTCCCGCCGGTCGATGCGCGCAGCGTCTGGCTCGTCGGCGACGGCGCGCCGCCCGACGCCGCCGCGATGGCCAGCCGCCTCGCCACGCTGGTGGGAAGCGCCACCGGCGACGTGCGCGACGCGTACCTCGCGCGCGGCGAAGTCGAGGCGCTGGAGCGGGACTTCGCCGCGCTGCTCGGCAAGGAGGACTGCGCGTTCTTCGCCACCGGCACGCTGGCCAACAACGTCGCGGTGCGCCTGCTGTGCGGCGAACACCGGCGTGCGCTGGTGCAGGAGGAAAGCCACCTCTACCGCGACGAAAGCGATGCCGCGCAGCGGCTGTCCGGCCTGAACCTCCTGCCGCTCGCCGGGGGCCGCGCCGCGCCGACGCTCGAAGAAGTGCGCACCGCCTTCGAGGCGTCCGAGGGCGGCCCGTTCCCGATGCGCATCGGCGCCGTCGCGCTGGAGAGCCCGGTGCGCCGCGTCGACGGCGAGATGCTTCCGCTGCCGCTGCTGGACGGCATCGCCGGGCTCGCCCGCGACCACGGCGCGCGCCTGCACCTGGACGGCGCGCGCCTCCTGCTCGCGCCGCCGGCCGTCGACGTCCGTGCCTACGCCCGGCCGTTCGATACCGTGTACGTGTCGTTGTACAAGTACCTCGGCGCGCCCTTCGGGGCGGTGCTCGCGGGGTCGAAGGCCGACATCGCCGAGGCGCGCGAATTGCGCCACGTCTTCGGCGGCACGCTCTACGAAGGCTGGATGCCTGCGATGCTGGCGCGCGACGCGTTGTCCCGCTTCCGCGACGACATCGGCCGCGCGCACGCGCTCGCCGACGCGCTCGTCGCCGCGCTGGTGGCGAGCGGCAAGGTGCGCGATGCCACCTCGCCGAACGCCTCCAACATCCGCATGCTGGAGATGGACGAGGCGTTCGCGCAGGCCGCGTTCGAGCGCGGCCGGCTCGCCGGCGTGCGGATCGGGCGCTGGCGCGACGGGCGCGTGCCGCTCTTCGTCAACACGACGCTCCTGCGGCGGCCGCTCGACGAATACGCGGGCCTGTTCCTGGGGTGAGCCGCCTCAGAACTTCCCGGACACGGTGAACTGGAAGATCGGGCCGATGCGCCGGTCGCGGTCCTCGCGGAAGTCCACCGGACCGGTGCGGCGATCGACGTACACGGTGCGCTGCCACAGGCTGCGCGCGCCGATCAGGTTGGTGACGCCGGCCCGCACCGTCATGCCGTGCACGTCCTTGTTCTCGACGAACCACGAATCCCAGACCGGGCCTTCCCACAACCGTCCGACTTCGGTGAGCCGGTAGTCGCGGGCGTTGAACTGGTAGCTGAAGTCCGTGCCCCAGGCCCACGAAGTCCCGGGGATGTCGTGGCGCAGCGCGATCTCCGCGAGATCCTTCAGGTTGTTGCTGATCGGCCTGTCGCGTCCGGTCAGTGGATCGGCGACGTTGCTGCGCTCGTGCTGCCAGGTCAGGTCGAGCTTCGCGCCGTTCCAGCCCAGCGGGTCGAGCCGCAGCGTGCTTGTCCACTCGATGCCCTGCACGGTGGCGCGGTCGATGTTGCCCGGGCTCTCGCCGTCGGCGCCGATCGGGATCGTGTCGACGATGTCGTCGATGCGCTGCGCGTACGCGCGCAGCGTGGTGGTGCCCCAGGCGCCGAGGCTCTTCACGACTTCGGTCTCGAGCTCCCAGGTCTGCGGCGGCACGAGGTCTGGGTTGCCGGCGTTCGCCTGGCCGTCGGCCAGGTCCACCGAGGCGAGGAAATCGTAGAAGTCCAGCTGGCCGACCCGGCGCTGCAGCTTCAGGTTGACGTCGAGGCCCGGGCTCGCCTTCCACGCGAGCGAAAGTTGCCCCTTGGGCCGGCGGAACGAACGGCTCAGCCCGCCGCCGCCGGCCTGCTGCAGGCGCGAGAACTCGCCGCCCGCGGCCACCTGCATCGCCAGCGTGGGCAGCAGGTCGCGGCCGTAGCTGCCCATCAGTTCGTAGCGGTCCTCCTGCACGGTCGCGGTGCCGCCGGGCAGGGGCACCGGCTGGTACGCGCCGCCCTCGTCCAGTGCGTACAGCGAGGACACGCTGTCCAGCTTGTTGAACGCGTACTCCGCCGACACCTGCCAGTCGCCGCCGAGCTTCCAGCGGTACTCGGCGCGCGCGATGCGCTCGGTCTCGCGGCCGTCGCGCGCGAACCGCTGGCCTTCGGTGGGCGATCCGTCCGCGTACTGCACTTCGACGGTGTCCTGGCTCGGATCGTGCACGAAGCGGTTCAGGCCGATCAGCTTCAGCCGGCCCGGGCCGAGGCCGAATTCGTAGTCGCCGCCGAGCTCGTAGTTGTGGCCGCCGGCATCGCTGCGCACCGTGCGCAGGCGGTCGGGGAGCCCGGGGCCGCTGCGATGGTCGTCCTCGACGTAGTCGAACAGCACCTTCTGCCACGAGGCGTTGAGGTTGGCGATCGACCCCGACGCGCCCTTCCACGCGAGCTTCGCGCTCACGCGCGGGCGGTCGGATTCGCCGGTCCAGGCATCGTCGCGCAACTCCCGCACGCTGCCGTCCGCGTCGTAGATGGTGGTCGGGCCGCCGGCGCCGCTGTGGTTGGCGCTGTTGTCGAAGCCGAGCGTGTAGTCCATCCGCCCGTGCGAGCCGCTGATCGAGACGCTGCCGCGGGTGAGCTGCGGGTCGGTGTAGTAGCGGCGGAAGTCCGGGCGCCATTCCCACTGTCCGCTGATCCCCTCCGCGCGGGTGACGACGTTGGCCACCTGGCCCGACAGGCCCGGAATGTCCAGCGTCGCGCCGTCCACGATTTCGATGCGCACGACGTTGTCCGCCGGCACCTGCGAGAGCTGCGTGACCACGTCGTTGGATTTCGCCGACAGGCGCTGCCCGTTCACCAGCACGTTGCCGGTGGCCTGGCCGAGGCCGCGCTCCACCACCGCCTGGCGGATCGCGAAGCCCGGGACCTGTTCGAGCATGTCGAGCGCCGTGCGGGGCGCATAGCGCGCGAAGTCCGCGGGCGTGTAGGTATGCGCCGCCGCCGCGGGCGGCGGGGGGGCGGCTTCCTGCGCCGCGGCGAAGGGGGGCGCGGCCAGCAGCGCGAGCGTCAGCGCCAGCCGGCGCATGGAACCTGTGTTCATCGTCGTTTCCCCCGGGAGTCGGAGGAGTGGATGCACCAGGGCGCGCAGGGGTTTAACCCCTCGCGCATTCAGCGTTCCGGCGCGAGGCGGACCCGGTTGCGGCCTTCGCGCTTGGCGCGATAGAGCGCGGCGTCGGCTTCCTGCAGCAGCGCGTCGGTGTCGCTGCGCGCGAGGTCCGCGGTCGCCACCCCGGCGCTGATCGTGACGCTGGCCGCCCCCCGGCCGCCAGGCAGCGGTATCCGCTGCGATTCGACCCCGCGCCGCATCCGCTCGGCGACCTCCATGGCCGCCGCTGCATCCGTGGACGGCAACAGGCACGCGAACTCTTCGCCGCCATGGCGCGCCACCAGCGCGCCGCCGGGCGCGCTGCGCAGCAAGGTGTCGGCGACGGAACGCAGGGCGGCGTCGCCGGCAAGGTGGCCGTGGCGGTCGTTGAAATCCTTGAAGTGGTCCACGTCGAGGAACACCAGGGACACCGGCGCGCCCGGGTGCGCCGCGCCCGCGGCGGCCAGCGCTTCGAGCGCTTCCAGCAGCTTTCGGCGGTTGCCGACGCCGGTCAGCGCATCGCGATACGACAGTTCGGTCAGGCGTGCGTTCGCGGCATCGAGCTCGGCCGTGCGCCGCGCGACGTGGCGCTCGAGGACGCGTCGCTGCGCGCGCAGCATGCGCGTGCGCGCATAGGCGGCGCCGTAGCCCAGCAGCACCAGGGCGAGCACCGCCGCGACCGTGGCGATCGGCCGTTGCCACCAGTGGGCCGCGACCACGATCGGAACCTCGATCGGCGCGCTGCGGTTGCCCGCGTAGTCCATCGCCTCGATCCGCAGGCGATAGTCGCCCGGCGGCAAGGCACCGAGGCTTCTTGCATTCTGCGTGGTCCACGCGCCCGGCGCGTCTTCCAGGCCCAGCAGGGTGGTGCGGAAGCGCGAACCGCCTTCGTGCGTCCACGACAGCAGCGCGAACCCGACCTCCACCGATTTCGCATCGGCGGGGACGCGCAGCACGCCCCCGGCGCGCGGCTGCGGCCGGCCGTCGACGGCCAGGGTCGTGAGTCGCAGCGGCTTCGGCTGGGTGTCCTCGGTGCCCGCGTCGGGATCGTAGACGGCCAGGCCGCCGAGCGTGCCGGTCCAGAAGCGGTCGTGCGCGTCCAGGAACTGCGCGTTGGTATTGCACTCCTCGTTGACCATCCCGTCGGCGCGGCTGAACACCCGCGACTCCCAGCCGCCCCGCGCGCGCGGGGTGAGCTGCTGCACGCCGTTGTTGGTGCAGACGTAGATGCGGCCGCGCGAATCGCGGAGCGCGCCGTAGGTGACCGGATCGGGCGCCCTCGGCAACCCGCCGCGGAGCATGCGCGGATGCGCGGGATCGGACACGTCGACGCGCACCACGCCGGCGCCGGCGCTGCCCATCCAGAGCACGGGGCGGCCATCCGCGTCGGGCAGGAGGCGCAGCCCGATCAGCACGTCGTCGGCCAGCCCGTCGTCGCGGCCGATCAGCTCCCAGCGCTCGCCGTCGAAGCGCGCGAGCCCCTGGTTGGTGTTGGCCCAGAGCCAGGAGCGCCCGTCGCGATCGACCTGCTCGAGCAGGCGGCCCGCGCCGAACTGGCCGTTCGCGTTGGCGGCGCGGAACGCGGTCCAGCGGCCGTCGCGCCAGCGCCAGATGCCGGCCTGGCGCGTCGCGACCCATTGTTCGTCGCGGCCGTCGACGCGACGGACGAGCGTGTCGCGCAAGCCTTCGCCCGTGGCCTTGGGCCACGGCGTGGGGATCCGTTCGAACGCACGCCCGCCGTCGGCCGTGGGTCGCATGCGCGCGAGTTCGCCGTTGCCGGAGCCGATCCACAGCGTGCGCGTGCCGTCCGGCGCGGTGGTGGCGACGAGCATCTCCACGCTCGGCCCCGAGAGGCTGCCGTCGGCCTCGGTGTAGTGGCGCCACGCGCCGTCCTCGTAGACGGCGAGGCCGTCCTCGCTGGCGCCGACCCAGAGGCGTTCGCCGCCGCGTCCGTCAGGTTCGACCAGGACGCCGAACACGCCGATCGAGCGCGAGCCCATGAGCGACGCGGTCGTCCAGGCGCTCGCCCCCGGGATCGTTCGCGACACGCCCGATTCCGTCGACAGCCAGAGCACGTCGCGCCCGTCCGGGCTGCGCCAGGCGGCGATCCCGCGCACGACGTCCGAGCCGAGCCCGTGGCTGCGGTCGAACACCTGGACGCGGCCGTCGTGCAGGCGCAGCAGGCCCGAGCGCGACGCGATCCACAGCGCCTGGCCGCCCCCCGGCAGCGGCGTCGCCGCGAGGTCGTACAGCTCCGCGGTGGGCAGTGCGCCCGACGAGCGCGTCCAGCGGCGTTCGCCCTCGTCCGACAGCCGCACCAGGCCCAGGCCGAACACCGACATCCAGAGCTCTTCGCGGCCGGCGTGCCGCGTCGCGAGCAGGAACTCGACCTGCGCAGTGTCGATGCCGTCCAGGTGCCGGCGATGCCAGTCGCGCTCGCCCTCGTCGCGGTACCACAGGCCGCTGGTCCCGGTGCCCGCCCATTGCCGGCGCTTACCGCCCAGTTGCAGGGTCTGGGCCATGGAAAGCACCGCGCCGCGCGGCAACGACGCATTGCCGGGGTCGGCACGCCAGCGCCCGTCGCGGCGGACCAGCAGGCCGCGGTCCCAGGTCAGCGCATGCAGCGTGCGCTCGCCGCCCGGGCCGAGGGTTTCGAAGAAGCGCCGGATCTGCTGCGACGGAAGGCCGCTCGCGAGGTTCTCGACGTGCCAGCGCGCCCCGTCGTAGCGGGCCAGGCCGTCGCCGCGGAAGCCCGCCCACAAGGTGCCCCGTGCGTCGACGTACAGCGCGTCGGTCGAATGCGCCATCGCCGGATCGCCGGCCGGTTCCCATCGGCGCCCGTCGTAGCGGTACACGCCGGCCGGCGTCGCCGCCCAGGCGAAGCCGTCCCGGTCCGTCGCCACCGCGACCGCCACCGCATACGGCAGCCCGTCGCGCGCGGAAAAATTCGTGAATGCGGGAGCGCCGAGGTCGGCGAGATCGAGCGGTCGCGTCGACGGCGGCGCCGCCGCGGATGCCGGCGCGCGCGTGGACGCGACCTCGCCGCGCGCGGCGAGGGGCGTCGCGGCCAGGACGGCCGCGCACAGCAACAGCGGGCATATCGCCCGGATCGCATGCATGCGGTATCGATCCCCCTGTGCCCGCAGTATGCCGCATGGCGGGCGGGATCGAGCCGTGACCGATGGCATCCCCGGCGCGGACGGCGCTTGCGCCGCGCGCCGTCGCCGTCAACGTTCCAGTGCGGCGGCGGCCTCGAGCATCGACTTCACGTGCAGGTTCGGATTGAGGTCCGAGTGCACCGCGACGATCTTCCCGGACGGGGCGATCAGGTACGAGGTGCGGTCGGACCATTCGGGCTTCTTCGCGAGCACCGCGTCGTACTGCGCGGCGATCTTCGCGCCGGGGTCGGCGGCGACCGGGAACTTGCCGCCGCAGTGCTCGGTTTCCTTCGAGAAGTCGGCGAGCTGCTCGACGTTTCCGGCGGTGACGCCGACGACGCTGACGCCTTCGGCCTTGAACTTGTCGGTCGCCTCGGAGAACAGGTGCGCTTCGAGGTTGCAGCCGGGCGTGTGCGCGGCGGGGAAGAAATACACGACGACCGGGCCGCGCTCGAGCGCTTCGGCCAGGTCGAAGGTGAAGGGTGCGCCGGCGAGGTATGCGGGGGCCTTGAAGCCCGGGGCGGCGTCGCCCGGCTTGAGGGCGGCTTCGGCCGGCGCGGCGAACGCGACGCCGCCGAGCAGGGCGGCGATGGACAGGACGCGGACGAGAGCGTGCGGTGCGTTCATGCGATTTCCCGGTGGCGGAAGCGGTGGAGCGAGTGTACCCCCGCACCGGTCGTGCGGACGGGGCGGATTAGAATGCGGGGATGAACATCCCGCCTCGCCCCAAGGGACAACTTCCCGCCCCGGGGGACCATGTCGGCTGGCACGAGCGCGGCAACGCGCTGTTCGCCCAGGGCGACTTCCCCGCGGCGATCGCCTGTTACGAACACGTCTCCGCGCTCGCCCCCGCGTTGCCCAATCCGCACGACAACCGGGGCCTGGCGCTTCAGCGCATGGGGAGGTTTTCCGAAGCGCTCGCGGCGCACGACGCGGCGATCAGGTGCGACCCCGCCTTTGCGCCCGCGCACTCCAATCGCGCGACCACGCTGCGCGAGTTCGGCCGATTCGACGAGGCGCTGGAGGCGGCGCGACGCGCGCTCGCGCTCGCGCCCGGCAACCCTGCGTACCGCAACGGGCTGGGCGTGGCGCTGAGCGACCTGGGGCGCAGCGACGAAGCGCTCGCCGAGTTCCGCGCGGCCATCGCGGGCGATCCGCGCATGCTGCCCGCCCGGAACAACCTGGCCGACGTGCTGCGCGACCTCGGGCGCGCGGTCGAATCAGTGGAGGAGCTCGACCGGGTGCTGGCCGCGGCGCCGCGCTATGCACGCGCGCACGCGAACCGCGCGCTGGCCTTGCAGGAACTGGCCCGGTTCGACGAAGCCCTGCACGCCTACGACGCTGCGCTGGCGTTGCAACCGCTCGACCACGAAGCGCGCAAGCGCCGCGCGACGTTGCACCTGCTTCGCGGCGACTTCGATGCCGGCTGGCGCGACTACGAAACTTCCGCGCAAGCGGCCCGCGCCCGCCAGCAAGCCAACGGCGCGACGGGCGATGCACCACCGTGGCTCGGCCAACCGCTGGCGGGGCGGTCGATCCTGTTGTCGGAACCGAATGGCCTGGGCGACGCGATCCAGTACTGGCGCCTGGTGCCTGCGCTGCTCGCGGCCGGCGCGAAGCCCGTGTTCGCGGGCCAGGCGCGCTTGCACCGGCTGCTCGCGTCCAGCGGCTTCGACATCGGGTTCGCGGACGTTCCACCGTCCGGGATCCGCTTCGACTTCCGCAGCGAACTGTGGGCCGTCGCGTGCGGACTGCGCTTCGACCCCCGCGCGCATCCGCCGCAGCGGCCCTACCTGGAGGCCGATCCGGTGCTGGTGGCGAAGTGGCGTCCGCTTGCGCGGGAAGGCGCGATCAACATCGGCATCGCGTGGCAGGGGAAGCAGGGGCGCCGCATCGACGCGGGCCGTTCCATCCCCCTCGCGGCGTTCGAGCCGCTGGCGCGAGTCCCCGGCGTTCGACTCGTCAGCCTGCAACGCGGCGCAGGCACCGAGCAATTGGCGCAGCTGCCCGACGGCATGGCGGTCCTCGACCCCGGCCCGGCATTCGACGCCGGGCCCGACGCCTTCGCGGACACGGCGGCGCTCATGGCGAGCCTGGACCTGGTGGTGACATCGGACACCGCGATCGCCCACGTTGCGGGGGCGCTGGGGCGGCCGGCGTGGGTGGCGTTGCGCCACGTGCCGGAATGGCGCTGGATGCTCGGCCGGGACGACAGTCCGTGGTACCCGACGCTGCGCCTGTTCCGTCAACCGAGCCCGGGGGCCTGGGACGCCGTCTTCGCCGCGATGGCGACGGCGTTGCGGAAACCCGACCGCTAGCCGCCTGACCGCAGGCGCGGCCGACCCGCGGAGAATTCCGCGGATCGGCCAGCGTGATCAGCGGTTGCCGCGTCCCTGGTTGCCGCCGTCGTTGCGGGCCTGGCTCCCTTCGTTCCGACCCTGGCCGGAGCGGGAGCTGCTGCCCTGGTCGCTGCTGCGGCTCGACGCCTGCTGGCCGGAACGGTTGCCGGTATCGTCCTGGCGGCCGCTGCCCTGCATCGAGGACTTGCCGCTGTTCTGGTTGCCGTTGTCGTTGTTCTGCTGGTTGCGGTTGGTCGGCATCGTCGTGTGCTCCTGTGGGGGATTGCGGGCGCCGGAAAGGGCGGCCCGCGACCATCCTCGCCAATCGCGCGTTAGCCGCGGGGAGCGGCGGCGTGAGCGCCGGCTAACGGCGTTCAGGCCCTTGAATGCGCGGCGGGCCTGGCGACGCCGCGTTCAGCTCGCCGGCGCTATGCTGCGCGCATGGCGACCGGCTGGGCCAACGACGGGGCGGTGCAGGAGCAGATCGACGCGACCGTCGAGGATGCGATCCGCCGTGCCCGCAGCAGGCTGCCCAGCGGACCCGGGCGCACGCATTGCGAGGAATGCGACGCGCCGATTCCCGAGGCGCGCCGAAAGGCCGTGCCCGGCGTGCGCCTGTGCGTGTCCTGCCAGGAAGCGGAGGATCGCGAGGAAGGCGCGCACTCCGGCTACAACCGTCGCGGCAGCAAGGACAGCCAGCTGCGCTGACCGCGCATTCACGCGCCTGCTCCTATAACCCGGTGCATCGAGGCAGGAGACGCCCATGCGCCAGCACACCGACCGGATTTCCCTCGCGACGCCGCTTGCCGCGGCGCTCCTTGCGCTGCTTGCCGCATCGGGCTGCGCCCGGCAGCAAGCGGCGCCGGCGAACGACAGCGTCGCCCCGAGCGCTTCGAACGTCCCGGACGCGGGTGCGCCCGCGACGCCGGCCGCGTCGACCGACGGCGCCGACGGGTCGAACCCGCTGGTCGTCGCGACCGCGGGCGCGGCGTCGGCTTACGTCGCCGACCGCTCCGGCGCCGCGTTGTACATGCTCGAGGGCGACAGGGACGGCAGCGGCTGCAGCGCCGAATGCACGCAGACCTGGCCGCCGGTGCGGGTGGAAGGCGCGACGCCGAGCGACAGTCCCGGCCTGCAGGCGGGGATGGTGGGCGTCGTGCAACGCGCGGACGGCGGGACGCAGGTGACGTACAACGGGCATCCGCTGTATCGCTACGGTGGCGACGCCGGCGCGGGCACCGCGGGCCATGGCGTGAGCGACAAGTGGGGCCACTGGTCGCTGGTCGGGCCCGACGGCGCGCCGCTCCCCGCCGGGAAGTGATGCCATGCGACGCGCTTGCGCACTGGTCGCCGCCACCGTCTCGCTGCTGCTCGGCGGTTGCGCCGGCTACTACCCCGGCGCCACGTATCCCGGCGCGGGCTATCCCGGTGCCGGCGACTACGGCAGCGGACAGGGCTATCCGGTGCCGTATCCCGCGGGGCAGCAGGGCGTGGTGCGCTGCGAGTCGGACAACGGCAACCTCCGCCGCTGCGCGGTCGACACGCGCGGCGGCGTGCGCGTCTCCCGCCAGCTGTCGCGCACCGATTGCGTGATGGGGCGCAACTGGGGCTACGACGCCGGCGGCATCTGGGTCAACGGCGGCTGCCGCGCGGAATTCGCGATCGGCGGCGGCGACGGCGGCTACGGTGGCTACGCCGGCGCCGGGTCGCAGCAGTCGATCCGCTGCGAAAGCGAGGACGGCCGCGAACGCCACTGCGCCGTTCCGCTGCGCGGCGCCGCGCTGCAGCGCCAGCTCTCGCGCACGCCCTGCGTGCAGGGACGCAACTGGCGCTGGGATCGCAACGGGATCTGGGTGAAGGACGGGTGCCGGGCGGAATTCACCGTCTGGTGACGGCGTAACGGGGACCGCGCGACGCCGCAGCTCAGGGTACCAGCGCGGTCCACGCCTCGGTCGAGAACTTGTCGCGCGCCATTGCGTGCGCGCGCTCCAGTTCGTCCGCGCGCAACGGGCCGGGCGCGAGCCCGCCGTGGCGCCGCCGGAACGAGTCGACGAATGCCGCGATGATCGCTTCGCGTGCGAGGCCGGTCTGGCTGCGCAGCGGGTCCACGCGCTTCTGCGCGCTCGCGGTGCCCTTGTCGGACAGCTTCTCGCGGCCGATGCGCAGCACCTGCAGCATCTTGTCCGCATCGATGTCGTAGGCCATGGTCACGTGGTGCAGCACCGCCTTGCCGCGGCGCGCCTGCGCGGCGCCGGCGATCTTGCCGGCGGGCGAGGCGATGTCGTTCAGCGGCTGGTACCACGCCTGGATGCCGAGTTCGCCGAGCGCGGCGAGCACCCACGCGTCCATCAATGCATACGCCTGCTCGAATCCCATGCCTTCGACCATGCCGATCGGGGCGAAGATCGAATAGGTGATGGTGTTGCCGGGTTCGATGAACATCGCGCCGCCGCCGCTGATCCGGCGCACGACCTCGATGCCGTGCCGGCGCGCGGCCTCCATGTCCACTTCGTTGCGCAGCGACTGGAAGCGGCCGATCACCACCGCCGGCGACGCCCACTCCCAGATCCGGAGCGTGGGGCCGCGGCGGCCCGCGGAGACTTCGTCGACGAGCACGTCGTCCAGCGCCATGTGCAGCGCGGGCGATTGCGGCGGCTCGTGCACGAGCTGCCAGGCGTGGTCGTGCCAGGTGCTGCGGGTCATGCGGGCGTTCCCGCGGCGTGGCCGAGCGCGCGACGCACGGCGACGGCGACGCCTTCGGGCGTGATGCCGAACAGTGCCGTACCCGCGGGCAGTCCGACGCGCACGGCGCCCGCAAGCATCGCTTCGCCGGCGTCGACCGGTAGGCCGACCAGCGCGGCGTTGATCGCGTCCAGGGCGGCATCGGGCTCGAGGAAGAAGTCGCCGCTGACCTGCGCGGCGGCGATCGCGCCGTCCGCCACGACCAGGTCCACCACCACCAGCTTGCCCCCCGGCACCTTGTACTCGCCGTGCATCCGGCCGTCCCCGCTGCTGCCTGCGTCCAGTCTACGGCTTATGATCCGCGCATGGCCAAGCTGCTGCTCCGGATGCGCCTGGTGCCCGACGACGAGGCCGCCGACGTGCGCGCGATGCTCGACGGCGCGCGCATTCCCTGGTACGAGACCGAGCCGAGCCGCTGGGGCATCTCGCACGGGGGCATCTGGGTGCGCGACGACGAGGATGCGCCGCGGGCGAAGGCGCTGATGGAGGAGTACCAGGCCGGCCGCCGCGAGCGGGCGCGCGCGGAACGCGCGGCGGCGTTGCGCGACGGCACGGCGGAAACGTTCGGCGACGTGCTGCGGCGCGAGCCGCTGCGCGTCCTCCTTTCCATCCTCGGCATCCTCGCGGCGCTGGCGGCGCTGGCGCTGGTGCCGTTCCTGCTGCATCGGCCCTAGGCGGGCGCGATGCATCCGTTCGTCCTCGCCCTCGACCTCATCGGCACGTTCGCCTTCGCGATCAGCGGCGCGACGCTGGGCGTGCGCAAGCGGCTGGACCTGTTCGGGGTGCTGGTGCTCTCGTTCGCCGCGGCGGTCTCCGGCGGCATCGGCCGCGACGTGCTGATCGGCGCGACGCCGCCGGCGGCGCTCGCCACGTGGCACTACATCGTCGTCAGCTGCGCGGCGGGACTGGCGACCTTCTATCGCCACGGCGACATCGAGCGCCTGCGCAACCCGGTGCAGCTCTTCGACGCGGTGGGGCTGGGGTTGTTCGCGGTAACCGGCGCGGCCAAGGCGCTGGCGGCGGGACTGAATCCGCTCGCGGCGATGCTGCTGGGCATGCTGACCGGCATCGGCGGCGGCATCGCCCGCGACGTCCTCGCGGCGCGCATCCCGGTGGTGCTGCAGTCGGATCTCTATGCGGTCGCCGCGCTCGCGGGCGCGGCGGTGGTCGTCGGCGGCGAGCGCCTGGGGCTGCCGCTGGCGCCGGTCCTCGGGACCGGCGCCGTCCTTGTGTTCGTGCTGCGTTTCCTCGCGATCCGGCGCGGCTGGCGGTTGCCGGTCGCGCCGGGCAGCGAGGGCTAGCGGCGTCCGCTAGCGCAGCATCTGCAGGTTGAGGATCGCGCCGAGCACGGCGTCGACGATGATCGCCTCGTTGTTGACGTAGCGGCCGTAGCGCATGTGGCCGTAGTAGCCGTCGTCGTAGCCGCGCTCGAAGCCCTGGCGGAAGTAGTACGCGTAGTCGGCGCGGCTGATGTAGCCCGGGCCGAAGCCGTAGGCGGCGTCGCGCCACGCGAACGAATCGCGGAAGCCGCCCGGCCAGCCGTCGTAGCGGTCGGCGCGGCCGGCGCGCATGCCTTCGCGGTACCCGTTCTGGACGGCCATGCGCAGCATCTCGGCGCCGTAGTTGCTGGTGGAATACCAGCGGCCGCCGTAGCCGTAGCGGTAGTTGCCCGGCCGGACGTAGTAGCGCGGGACGATCCGCACCTGGACGTGGCTGCGCATGCGGTGGTCGTAGTCCTGGCGATAGCGCGCGTAGGCGATGCGGCGCTGCGCGTCGCGACGCGCGTCCTCGCGGCGGTCCTGCTGCCACTCGCGGCGGTCCTCGCGGCGCTCCTGCTGCCACTCGCGGCGGTCGTCGCGGCGGTCCTGCTGCCACTCGCGGCGATCGTCGCGCGCGTCGCGGCGGCGGGCGTCCTGGGCCTGGACCACGCGCTGGATCCGGACGGCATCGCGCGACTGCGGCTCGGCCTGGCGGCCCGCCTGCCAGTCGCGGCGGTCGTCGCGGCGTTCCTGCGCGGCCTCGCGGCGGTCCTCGCGGCGTTCCTGCGCGGCCTTGCGGCGGTCGTGGCGCTGCTCCTTGCCCGGGCGATCGCCGTCGTCCTGCTGCGGGCGGATGGCCGCGTTCGCGACCCCGCCTGCGAACAAGGCGGCGAGCGCCGTGGCGACGACGATCCGGTGGGAAATCTTCTGGGTCATGTGCTACTCCGGGGCGGTGCGCGGACGGGGCCGTTCGCGTGGTGTCCACTACACGTGAAAACCGCTTAACGACATCTGAGTCCGGCCGGGACCAGCCGCACTTGCGCCCCCCTCCCGCATCGTCGTAAGACTCTCGTTCATTTCCGGAGGGGGAAGCGTCCATGGATCCGATCCACCGCAAGGGCCTCTGCGCCGCGCTGCTGCTCGTGCTCGCGACGGCGGGTACGGCCGACGCGCAGGCGCAGCCCGAGTCGGCCGCGCAGCCGCCGTTGAGCGCGTTCACCGCGCAATCGGGCCTGGCGCGCGCGCCCGAGCAGGAAGCGGTGGTGTTCGAGCACGCGGACCTGCGCTTCAAGGTGGACCCGGCGCAGCGGCGCATCGACGGCGACGCGGCGCTGACCTTCCGCGCGACGAGGCCGCTGGAGAAACTGGTGGTGGACCTCGACCCGAACTATTCGGTCTCGTCCGTGAGCGTCGACGGTGCCGCGCTGCCCGCGAGCGCGTGGCGCAACCCGGAGGGGCGGATGACGGTGGATCTCCCCGCGCCGCTGGCGGCCGGCGGCAAGGCGGTGCTGCGCATCGCCTACGGCGGCAAGCCCCACGTGGCGAAGCTCGCGCCCTGGGACGGCGGATTCGTGTGGGCCACCGCGCCGACCGGCGAACCCTGGGTGGCGAGCGCCATCGAAGGGGAGGGTTGCGACCTCCTCTGGCCCTGCATCGACCACCCCGAGGGCGAGCCGCTGCTGGTCGACGAAGCGATCACCGTGCCCGCGCCGCTCGTGGCCCCGGGCAACGGCGTGTTCCTGGGCATGGAGGAGCGCGATGGCTGGCGCACGTATCGCTGGCGCGCGCGCAGTCCCGACACCTATGCGGTCACGATCAACGTCGGGCCGTTCGAGCTGCTGTCGGCCGACTACCGGAGCCGCTACGGCAACACCATCCCGCTGCGCTTCTGGCACCTGAAGGGCAACGAGGCCAAGGCGCAGGCGCTGTTCGGGGAATTCCCGAAGCTGCTCGAGTTCTTCGAGGGCACGATCGGCCCGTATCCGTTCGGCGACGAGAAGATGGGCGTGGTCGAGACGCCGCACCTGGGCATGGAGCACCAGACCATCAATGCCTACGGCAACGGCTACAAGCTCACCGAATACGGCTACGACTGGCTGCTGCAGCACGAATTCGCGCACGAGTGGTTCGGCAACCAGCTGACGAACTCGGACTGGGACCACATGTGGCTGCACGAGGGGTTCGGCAGCTACATGCAGCCGCTGTACCTGCAGTGGCTGCGCGGCGACCGCGAGTACGACGCATGGCTGCTGTTCCAGCGCAAGTTCCTGCAGAACAAGGTGCCGATCGTGTCGGGCCGCTCGCTCACCGAGGAAGGCGTCTACAACGGCGACACCGGGCCCGGCAACGACATCTACTACAAGGGCTCGCTGCTGCTGCACACGCTGCGCAACCTGATCGGAGACAAGGCGTTCTTCGAGGCCACCCGCATGCTGGTCTACGGCCGTCCCGACCCGAAGCCGGGCAACTTCGCGCCGCGCTACGGCACCACCCGCGACTTCATCGCCGCGGTGAACGCGGCGACGGGGCGCGACTTCGGCTGGTTCTTCGACGTGTACGTGCATTCGGCGGCGCTGCCGGAACTGGAGGTCGCGCGCGACGCGGGCGGCCTGTCGCTGCGCTGGAAGGCCCCGGGCGGCAAGCCCTTCCCGATGCCCGTGCAGGTCCGCGTCGGCAGCCCCGGCGTCGATGCACGCGACGTGGACGTGCCGATGGCCGACGGTACCGGCCGCGTCGACCTGGCCCCGGACGCGCTGTACACGATCGATCCGCATTCGAAGGTGCTGCGCGCGTTGCCGCACATCGCCGCGTTCCAGGCGTGGACGGCGGAGCAGGCGAAGCAGCAGCAGAAGAAACCCTGAGGCGAGGCCGGCGATGAGCCGCGAGCACAACCCGCAGGCGGAGCAGATGGGCGACGAGTCCATGGCCCGCAACCTGGCCCACCAGGCCGAGGCGATCTGGCCGCAGGAGCAGCGGCTCTTCGATCGCTACGGCCTGTCGGGGTCGTTGCGGATCCTCGACCTGGGCTGCGGCACGGGCGAGATCACGCGGCGCCTGGCGCAGCGGTATCCGCAGGCGTCGCTGCTCGGCGTCGACATCCTCGAGGAAAACCTGGCGCGGGCGCGCGCCGCGGGGGACGCCGGCGGCCGCATCCGCTACGCGGCCGGCGATGCGTTCGCGCTCGACAGCGCCGACGCCGCGTTCGACCTGGTCGTCTGCCGGCACATGTCGCAGGCGGTGCCCGACTTCCCGCGCGTGCTCGCCGAGATCGCGCGCGTGCTGCGGCCCGGCGGCTGGGTGCACCTGCTGTCGGAGGACTACGGGATGCTGCACTTCCCGGCGTGGCCGCGGCGCGGGGACGGCGACGGGTTCGATCCCGACCGCTTCTGGAACCGGAACGCGATCGCGTTCCTGGAGGGCATCGGCTGCGACGGCCGCGTCGGACGGCACACGCCGACGCTGCTGGCGACGGGCGGCTTCGAGGACATCGCGATGGACTACGTCGTGGTCGACACGTTGCGCGTGCCGCGCGCGACCTTCGCCGGCATCATCACCGCGTGGCGCGACGGCTACGCGGCGTCGCTGGCGGGCGCGAGCGGGCGCGATCCGGCGGCGGTGCGCGCCGATTTCGACCGCATGATCGCCGCGATCGCGACGCCGCCGGCCTACGCCGTCTGGCAGGTGCCGGTGGCGAGCGCGCGCCGCGCCGCGGCCCGGCCGGCCACCAGGCCGCTGGCCAGCGAGGCGGTGATCAGGTAGCCGCCGGTCGGCGCGTCCCAATCGAGCATTTCGCCGGCGCAGTAGACGCCGGGCAGCGCGCGGCACATCAGCGATGCGTCCAGCGCCTCGAGGCGGACGCCGCCCGCGCTGCTGATCGCCTCGGCGATCGGGCGGGGCCGCAACAGCCGCAACGGCAGGCGCTTGACGGTGGCGGCGACGCGCGCCGGATCCGCCAATTGCGTCCGGTCGAGCGCTTCGTGCAGCAGCGCGACCTTCACCGCGTCCAGGCCTGCGAGGCGGCGCAGGCGTTCGCCCAGGCTGCGCCCGTTCGCGGGGCGGGCGAGGGCCTCGTGCAATGCCGCGCGGTCGCGTTCGGGCGCGAGGTCGAGGTGCAGCTCGACGTGTCCGTCGCGCGCGATCGCCGCGCGCAGGTCGGCGCCGATCGCGTACACCAGGCTGCCCTCGATGCCGGCCTCGCTGGCGACGCATTCGCCCTGGCGTTCGTGCGCGCGGCCGTCGGCGTCGAGCCAGTGCGCGACGACGTGCTTGATCGGCGCCCCCGCATGGCGGGCGCGGAAGAAGTCGCTCCAGGCCACGTCGAAACCGCAGTTCGCCGCCTGCAGCGGCGCGACGTCGATGCCGCGCGCCTGCAGGATCGCCTGCCACGCGCCGTCGGACCCGAGCTGCGGCCAGCTCCCGCCGCCGAGCGCCAGCACCACCGCATCGGCGCGCGCGCGGCGCCCGCCTTCCGGCGCATCGAAGCACAGCGCGCCGGCGTCGTCCCAGCCGCGCCAGCGATGATGGACGTGGAATCGCACCCCGTCGTCGCGCAGCCGGCGCACCCAGCCGCGCAGCAGCGGCGCGGCCTTGCGATCCAGCGGGAACACGCGTCCCGAGCTGCCGACGTAGGTCTCCACGCCCAGACCGCGCGCCCAGGCGCGGACCGCGTCCGCGTCCATCGCGTCGAGCCAGGCGCCGACCGCACCGCTGCGCGCACCGAAGCGGGCGTCGAAGCCGGGCCGTGCTTCGGCGTGGGTGAGGTTGAGCCCGCCCTTGCCCGCGATCAGGAACTTGCGGCCGACGGAGCCCTTGGCGTCGTAGAGGTCGACTTCGGCGCCCGCGGCGCGCGCGGCCTCGACGGCCATCAGGCCGGCCGGGCCGCCGCCGATGACTGCGATGCGGGGCTGGGCGACGCAGGGCAGGGCGACGCGGGGCGGAACGGCGGCGGGCGTGTCGCTTGGCATGGTACGGATGATGCCCGTTTCGGTATGGTGCGCGCTGGTTCCCGGCTGCCGGATGGAGAGAACGATGATGCGATTCGAACGGATGCAGGCCCTCGCGGCCGCGCTCGCGCTGGTCCTCGGCACCGGTTGGGCGACCGCCGCGCCGCCGCAGGCCGTGCCGCAGCCGGAGCCGGTGCATCGCATCGAGGCGCCGCTGCCGGCGGGCCTGCAGGACTTCGACGCCTTCGTCGCGGACACGCTCAAGACCTTCGACGTCCCGGGCATGTCCGTCGCCATCGTCAAGGACGGCGAGGTCGTGCTGGAGCGCGGCTACGGCGTGCGCGACCGCGAGACCGGTGCGCCGGCGGACGCGCACACGCTGTTCGCCATCGCCTCCAACACGAAGGCCTTCACCGCCGCCTCGCTGCAGATGCTCGCCGACGACGGCAAGCTGCGGATGACCGACCGGGTCATCGACCACCTGCCCTGGTTCCGCATGTCCGACCCGTACATCACCCACGACATGCGCATCCGCGACCTCCTCGCGCACCGCAGCGGCCTGGGCCTGGGCGCGGGCGACCTGCTGTACTGGCCGACCACCGACTACAGCAACGCCGAAGTGGCGAAGCGCCTGAAGGACGTGCCGATCACCGGCCAGTTCCGCGCCCAGTACGCCTACGACAACATCCTCTTCGGCGTCGCGCAGCTGGTGGTGGAGGAAGCCTCCGGCATGCCGTACGACCGGTTCCTGCAGCAGCGCATCTTCGATCCGCTGGGCATGTCCGAGACCCGCTACAACAGCGACCACCTGCAGGGCGTGCAGAACGTCGCCACCGGCTACGCCAAGGCCGACTTCAAGGACCTCGTCGCCGCGCCGCGCATGACCTGGTCGAACGTCGGCGGCGCCGGCGGCATCTACTCGAGCGTGCACGACCTGTCGAAGTGGGTGCGCATGCAGCTCGCCGGCGGCGTGTACGCGGGCGAGGGCGAGGACGCGAAGCGCCTGTTCGCCGAGAAGCGCCAGCGCGAGATGTGGACGATGCTCACCCCGATCCCGGTCGGCAAGCCGTCGGTGCCGGAGCTCGCGCCGGTCACCGCGAACTTCATGGGCTACGGCGAAGGCTGGTTCCTGGGCGATTTCCGCGGCACGCGCATGGTCTGGCACACCGGCGGCTGGCCGGGCATGGTCTCGCGCATCACGATGCTGCCCGACAAGGGCATCGGCGTGATCGTGCTCACCAACGCCGAGCAGGGCGCGGCGTTCACCGCGGTGACGATGCACGCGCTCGACGCGATGCTCGGCGTGGCGCCCACCGACTGGAACGGCGTCTACGCGAAGGTCCGGGCGAAGCAGGAGAGCAAGGCGGACGAGAGCTGGCAGAAGCACGTCGCCGCGCGCGACGCGAAGTCGAAGCCGTCGCTGCCGCTGGCGGAATACGCCGGCACCTACCGCGACCCGTGGTATGGCGATGTCGTTCTCTGGCAGGAGAAGGGCAAGCTGCGCCTGCGCTTCTCGCACACTGCCGACCTCGTCGGCACCGTCGAACACTGGGCGCACGACACCTTCCTGGTGCGCTGGGACCAGCGCTGGCTCAACGCCGACGCCTTCCTCACCTTCTCGCTCGACGAGGACGGCGACATCCGCGAAGCGCGGATGGTGCCGGCTTCCGAGCTGACCGACTTCAGCTTCGACTTCCAGGACCTGCGCCTCGCCCCCGTCAAGCCCTAGGGCCAGGCTTTGCGTGGCGAAGTCAGAGGGCGAGGGCGGCGGCGTGGGCGGAGGCCCACGCCCACTGGAAGTTGTAGCCGCCGAGCCAGCCGGTGACGTCGACGACCTCGCCGACGAAGTAGAGGCCGGGCACGCGCTTCGACTGCATCGTGCTCGACGACAGGCCGTCGGTGTCGACGCCGCCGAGCGTCACCTCGGCCGTGCGGTAGCCTTCGGTGCCGCTGGCCACCAGCGGCCAGTCGCGCAGCAACGCCGCGACGTCGGCCAGCTGCGCCGGCGTGAACTGCCGCATCGGGCGCGATGGCTGTAACGGCTGCAGCCAGTGTTCGCACAGGCGCTGGGCGAAACGCTTCGGCAGCAGGTCGCCCAGGACCGTGCGCAGTTCCGACCCGGGGCGCCCGCGCTGCAGGGCCCGCAGCGTCTCCAGCGCGTCCGCGGCCGGCAGCAGGTCCAGCCGGAGGTCGTCGCCGGGCTCCCAGTAGGAGGACACCTGCAGGATGGCCGGTCCGCTGACCCCCCGGTGGGTGACCAGCATCGCGTTGGTGAAGCTCGCGCCGTTGCAGCGCGCGGTGACGGGAAACGCGACGCCGCTGAGGTCGGCGAGGCGCTCCTGGTGCTTGCCGCTCAGCGTCAGCGGCACCAGGCCGGCACGCGTGGGCAGCACGTCGTGGCCGAACTGTCGCGCCAGCGCGTAGCCGAACCCGCTCGCGCCCATGCTCGGGATCGACAGGCCGCCGCAGGCCACCACCAGCGCCGGCGCGCTGGACTCGCCGCGCGCGGTGCGCACGTGGAAGGCGCCGGAGTCCCCGTGGGCGACGCGATCGATCGCGCAGGCGGTCTCGATGCGCACGCCCGCCGCCGCGCATTCGTCGAGCAGCATCTTCACGACCAGCTTGGAGGACTCGTCGCAGAACAGCTGGCCGAGTTCCTTCTCGTGGTACGCGATGCCGTGGCGTTCCACCATCTCGATGAAATGCGCCGGCGTGTACCGCGCCAGCGCCGACTTGCAGAAGTGCGGGTTCGCCGACAGGTAATTGGCGGGCGACGCGCCGGTGTTGGTGAAGTTGCAGCGGCCGCCGCCGGACATCAGGATCTTCTTGCCGACCTTGTTGGCGTGCTCCACCACCAGCACGCGCAGGCCGCGCCGGCCCGCGGTGAGCGCGCACATCAGCCCGGCGGCGCCGCCGCCGACGACGATCGCGTCGAAGGTCCCCGTCATCGCCGCCGCCGGCTCAGGCCCGTGCGGCGGAGGCCATGCGCAGCGTCCGCTGCACCGTGATGCTGGCGCCTTCGCCGTAGAGTTCGGCCTGGCCGTCCTGGATCATGCACTGCAGGCGCATGCCGCGCTCGGCGAGCGCAGCGAGTTCGGCCATGGTCGCGGCGTCGATGTCGATCACCGTGAGGTTGCCGAAGCGCGACAACGCAGGGCGCGCCTTCTCCCACCACAGGTCGGCGCTGCGACCATGGTAGTTCACGACCACGACCTCCTCGGCGCGGCCGCAGGCCTTGCGCACCCGCGATTCGTCGGGCTGGCCGACGTCGATCCAGAGTTCGATCTCGCCGCTGAGCGAGCGGCGCCACAGGTCGGGCTCGCCTTCGTCGCTGGCGGCGCCGCGCGCGAATTCCAGCCGCTCGTCGGCGTGCAACGCGAAGGCGAGGAGGCGCACCATCAGGCGCTCGTCGGTCTCGGACGGATGGCGCGCGAGGGTCAGCGCGTGGGTCGCGTAGTAGTTGCGATCCATGTCGCTGACCTGCAGCTCGGCGCGGAACACCGTGGCATTGGCGGCCATCAGCTGCGGGGCTTGTCGTGCTTGCGGAAGCCGGGCTTGCCGGCGGGCCGGCCTGCGCCGGCCGGGCGCGGCTTGCCGCCGGACGGCTTGCCGGGGAAGGGCTTGCCGGCGAACGGCTTGCGCCCGCGAGGCGCGGCATTATCGGCCTCGGTCGCGCGCTGCATGCGCAGCGGCCGGCCGGCGACGCGCACCTTCTTCAGGTGCTCGAGCAGCTCGCGCGGCATGCCCTCGGGCAGGTCCACCAGGGTGAAGTCGTCGCGGATGTCGATGCGGCCGATGTAGCGGCTCTCGAGGTCCGCCTCGTTCGCGATCGCGCCGACGATGTTGCCCGGCTGGACGCCGTGCGCGTGGCCCACCTCGATGCGGAAGGTCTCCATGCCGACCTCCGGCGCGTCGCGTTGCTGGCGCGGCGAACGCGGACCGTCGTCGGCGAAGCGCGCCTCGCCGTCGTTGGCGCGCGCGGCGGGCCGCGGGCGGGGTGCGCGGTCCGCCCC
>JANINR010000126.1:3659-21784 GCA_024508915.1 Lysobacteraceae bacterium | reverse complement strand
AGCGCTCGGCGCGGGCGGCGGCGAAGTGGGTGGCGCGACCGGGCGCGCAGCCTGCCTGGCCGGCACGGTCGAGGCCGCCGACACCACGTTCGCGGCGATCGCGCGAGCTGGACGACGGTCGGTCGGGGTGATCATCGGCACGGCGGCCGCGGCGGGCTTCCGCGGCGTGGCGACCACGCGCGGCGGCGGTTCCGGAATCTGCGCGACGGAAACGGCAGGCGATGCGATGTCCGTCACCGGGGAAGCTGCCGGAACTTCCGCGGGCGCGACGGGTTCCGCCGCCGGCAACGCAAGGGCGGCGCTCAGCACGCCGAGATCCCGATCCTCGATGGCCGGGCCCGGATCGGCCGGCGCCGCCACGGCCGCGTCCGCATCTTCCGGATCCCAGGCGGCGCTCTTCTCGGGATTGCGCACGATCAGCACCGCCAGCACCGCGCACGACACGAGGGCGGCGGCGAGCAGCCAGCGCGACCGGCGGCCGTAGCGCGGCGCTTCTTCCGCGTGCTCCCAATGCCGCACGGTTCCCGGATCCAGCGGCGCCGACGCGCCGGCGAGCCGCGCTTCGGCGAGCCGCACGTCGTAGGCGTGGCGCGACTCCGGCGAGCGCAACTGCGCGAAGGCCTGGTTGACGCGCGTGGCGAACACGGAGGCGTCGCCGGCCTGCGCGCGATCGGGATGCAGCCAGCGCTGCAACCAGCGGTGGTGGGTGCGGATGGTCTCGTGCGGCACGTCGTGCGCGAGGCCCAGCACCCGGTAGGCATCGGCGTCCGGGTCGGCGAACAGCACCTGCTCGAGGTAGAAGCGCGCCGCCTCGAGCAGCACGGGTTCCGGCTCGCCGAGTTCGGCGGACGCCGCCTGCAGGGCCTGCGGCGAGCCCGCCGCGACTTCGATGAGGTGGATCACGCCTGCCGGCAGCGGTCGCTCGCGCAGGCGGAAACGCTCCCCCGGCGCGCGTTGCAGCGCCAGTGCGGTTTCCAGGATGTGTGCCGCGGGTGAGCGCAAGGATTCCCCCTGAATCCTGAGCCGACCATGGGTCGGCTCTACATTCGGCCGACCATGGGTCGGCTCTACTTGGTGAGCTGCTTCTGGCCGCCGTAGGCGTAATAGCCGTAGCTGCCGTAACCATACCCGGCGCCATGGTGCTGCGCCGCGTACTTGCTGAGCACGACGCCGATGATGCGGGCGCGCGCCACCAGCAGGCGCTTCACCGCCACCTGCGCGGCCTGGATGCGGGTCTTGCCCGCTTCCACCACGAGCAGCGTGCCGGCCGATGCATTGGCGAGGATCGGCGCATCGGCCAGGCCGAGCACCGGCGGGCCGTCGATCACGACCTGGTCGTAGCTTTCGGCGGCGACGGTCAGCAGCGAGATCAGCTTGCTGCCGGCGAGGAGTTCGGCCGGATTCGGCGGCAGCGGACCGGCGAGCACGACCTTCAGGCGCGGATCGTCGGTTTCCTGCACGGCCTCGTGGATGTTGGCCGCGCCGGACAGCAGGTTGCTCAGGCCGATCTCGCCCTGGACCTCTGCGACGCGATGCAGCGACGGATTGCGCAGGTCACCGTCGATCAGCAGCGTGCGCTTGCCGAGCTGGGCGAAGTTGCGCGCCAGCGACCACGCGGTGGTGGACTTGCCTTCGCTCGGCCCCGCGCTGGTGACCAGCAGCACCTTGGGCACGCCGGTGTCGGTGGAGAACTGCAGCGCGGTGCGCACGGAGCGGTACGCCTCGGAGAACGCCGAGCGCAGGTCGCGCAGCGCCTGGGCCGGGACTTCCTGCTTCTTCAGGCGCGGGATGATGCCCAGCACCGAGAGCCGCAGGCGCTGCTCGACGTCCTGCGGCGTCTTCAGCGTCTGGTCCATGAATTCCAGCACGAACGCGGACAGCACGCCGAGCATCGCGCCGAGCAGCAGCCCGATGGCGAGGTTCAGCGGCAGGTTCGGCTTGTAGCGCGAGCTCGGCGGCAGCGCGCGGTCGACGATGGACACGTTGTTGGTGCCCACGCCGCTGGCGATGCCGATCTCCTTGTAGCGCTGCAGCATCGCGTCGTAGAGCTGCCGGTTGGTGTCGACCTCGCGCTTGAGGATGTTGTACTGGATGCTGCGGTTGTCCACGTCCAGCGTCTGGCTGCGCAGCGCGTCGATCTTGCCCAGCAGCAGGCTTTCCTGCGCCTGCGCGGCGGCGTACTCGGACCGCACCGACGCGCGGATGTTGCGCAGCTCGCCGGCGATCTGCTTGTCCAGCTCGGCGATCTGGCCCTCGAGCTGCTTCATTTCCGGGTATTCCGGCTTGAAGACCTGCAGCTTCTGCTGGTACTGGCCCTGCAGCTCGGCGCGCTGCTGCTGCAGGGTGCGGATGATGGAATTCGCCAGCATGTCGGCGGGCAGCGCCGCGCCGCTGGAACCGGCCGCCTCGCGCCAGCGCGCCTCGGCGCGGATGCGCTGCGCCTGGGCGTCGGCCAGCTGGGTGTTGAGCTCGCTCAGGTTCTGCGACACCAGCGACTGCTCGCCGGCACCGGCAACGACGTTGACGATGTGTTCCTTCTGAGCGAAGGCGACGAGTTCGCGTTCGGACTGCTCGAGCTTGGCCTTGAGCTGGCGGAGGCGGTCCTCGAGGTATTTCTTGGCGTAGGACGACGCGTCGAACTTGCGCTCGAGCTGCTGCGCGATGAAGCCCTCCGCCAGCGCGTTGGCCACGCGCGCCGAGAACACCGGGTTGCCGCTGTCGAAGCTGACCTTGACCAGGCGCGAGTTGCGGACCGGGTCGATGCTCAACCCCCCCTGCACAACGTTCACCGCCTCCCGCAGCGCCTCGGTTTTTGCTTCCTTGTTCGCCGCCGCGGCCTGCTCCCGCGTCTGCGGCCGCAGCGACTGCAGCAGCCTGCTGAACCACGAATGCTTGGCGACGCTCTGCAGCGAACCCGAATTGGCCAGGTTGAGCGTATCGGCCGTGCGTTCGGCCAGCGCGCGGCTTTGCAGGAGCTCATACTGGGTCTGGTAGAAGTCACCGCTGTTGGCGGCCTCGGGCGCCTGCATGCCCTCGACCTGGACGACCTGCATCGCCTCGCGGTCGATCTGCAGCGTCGTCGTGGCGCGGTACACCGGCGGGGTCAGCAGGGTGATCAGCAGGGTGAGCGCGAGGATGCTGGCGAGCACGCCCAGCACCAGCCAGCGGCGCTTCTGCAGGATCTGCCAGTACGCGAGCAGGTCGATCTCGTCCTCGTCGCGCTTGGGCTCCTCGAACAGGTCGAGCGCGCTGCCGGTCGGGCGCAACGCCAGCGTCCCCTGCTCCGGCGAGCGCCGGATGGGAAGGCGCGGATCGTCGCCGGAGGCACCGACGGGAAGTTGATCGTCAACCATGTTGGGGGGCTTTCCCTTGGGCTCGGAACAGCGGGCTCAGAACAACGTGAACAGGCCGATGGCCGGCACGGATTGGATGAAGCGGCGGAACGCGGACTTGCTGCCGGACTGCTCGACGACGATGACGTCGTCGCCGTACACCTGCGGGTCGGGCGCGGCGCCGGTGCGGACCTGGGCCAAGTCGAACACGGCGCCGAGGCGCTTGCCGTCGACCTGCCGGAAGACGATCACGCCCTTCAGGTCGGCCTTGTCCTCGTCGATGCCCTGCGCCATGGCGATGGCCTGGAGCAGCGTCGTCTTGCCGGTGAGCGGGTAGATCCCGGGCTTGTTGAGGGCGCCCTCGAGCGTGACCCGCTGGCTGGTGAATTCCTTGACGAACACAGTCACCTGCGGATCCTGCAGGTACCCGTTCTTCAGTTTGTCGCCGATCAACTTCTCTAGCTCCGGGATCGTCTTGCCGCCCGCCATGACCCCGCCGATCAGCGGCAGCGACACCTGGCCGTTGGAGTTGACGCGCACCGTCCGCGACAGGTCGTCGATCCCGAACACGCTGATCTCCAGCAGGTCCTGGGCGCCGATGCGGTAATCCGTGCCGCCTTCGTAGGCACCCGACGCGGTGGTCGTGTCCGGGGCCGGAAGGTCCTGGTTCTGGGCCAGGTTGGCATGCGACGGGGCGCTGGCGCAGGCGCCCAGGAGGGCGAAGGCCAGGAGCGCCACGAGCAGCAGAAAGCACCGGCGGAACGAAATCGAGGTCATGCGGATCCGGTCTCCGGGCAGCGCATTCAGGCAGCCCACGATTATGCGGCCCCCCGCAGCCGATGCCAAAAACCTGCCTTCCGCGTCGGGGCGGCCCGCGCCGGGAGGGGCGGCAGGTCGCGGGGCGCTTCGTTGCGGACGATACCGGCCGGTCGCGTTACGACCAGGTGATCGGCCTCCTCCGCGCCGACCAGGGCCGCGGCGGCCTCCCGGGCCTCGGCCAGCAGCGGTGGGCGCCGGCGGGTGTCGTGGGCGTCGGTGGCCAGCAGGTGGGCCTTGCCCTCGCCCACGAAACGGTCGCCCCAGTACTTCGGGCGGCGTCCGTGGCGGCCGGTCAGCGCGCCGGCGGTGATCTGCATCCAGGCGCCGCGGTCGACCAGGCGCAGGAACAGGTCGTAGTGGTCCTCGACCCAGCTCAGGCGCTCGGGGTGGGTGATGACGGGCGTGATGCCGGCGGTCATCAGGCCGAACACCTGCTGCTCGAAACCGGGTGGCGCCACGTGGTGCGGCGGCTCCAGCAGCAGGTAGCGCGATCCGGCGAGGGTCGGGACGCGGTCGTCGCGGATCGCGCCGGCGAGGTCGGTGTCGAGGTGCACGTCGGCGCCTTCGACCAGGCGCAGGCCGATGCCCGCGGCATCGAGTTCGGCCTGCAGCGCGGCGATCGCCTGGCGGATGCCGGGCGCGTCGTTGTCGTACATGCCGGGATAGATGTGCGGCGTGCACGCGACGGTGCGGATGCCGTCGGCGTGGGCGATGCGCGCCATCTCGAGCGACGTCGCCATGTCGGGCGAGCCGTCGTCGATGCCGGGCAACAGGTGGCAATGCAAGTCGAACATGCGCGATCCTTACGCAATGCGGCGGATTTTCCGGCCAGAAGACACGACAGCCATGAAGCTATACCACAACACCCGGTGTTCGAAATCTCGTGGCGCGCTCGAGCTGCTGCAGGCGCGCGGCCTGCAACCCGAGCTCGTGTACTACCTCGAGACCCCGCCCTCGCCCGCCGAACTGCGCGAACTGCTGGCGATGCTCGGCACCGGCGCGCGCGGCCTGCTGCGCACCGGCGAGCCCGAGTACGCCGAGCTCGGCCTCGACGACCCGGCGTGCGGCGAGGATGCCCTGATCGATGCGATGGCCATGCATCCGAAGCTGATCGAGCGCCCCGTCTTCGTCCACGCCGGCCGCGCCGTCATCGGCCGCCCGCCCGAACGGATCCTCGACCTCCTCTGAGGCCCGCTATTTGGAGAAGCGCAGGGCGGCGACGGCGGGGGGTGGCGCGAAGTTGTCGGGGCGCGCGGCGGCCCAGAAGGCCTTGAAGACGGCGTGCTCGGGGATGCGGTGGAGCAGCTCGCCGGGTTCGAGGAAGCGGTAGAGGGCGGCGAGCGAGCGCACCTCCACCGGCGAGACCCGGCGCAGGATGTGCTCCGGCCCGAGCTGCTCCGGGCCGTCCAGGCCGGCGGCGCACAGCAGGTCGCGCAGCGCGTGCAGCGTGTTCTGCTGGAACATGAAGACGCGGTTGGACTTGTCGGCCACGTCCAGGTGCTTCCAGCGCTGCATGTCCTGCGTGGCGACGCCGGTCGGGCATCGGTCGGTATGGCAGCTCAGCGACTGGATGCACCCCAGCGCGAACATGAAGCCGCGCCCGGCGTTGCACCAGTCTGCGCCGAGCGCGAGCGTGCGCGCGATGTCGAACGCGCTGGTGACCTTGCCCGCCGCGCCGATCCGCACCTTGTCGCGCAGGCCCAGGCCGACCAGCGTGTTGTGCACCAGCATCAGACCTTCGTGCATCGGCACGCCGACGTGCGCGACGAACTCCGCCGGCGCCGCGCCGGTGCCGCCCTCGGCGCCGTCCACGACGATGAAGTCCGGCAGCAGGCCGGTCTCGTGCATCGCCTTGGCGATGGCGAACCACTCCCACGGGTGGCCGATCGCGAGCTTGAACCCCGCCGGCTTGCCGCCCGAGAGCCGGCGCAGCCGCGCCACGAACTCCAGCAGCCCGACCGGCGTGTCGAACTCGGCGTGCCGCGCCGGCGAGATGCAGTCCACGCCCTCGAGCACGCCGCGCGTGACCGCGATCTCGTGGCTGACCTTGGCCGCGGGCAGCATGCCGCCATGCCCCGGCTTGGCGCCCTGCGACAGCTTCACCTCGACCATGCGCACCTGCGGGTCCGTCGCGGCCGCCGCGAAGCGCTCCTCGCTGAAGTGGCCGTTTTCGTCGCGGCACCCGAAGTAGCCCGAGCCGATCTCCCACACCAGGTCGCCGCCCGCCTCGCGGTGGTAGGGCGAGATCGAGCCTTCGCCGGTGTCGTGGTAGAAGCCGCCGAGCTTCGCGCCGGCGTTCAGCGCCCGGATCGCGTTGGCGCTGAGCGCGCCGAAGCTCATCGCCGAGATGTTGAAGACGCTCGCCGAATACGGCTGCGTGGTGTCTTCGCGACCTGCGCCGACCACGACGCGGAAGTCGTGCGTCGGGATCGCTGCGGGCACGATCGAGTGGTTGATCCACTCGTAGTCCACCCCGTACACGTCGTGCTCGGTGCCGAACGGCACCACGTCCATCACGCCCTTGGCGCGCTGGTACACCAGCGAGCGCTGTTCGCGCGAGAACGGCACTTCCTCCAGGTCCGACTGGATGAAGTACTGGCGGATTTCCGGACCGATCGACTCCAGCCCGTAGCGGAAGTGCGCCAGCAGCGGATAGTTGCGGCGCAGGGTGCTGCGCCGCTGCAGCAGGTCCCAGGTGCCCAGCACGGCGAGCCCGGCGAAGATCGCCAGCGCCCAGCGCCAGCCCGTCGACGCGGGATGCGCGGCCAGCTGCCAGGCCGACAAGGCCGCCAGGACGCAGGCGACGAGGTACGGCACGTAGCGCAACTGACGCATTCGTCACTCCTTCTCGAGACGTCGCGCAAGGTCGGCCAATCCCAGCATCAACGTCAGGCTCTCCAGTGGCGACTGGACGAACCCGTGATGAAGGTAGAAGCGCCTTGCGTCCTCGTCGATGGCGTGGCAGAGAATTGCGCGAACCCCCGGCCCCTCCCGCGCGGTCCTGAGGCAGCGCAGGACGGCATCCTTCAGCAGGCCGGTGCCGATGCCGAGGCGCTCCGCATCCCGGTGCACGGCGAGCCGGCCGAGGACGGCGACGGGGATCGGATCGGGCATGTTCCGGCGCAGCCGCCCGGTTGCCGCGGCGTGCGACACCGAACCTGCCGCGAGCGCGTAATACCCCACCACCGCCATGCCGTCGCCGGCCGCATCGCAGACGACGAAACAATTGGAGGCGCCTTCTTCCTGGTTGTGCAGCGCACGTTCCTGCAGCCATCGGCTCAGGGAGGCATGCCGGCACGCAAAATCCTGCAGCCGGTGCTCGCGCCCCAACCGTTCAGGCGGACGCAGCGCCAAGGGTCAGCGATCCCAGGGAGACTTCGACAGCAACAAGCGGATCGCAGCGGCATCGACCGGTTGGTCGAGCAGGCGATTGAACGCATTGGCCTGGCGCTGCCCCAGTTCGAAACGCGTGCGGTCGGCCAGGACTTCGTGGGCCTTCTCCGACAGCGCATCGAGCATGAAGACGCTGCGCTTCTTCCCCAGCGCATTCGCGGCCTCGTCGATCAGGGCCTTCTTGGCCTTGGGAAGACGGAAGTTGATGGTTTCGGCGGCGGTTTCGCCGCGCTTTGCCACTGCGCCCATGGCGGCGGCCTCCTCGCTGATGTGTATACATTGTACACACACATATGACGCCGGCGCAAACGCGACGCCGGACTGGTGCCTGGGGTCGGGATCGAACCGACATGGCCCTTGCGGGCCGGCGGATTTTAAGTCCGCTGCGTTTACCAGTTTCGCCACCCAGGCTGCCGGCCCATGGTACGGAAACGCCGCCCACGAAAAAGCCCCGCGCGTGGCGGGGCTCTTCGTGCATCTGGAGGCCGAGGTCGGAATTGAACCGGCGTACGCGGATTTGCAGTCCGCTGCATAACCACTCTGCCACCCGGCCGGATGGACTTTCATTGTCCCGAAAAAGCGAACCCCGGCAAGCCGGGGTTCGTGGAAACTGGAGCGGGAAACGAGACTCGAACTCGCGACCCCGACCTTGGCAAGGTCGTGCTCTACCAACTGAGCTATTCCCGCGGAGCCCGCCATTTTACGGGAGGGCCGCCGGGTGTCAATGCCCTTCGCGTTCGGCGGTCAGGGCCGGCCAGGCGGCGCGCAGGTAGTCCAGGCCGGACCACAGGGTCAGCAGCGCGGCGGCGGCCAGCAGCCAGTCGCCGACGTGGAAGACGAATTCGCCCATCCACGGCGTCGGATGCGCGGGCACGCCCGGCCGCGTGGGCGAGACCGAGTACAGCAGGCAGGTCAGCGCGACCATCTGCGCGATCGTCTTGAACTTGCCCAGCGCCGCGACCGCCACCTTGCGCCGCTGGCCGAGCGCGGCCATCCACTCGCGCAGCGCGGAGACTGCGATCTCGCGGCCGACGATCACCGCCGCCCACAGCGCCATCCAGGCGGTCGGGTGGCCCTGGACGATCAGGAACAGCGCCGTCGACACCATCAGCTTGTCGGCGACCGGGTCGAGGAAGGCGCCGAAATCCGAGTACTGCGCGTAGCGCCGCGCGATCCAGCCGTCCAGCCAGTCGGTGAGCGAGGCCGCGACGAACACCGCCGCGGTGGCGAAGTTGGTCCAGCCGTAAGGCAGGTAGAAGACGGCCGCCAGCACCGGGATCAGCGCGATCCGCAGCAGCGTGAGCAGGGTCGGGACGGTGAGCTTCATGCGTCGTTCCGTGGCGTGTCGGTCCGTGGCGTCTCGGCCGCGGTGGGGGCCGCGGCCGCATCGGGCTGGGCCATGCCGTGGAGGCTGGCCCAGATGCGTTCGGCGAGCGGGAGGTTGATGCCCTCCACCCGCGCGATCTCCTCCGCGCCCGCCGCCCGCAGCCCGCCCAGGCCGCCGAAATGCCGCAACAGGTTAGCGCGTCGGCGCGGCCCGATGCCGGGGATGTCCTCGAGCCGGCTGGTGTTGCGCGCCTTGGCGCGGCGGCCGCGGTGGCCGGTGATGGCGAACCGGTGGGATTCGTCGCGCACCTGCTGCACCAGCTGCAGGCCAGGGGAATCCGGGCCCGGGCGGATCTCGCGGCCGTCCGGCAGCAGCAGCGCCTCGTGGCCGGCGCGGCGGGCCTCGCCCTTGGCCACGCCGACCACCGGCACGCGCTCGGCGATGCCGAGGTCGGCCAGAACGGCGTTGGCCTGCGCGACCTGGCCGGCGCCGCCGTCGATCAGCAGCAGGTCGGGCAGCACACCGCCCTCGTCCACGGCGCGGCGGAAGCGGCGCTCCAGGGCCTGGCGCATGGCGGCGTAGTCGTCGCCGGGTTCGATGCCGGTGATGTTGTAGCGGCGGTACTGCGCCCGCACCGGCCCCTTTTCGTCGAACACGACCTGCGAGGCGACGGTCGCCTCGCCCATGGTGTGGCTGATGTCGTAGCACTCGATGCGCTGCGGCGCCCCGGACAGGCCCAGCAATTGCTGCAGCGACTCGACGCGCGCGCGCTGGGTGGCCTGGCTGCCCAGCTCGGCGGCGAGCGCGAGCTCGGCGTTGCGGCTGGCGAGGTCGAGGTAGCCCGCCCGGTCGCCGCGCACGTTGCACTTGAGCTGCACGCGCTTGCCGGCGGCCTCGGACAGGGCCTGCTGCAGCAGTTCGCGGTCGTCGATGTCGCGGTCGAGCACGATTTCCGGGGGCGCGGGCTGCTCGGCGTAGTACTGCGAGACGAAGGCGCTGAGGATCTCCTCGCAGTTCTCGGCGCCGTTGGTCTTCGGGAAGAACGCGCGCGTGCCAAGGTTGCGCCCGTCGCGGAAGGCCAGCAGCAGGACGCAGGCCGCGCTGCCGTCCATCGCGCAGGCGAGCACGTCGAGGTCGGCGGCGCGCCCTTCGATGTACTGCCGCGCCTGCAGCTTGCGGATGGTGGCGATGAGGTCGCGGATGCGCGCGGCCTCCTCGAAGTCGAGCGCGTCGCTGGCGGCGGTCATCGCGCGCTCCAGCTCGCCGGAGAGCTCGTCGCTGCGGCCGTCGAGGAACATCGCGACGCGGCGCACCGACTCCGCGTATGCGGCGGGGTCGACCAGGCCGACGCAGGGCGCGCTGCAGCGGCCGATCTGGTACTGCAGGCACGGCCGCGAGCGGTTGCGGAACACGCTGTCCTCGCAGCTGCGGAGCTTGAACAGCTTGTGCAGGAGGTTGAGCGTGTCGCGGACCGCGCCGACGCTCGCGTACGGCCCGAAGTAGCGGCCGGGGATGGCGCGCGGGCCGCGGTGCATCGCCAGGCGCGGCCAGTCCTCGCTGGTGAGCAGCACGAACGGATAGCTCTTGTCGTCGCGCAGCAGCACGTTGTAGCGCGGCCTGAGCGACTTGATCAGTTGGTTCTCGAGCAGCAGCGCCTCGGTCTCGGTGCGGGTGACCGTGACCTCCATGCGCGCGACCTGGCCGAGCATCGCCAGGGTCCGCGGCGACTTGGGCGCCGCGTTGAAATAGCTGGCCACGCGCTTCTTCAGCTCGCCGGCCTTGCCCACGTAGAGCACGCTGTCGTCGGCGGCGTACATCCGGTACACGCCGGGTTGCGTGCCCAATCCGCGCACGAAGGCCTTGCCGTCGAATCCTGCCGCGCTGTCGCCCATCCCCATATTGTAGGGCCGACCCACGGCCGGCTCCCCCGTGAAGGCCTTTTTCGCGGCGCCCCGATGCAATAATCCCCGCATGCCCGACTTCGTCGTCGCGATCCCCGCCCGATTCGCCGCCTCGCGCCTGCCGGGCAAGCCATTGCGGCTGCTCGGCGGCGAGCCGCTGGTGCTGCACGCGGCGCGACGCGCGCTGGCCGCGGGCGCGCGCGAGGTGTGGGTGGCCGCCGACGACGATCGCATTGCCCGCGCCCTGGACGGCAGCGGCGCGCGCGTGGCGATGACTTCGCCGGACCACGCGTCCGGCAGCGACCGGCTGGCCGAATGCGCGCGCATCGCCGGCTGGGACCGGGACACGGTGGTGGTGAACCTGCAGGGCGACGAGCCGTTCGCGCCGCCGGAAGGCATCCGTGCCGTGGCCGACGTGCTGCTGTCGTCCGGGGCGCCGATGGCGACCTTGGCGACCCCGATCGCCGACACGGCGATGCTGTTCGATCCGAACACGGTGAAACTGGTGCGGCGTGCCGACGGCGACGCCCTGTACTTCAGCCGCGCGCCGCTGCCGTGGGCGCGCGATGCCTTCGCAGCGGGCGCGCCGGGCGCCGCGGAGGGCGCGCGTATCGCGGCGCCGCCCGCCCTGCCCGCCGCGGCGGTCGCCGCCGGCGCATGGCTGCGGCACATCGGCATCTACGCCTATCGCAACGGGTTCCTGCAGGCCTTCACCGCCCTGCCGCCTGGCCGGCTGGAACAGCTGGAGTCGCTCGAACAGTTGCGTGCGCTCGAGGCGGGCCACCGGATCGCGGTCGGCCTGGCGCCGGTCGCATTCCCGCCGGGCGTGGACACGCCCGAGGACCTCGAACGCGCCGAACGCCACCTCGCGGGCGCCGCGGGAGTCGCCGCTTGAAGGCCGATCGCCCGCTACGGCTGCTGGTGGTCTGCCTCGGCAACATCTGCCGCTCGCCCATGGCCGAAGGCGCGCTGCGCGCGCGCCTGCACGCCGCCGGGCTCGGCCATCGCGTCGAGGTGGATTCGGCCGGCCTCGGCAACTGGCACGCGGGCCAGGCGCCCGACCGCCGCGCGATCAAGTGCGCCGCCGGCCACGGCGTCGATATTTCAGGGTTGCGTGCCCGGCAGCTTGTGGACGAAGACTACGTGCGATACGACGTGCTGCTCTGCGCCGACGCCGACGTGCTCTACACCGTCCGCGCGCACGCGCCGCCGGACGCGACCGCGGAGTCGGAGTTGCTGCTGGCCTGGTCCGGGCTCGGCGAGAAGGCGCAGATCCCCGATCCCTACACGCTCAACGCCGCCGCCTTCGAACACGCGTGGGAACTGGTCGACGGCGCGGCCGCCGCCATCGTCGCCCGCCTCAGCGCCTGACCACCGCGACTCCGCGGTTCACACACGGTCGAGCAAGGCGATCCAGAAGGCTTCGGGGAGTTCGCCGCGCACCGGCACGAGGTAGTGCCGGTCGCCGGCGAAGGCAGCGCACTTCACGGCGTCCTTCTCGGTCATCAGCACCGGCAGGTCGCTGCCGAAGTCGAAGTCCTCCGGCGCGTAACGGTGGTGGTCGGGAAAGGCGTGCGGCACGATCGCGATGCCCGCGGCGCGCAGGGTCGCGAAGAAGCGTTCGGGGTCGCCGATGCCGGCCACGGCGTGCACGCGCCGGCCGGCGAACGCCTGCAAGGGCACCGGGCGGCCGCCGAGCAACGGCAGCGCGTCGCCGGTGCGCAGCTGCATCCGCCACTGGCCGAACGCAGGCTCGACGTCGCCGCCGCCGTCGTTGAGCACGTGGAAGTCGCAGGCGGCCGCGCGCTCGAGCGGCTCGCGCAGCGGCCCGGCGGGCAGCAGGCGGCCGTTGCCGTGGCCGCGCCGTGCGTCCACCACTTCGATCTCGACATCGCGCGCCAGCCGGTAGTGCTGCAGGCCGTCGTCGCAGACGACCACGTCGCAGCCGGCCTCGACCAGCGCGCGCGCGGCGGCGACGCGGTCGCGGTCGGCGCGGACCCTGGCGCCGGTGCGGCGCGCCAGCAGCACTGGCTCGTCGCCCGCGAGCGCGGGATCGCTGCGCGCCTCCACCCACAGCGGCGTATCGGCGTCGTCCCGACCGTAGCCGCGCGTCGCCACGCCGGGCTTTCGGCCCGCGGCGCGCAGGCGCTCCACCAGCGCGACGACCAGCGGGGTCTTGCCGCTGCCGCCGGCGACCAGGTTGCCCACGACCACGACGGGCACGCCCACGCGCTGCGCCTTCAGCCAGCCCTTCCGGTACGCCGCGAGGCGCAGCCGGACGGCGGCGCCGTACACCGCGGCCAGCATGCGCGCAGTCAATGGCGGTGCCCGCCCGGCGTCGTACCACCAGGAGGGCGGCGCGCGGCGCGCGCTCATGCCTCGGCCTGCTCGCGGAACTGCATGCGGTGCAGGTGCGCGTACAGCCCGCCGTGCGCGAGCAGCTGCGCATGCGTCCCCTGCTCCACCAGGCGCCCGTGGTCGAGCACCAGCACCTGGTCGGCATGCTCGATCGTGGACAGGCGGTGCGCGATCACCAGCGTCGTGCGATCGGGCATCAGCTTCTGCAGCGCATCCTGCACGAGGCGCTCGGACTCGGTGTCGAGCGCGGCGGTCGCCTCGTCGAGGATCAGGATCGGCGCGTCCTTCAACATCGCGCGCGCGATGGCGAGGCGCTGGCGCTGGCCGCCGGAAAGCAGCGCGCCGTTGTCGCCGACCGGCGTCTGCAACCCCTGCGGCAGGCGCTCGATGAACTCCAGCGCATTCGCCGAGCGCGCCACTTCGCGCAGCCGCGCCTCATCGGCCGGCGCCGCGTAGGCGATGTTGGCGGCGATGGTGTCGTCGAACAGCATCACCCGCTGCCCGACCAGCGCGATCTGGCGGCGCAGGTCGGCGAGGCGGTAGTCGTCGAGATCGATGCCGTCGAGGGTGATCCGCCCCTCGGCCGGCTCGTAGAAGCGCGGCACGAGGCGCACCAGGCTGGTCTTGCCGCTGCCGGAGCGCCCGACGATGGCGGTGACCGTGCCCGGGCGCGCGGTGAAGCTGATGTCGCGCAGGGCCCAGGCGCCATCCGTCGCGCCGTCGGCCGTCGCGTAGCGCAGGCCGACTCGGTCGAACACCAGTTCGCCGCGCGCGCGGCGCCCATCGAACGCCGCCCGGCCCGCGTCGACTTCCTCCGGCGCGTCGAGCACCGCGAACAGCCGTTCCGCGGCGGCGACGCCGCGTCCCAGCACGGCCTGGACGTTGGTGAGCCGGCGCAGCGAGGGGATGATCGCCATCATCGCCATCATCAGCTGCACGAACTCGCCCGCGTTGATCTGCCCGACCAGCGCCTGCCGCGTCGCCACCGCGATGATCGCCGCCAGCGCGAACGCCGCCAGCATCTGCACCAGCGCGGAGCTGCCGGCGCGCGTCGCCTCGACCTTCACGTTGAGGCGCAGCACGCGGTTGGCGAGCACCGAATAGCGCGACTGCTCGAACGCCTGGGTGCCGTAGACCTTGACGTCCTGCTGCGCGGCCAGCGACTGCTCGGCCGCCTGCGCCAGCCGCCCCATGTCCTCCTGGATGCCGCGGCTGATCCGCCGGTAGCGCTTGCCGACGTACCAGACCACCACGCCGATCAGCGGCGTCACCAGCAGCACCGCGAACGTCACCTTGAAGCTCACGTACAGCATCAGCCCGAGCATGTACGCGACGATCAGGCTGTCGGTGATCATCGCCTTGGCCGCGTCGGTGCCCGCCTGCGCGACCTGCTCGGTGTCGAAGTTGAGGCGGCTGACCATCGACGGCACCGATTCGACGTCGAAATGGCTGCTGGGCATGCGCAGGTACTTGCCGATGATCTGCTCGCGCAGGTCGCGGACCATGCTGCGGCCGACGCGCGCCATCCCGTAGTCGGTGACGTAGCCGGCGATGCCGCGGACCAGGAACAGCCCGATGATCTGCAGCGGCAGGATCACCGCCATGCGCGGCTCGGGGTGCACGAAGCCCTTGTTGACCAGAGGGTCCATCAGCTGCACGAACAGGCCGCCGGCGATCGCCTCCACCATCATCGCGGCGACCGCGAACGCGAGCAGCGGCCAGTACGGCGCGGTGTAGCCGAGCAGGCGCCGGTAGGCGCGCCAGGCGTCGTTGCCGGGGGACGGGCCGCTCACCGCCGCGTGCCCGTTTCCGGCGCGGTGCCGATGGAGACGTCGCGGAAGCCGAGCTGGCCCAGCGCGTCGAGCGCGGTGACCACGGCCTGGTGCGGCGTGCGGGCATCGGCGCGCAGCAGCACCACGCGCTTGCGGTCGTCGCCGGCGACCTCGGCGATCGTGCGCTTGAGCGACTCCACGTCGGTCCGCAGCGCCTCCCGGTCGCCGACGAAATAGCGGCCGTCGGCGTTCACCAGGATGTCGAGCGCCTTGGCCTGCTGCTGCGCGGCCTCGCCCTGCGCGCGCGGCAACTGCAGCTTCAGCACCGAGCGGCTGTCGAAGGTGGTGGTGACCACGAAGAAGACGATCAGGCACAGGACGACGTCGATCAACGGGATCAGGTTGATCTCGGGGGTGTCGTCGGCGCGGAAGTCGCGGATGCGCATCAGGCGGGGTCGAGCGTGTCCAGGAGCTGCATCGCCTCGTGCTCCATGTCCACGATGTACTCCGAGATGCGGCCGCGGAAGTAGCGGTGGAAGGCGAGCGCCGGGATCGCGACGACCATGCCCGTGGCGGTGCACACCAGCGCCTTGCCGATGCCGCCGGCGAGCTGGTTCACGTCGCCCATGCCGTGGTCGAGGATGCCCAGGAACATCTGGATCATGCCGACGACGGTGCCGAACAGGCCCAGCAGCGGCCCGGCGGCGGCGATGGTGCCGAGGGTGTTGAGGTAGCGCTCCATGCGGTGCACGAGGTGCCGGCCGACGTCCTCGACGCGCTCGCGGATCGCCTCGCGCGGGCGGTTGCGCACGTCGAGCGCGGCGGCGAGCAGCGCGCCCAGCGGCGAGTTCTGCCGCAGCGATTCCACGTGGCCGGGATCGAGGGCGCCGCCGCGGGCGACCCAGGCGCGGACCTCGTCGCCCAGTCCGGGCGGCATCACGATGCGCGCGCGCAGGCTCCAGAAGCGCTCGACCACGATCGCCAGGCCGACGGCCGACAGCAGCAGCAGCGGGATCATGGGCCAGCCGCCCGCCTTCACCAGTTCCAGCACGTGGCGCCCTCCGCATCGTCCGATGGCTAGGATACGGGTTTTGCGCCGGCACGTCGGTGGAAGGCATGCCTGTCGACCACAGCCGCGGCCGGCGCCGGCGTTCGCCCTCGAATGCGACACCGGTCGCACCCAGGCGCAGCGTCTGCGCGCCCGTGGCGCCGGTGGCCTCCACCCGCGCGCCGCCATGGCGCCAGCGCGCGACCACGCCGGGATCGGGATGGCCGAAGCGGTTGTGCGCGCCTGCCGAGACCAACGCCAGGCGCGGGCCCGTCGGCGGCTTGCTCGCGGGTGGCCTGCCCGCCGGCCGCGCGAGCACCGCCGCGACGAACGCCGGATCCGACGAGCCGCGGCTGCCGTGGTGCGCCACCAGCACGGCGTCGGCCCGCAGCTCCGCGGGCGCGTTGCGCACCAGGCCGCGCTCGACGACGTCCCCGATGTCGCCGGGCAGCAACAGCGTCGCGCCGCTGCGTGCCCGCACCCGCAGCACGCAGCTGGACTCGTTGTCGAGGTACGGGAACCACCGCGGTGGATGGAGGAAGCGGAATTCCACCCCGTCCCATCGCCACGTGATGCCGGCGCGGCAGGCCGCCGCGCGCGGCACGCGCACGCTTGCGGGCAGCGCGAGGCGGTCGGCCGGCATGCCTTCGGGCGACCAGGACATGCGTGGCGGGAACGCCCGCGCGACCGAGCGATAGCCGCCGGCGTGGTCGTTGTCGCCGTGGCTCAGCACGATCGCGTCGAGGCCGCGCACCCCCAGCGCCTGCAATGCCGGGACGACGACGTCGTCGCCCGCATCGTATCCATCCGGGCGTGCGGGACCCGTGTCGTACAGCAAGGCGTGCGAGGCGGTGCGCACGAGCACCGACAGGCCCTGCCCCACGTCGATCACCGTCGCGACGGCTTCGCCGCGCGGCGGCAGGTGCCGTTGCGGCCACAGCAGCGGAAGCCACAGCAGCGCGGCGAGCGGCTTGCCGGGCACGCCGCGCGGCAGCAGCAGCCAGGCGGCACCCGCGAGCGCGAGCGGCACCGCGAACCATGCCGGCTCCGGCAGCGACCACAGCGCGAGCGGGCTGCGCGCGATCCACTCGAAGCCCGGCCACGGCAGGTCGAACGTCCACGCGGCCAGGCGCCATGCCCACCCGCCCGCGCCCGCGTGCACCGCCTCGAGCGCGGTGCCCGCCAACGCGAGCGGGACGACCACCAGGCTCCACCACGGGATCGCCACGATGTTCGCGACCGGGCCGGCCAGCGAGGCCTGCCCGAACAGCACCACCGTGAGCGGCAGCAGGCCGACCGTGGCGACCGCCTGCGCGCCGAAGAAGCCGCGAAGCTGCGCGCGCCAACCGTGCTCGCCCGCGCCCGGCAGGCACCACAGCAACCAGGCGACGCCGCCGAAGCTCAACCAGAAGCCCGGTGCCAGCACCGACAGCGGATCGGCCAGCAGCATCGCCAGCAACGCAAGCGAGAGCGCATCGGCGGCGCGTTGCGCGCGGCGCAGCAGCCGCGCCAGCACCACCAGCCCGATCATCAGCACCGTGCGCATCGTCGGCAGCGCGAACCCGGCCACGGCGGCATAACCCAGCGCACCAACGAACGCCGCCAGCGCCGCGGCATGCATGCGCGGCAGCCCGTGCCCCAGCGTCGGCCACAGCCACCAGGCCGCGGACGCCAGCAACGCGACCGCGCCCGCCGCCAGCCCGACGTGGAAGCCCGAGATCGCGATCAGATGGGTCAGGCCGGCGGCGCGCAGCGTGGTCCAGTCGGCGTCGCCGAGGCCCCGCGTGTCGCCGAGCGCGAGCGCCCGCACGAAGCGCGACGACGGCGAACGGACGGTGGCCGCGATCCGCGCCGACATGCGATCGCGCCAGGCGTCGACGCCATGCGCCGGCCCGAGCCGGCGCGGGCGCGCATCGGCGCGAACGTAGCCGGTGGCAGCGATGCGGTCGGCGAAGGCGCGCATCTCCGCGTCGTTGCTCCCCGGGTTGCGCAGGCCGCGCGGGGCGCGCACGCGCAACGGCAGGCGCCAGCGCGTGCCGGGCGCCAGTGGCGGCGGATGCGCGGCGGCGCTCCCGTGCAGGTACCAGCCCAGCTGCAGCAACCGCCCGCGCAAGGGCGCGGGCGCGCACGCGACCGGACCGGCGCCGCCGGCGCGTTCGCACCCGTCGACCCGGA
>JANINR010000126.1:0-3554 GCA_024508915.1 Lysobacteraceae bacterium | reverse complement strand
GGCGACGACGACGTCCGCGCCTTCCAGCGCCGGCGGCAGGCGCAGGGCCAGCGCGGCCGCCGCATGCAGCCCCGCGAGCGCGAAGCCGCACGCCACCACGCCCGCCGGGCGCAGGCGCCGCCCGAAGGCCCACAGCAGCACGCCGCCGCCCAGCCCCGCAGCCAGCAGCCACGTCGGCGGCAACGCGGGCGAGTACAGGCAGGCGGTGCACCCCGCAAGCAGTGACGCCGCGGCCGCGAGGCCGAACGGGGCGACGGGTTCCGGGGCTTGCGTGGCGCGGACCATGCCGCAGCGTCCGTGCCGGGCCAGTGCGGCGCCATCGGGACAGCCCTCACGCGCGCGTGGGTATAGTCCGCGCCATGGACGGGACCCGCCTGGCGTTCGCGATCGTCTTCTCCGCAGCCGCGCTCAGCGGCTGCGCCCACTCGCCGCAACCGCGCTGCGACGCCGGTTCGCGGCCGATGGTGCAGGAGCGCCTGTACTTCGGCACGCAGCGGCCCGGCGGCGACGTGTCGGAAGCCGAATGGCGGGCCTTCGTCGACGACGTGGTCGCGATCGCCTTTCCCGAAGGGTTCACGAGCTGGGATGCGAGCGGCGGCTGGCGCGGCGCCGACGGCCGCTCGCTGCGCGAGGCCAGCCACGTGGTCGAGATCGTGCGCCCGGTGGATGCGCGGACCGAGGCCGCGATCGCGAAGCTGATGGCGGATTACACCGGGCGCTTCGACCAGGAAGCGGTGCTGCGCGTGCGCGTGCCGGTCTGCGCGGGGTTCTGAAGACAGTCAGGGGAGCCGACCGTGGGTCGGCTCTACACGGCTGAGGGCGCGAGTTCGCGCAGGCGGCCTTCGTGCAGCTCGAGCACGCGGTCGAGGCGCCGGGCGAGCGAACGGTCGTGGGTCACCAGCACCAGGCTCGTGCCCTGCGCGCGGTTGAGCTCGAGCATCTGCCCGAACACGTGCGCCGCGGTCTTCTCGTCCAGGTTGCCGGTCGGTTCGTCGCCGAGCACGCAGGCCGGCTTGTTGACGAGCGCGCGCGCCACGGCGGCGCGCTGGCGTTCGCCGCCGGACAGTTCGCCGGGCTTGTGCTGCAGCCGGTGGCCGAGCCCCACGGACTCGAGCAGCGATTTCGCGCGCGCGGTGGCGTCGGGCACGCCGCTGCCGCCGAGCAGCACCGGCAGCATCACGTTCTCGAGCGCGGTGAATTCGGGCAGCAGGTGGTGGAACTGGTACACGAAGCCGAGCGCGCGGTTGCGCAGCGCGCCGCGCGCGGCGTCCGACAGCGCGCCCATCCGCTCGCCCAGCACGAACACCTCGCCCGACGTCGGCGTGTCCAGGCCGCCGAGCAGGTGCAGCAGGGTGCTCTTGCCCGCGCCCGACGCGCCGAGGATCGCCACGGTCTCGCCGCCCCGCACCGCGAAATCGAGCCCGTCGAACACCGGCGTGTGCAGGCCGCCTTCCGAATAGGTCTTGCCGAGCTTCTCCGCCCGCAGCACCGAACCGTCATTCATAGCGCAGCGCCTCCGCCGGCGGCGTGCGCGACGCGCGCCAGGCCGGGTAGATCGTGGCCGCGAAGGCCATGGCCAGCGCGACGGCCGCGATCGCGCAGACGTCCTCGATGCGCAGCTCGGTCGGCAGGCCGGTGATGTAGTAGACGTCCTCGGGCAGCAGCTGCACACCGAGCACGGCTTCGATCGCATGCAGGATGTGCTGCAGGTTGAGCGTGAGCAGGACGCCGCCGACCACGCCCAGTGCGGTGCCGATGATGCCGATGAGCGAGCCCTGCACCATGAACACCCGCATCACCCCCGACGGCGTCAGCCCGAGGGTGCGCAGGATCGCGATGTCGGCCTGCTTGTCGGTGACCAGCATCACCTGCGAGCTGACCAGGTTGAACGCGCCCATCGCGATGATCAGCGACAGCAGGATCGCCATCACCGTCTTCTCCATCTTCAGCGCGCGGAACATGTTGGCGTTGTCGCGGGTCCAGTCGCTGACGCGGTACGGCCCGCGCAGGCGCAGCGCGAGGTCGCGCGCGACGTCGAAGGCCAGGTCCATGTCGTGCAGGCGCAGGCGCGCGCCGGTGACGCCGTCGCCCATGCGCGTCACGCGCTGGATGTCCTCCAGGCTGGTGACCGCCAGGCCCTTGTCGTATTCCTGGTAGCCGGCCTCGAAGATGCCGCTGACGGTGAAGCGCTTGAGCTGGGGAATGCCGCCCATCGGCGTGGACTGGAACGACGTCGTCACGATGACGCTGTCGCCGACGCCGACGCCGAGCCAGGTGGCGAGTTCGGCGCCGAGCACGATGTTGAAGCTGCCGGGCGCGAGCTGGTCGAGCCGGCCCTGGATCATCTTCTGGCCGAGCACCGAGACCTTGCCCTCTTCCTCCGGAACCACGCCGCGCACGATCGCTGGCTGGCGGCGGCTGCCCTGCAGCAGCGCTTCGGTCTCGACGTAGGGCGCGGCTCCGGCGACGCGGGGATCGGCGTAGGCGGCGGAAACGGCCTGCCGCCAGTTCTCCATCGGCACGCCGTCGGCGGTGATGGTCGCGTGCGCCGCCATCTGCAGCATGCGGTCGCGGATCTCGCGCTGGAAGCCGGTCATCACCGCAAGCGTCGTGATCAGCGCGGCCACGCCGATCGCGATGCCCAGGATCGACGCCATCGAGATGAAGGAAATGAAGCCGTTGCGGCGCTTGGCGCGGAGATAGCGCAGGCCGATGGCGACGGGGACGGGTTTGAACATCGGCCTATGGTGCCATGCCGCCCGCGTCCGGCGACCACAATTTCAACACGCGCCGTTCGGCCGGCGGCAAGGTATCCGGCCACCAGGACAGCCGCCCGCGGCGACCGGCCGCGTCGCGCCAGCGCAGGAACGCGAGCGGGCCGCGCCAGGCGATGTCGGCCTCGACCAAGGGCACGGTGTCCAGCACCGGCAGGCCTCCGTCGGGCGGCAGCTCGAGCATCCGCGCCGGCCGCCGGGCCTCGCGCCGCGCTGCGCGCAGCCCCGCGGCCGCGGCCACGGCCGCGAACGGCCAGACCGCAGGCCGGGGCATGTCGCTGGCCAGCACCGCGAACGGGGCGAAGGCGGCGAGCAGGAGGAGCGCGCCCACCACCCAGCGCGACGGCCGCCAGCCGATGGGGCCGGGCTCAGGGCGGGAGTTGGCGGATGCGCTGGACCAGCGCGTCGAGTGCGTCATCGGGCGGCGTCTCGTGGCCGAGGAACCAGCGCCAGAGCCTATCGTCCTCGCAGTCGAGCAGGCGTAGGAAATCGTCGCGTTCTTCATCGGAGGCGCGCGGCCGTTCGCGCTCGAGCCAGCGCACCAGCAGCGCGTCGAGCTCGCGCATGCCGCGCCGGCAGCGCCAGCGCAGGCGCTGAAGTTCCCTCGCGTCGTCGGCTGCTTCCGTCGTCATCGCGCGATTGTAGAGCGCACCGGAACATCCGTGCCTGCTTCTCTCGCTTCTCTCTCGCTTCGGGAGCGGGTCGCCGCGGAGTGCGCAGGCCCGTCCGGGGGCCGGCACAAGTACATCCCTGTAGCCTCTTCGTCGCCATCCATGGCTC
>JANINR010000125.1 GCA_024508915.1 Lysobacteraceae bacterium | reverse complement strand
AACGCATCCACCGCCGACTGCTGGGCAGCATCGGCCAGGCGCGCGCGCAGGACGTCGAGGCTCGCCGCTGGCGGCTGCGCGGCGCCACGGAGCGCATCGGCGACATCGCCGAGCGTGCCCTCCGCCAGCGCGCGGCGCAGGGACGGCTGCGAGGCGCGCACCGTGGAAGGCGCGACCGCGTCCGGCGCCGCCGGCGCGGACGGCTTCGGGTGCCGGTGCAGCCCCCACATGAAGGTGATCAGCCACAGCAGCGCGAACGCGACCGTCGCGAACGCCCAGGGACGCACCCGGCCCTGCACTCCGGGCACGCGCATCCAGCCCGCGCCGTCCGGCGATGGCGCGGCCGCATCGGCGTCGTTCGCCGGCGTCCCCGCGCCGCCTCCCTGCGCCGTCGCCGCGCCGGGCGCGACCGCCAGCACGATCGGCGGCAGGGTCGCCACGCGCTGCGTGCCGGCGCGCGCATCCCACCACGAGAGTCGCGGCGCCGCGATGCGCAGACTGCCTGGGCGCGCGGGCACGATCGCGAAGCTGCGCACGATCGATGCCTGCGGGCGCCCGTCCGCGAAGGATTCGTCGCGTCGCGGCGGATCCGGGAACACCTGCGCGCCCTGGATCGCGGGAAGTTCAAGCACGGGCAGCTGCGCGGCGGTGGCGCCGTCGGCCACGGCCTCGAGCGTCACCGTCGCCGCCGCACCGGCGCGTGCCTCCGCCGGTGCCTGCGTCCAGCGCAACGACAGGTCGCGCAGCGGCAGCCATGGCTGGGCCGCCGCGGCCGGGATCGCGCGCACCGACAGCACGCGCGGCGCGCCGTTCGCCACCAGCGGGCGCTGTCCGTCGCCGAACATGTCGTCGAAGAAGCCGCCGACGCCGCGCCCGCTGAAGCGCGCGCCCGGGATCGCGAGCGGGCCGCTTTTTTCCGGCAGCAGCAGGTAGTGGCGTTCGATCACGGTGTAGCTGCGGCCCTGCAGTTCGCGCCGGTAGCGCACGTCGTCGCCCACCTGGCGCAGCGAGGCGCCATCGGGCTCGGGCTGGTCGAGCTGGCCGGACACCAGCGGCACGCCGAGGTACAGGCGCACGACATAGCCGACGGCCTGCTGCACGTAGGGCGACTGCGCGTCCGCCTCGGCCTCGATGAACACGGCGTCGCCGGCGCGCGCGGGCCGGGCCGAGGGCGCGGTCACGGTGAGCGACAGCGGCGGCGTGCGGCGCGCGCCCACCGCGAGCGACGGGACCTCCAGCAGGCCTTCGCGCCGCGGCTGCAGCGCCACCGCATGCAGGGTGCGCATGCGCGTGCCGGAGGCGTCGCTGGCGATGCTGCGGCTGCTGGTGTTGCCGGTCACCTCGAAATCCCCGAGCAACGGCGACCAGTCGGGCGTGGCGGCGTCGGCGCCGTCGACCTCGACATTGAGCGTGGTGGTCTCGCCGAGCGCGATCCGGTCGCGGTCGAGCCATGCGCGCAGCGATTGCGCGTGCGCGCACGGCGCGGCGACGAGCCACAGCAGCGCGAGCGCCGCGAACGCGATGCGGGCGGCCCGGCCGCTCACTCGCCCCCCGCGCGTCGGCGCTCGTACTCGAGCCGCAGACGTTCGCGCAGCAACCCGCCGGGGTCGTCCGGCACGCGCTGCAGCTTCGCCTGGTTGGCGAGCCTGCGTTCGTGCTGCGCCTGCGATTCCTGCATGGGCCCATCCTGCGGCGTGCCGGGGTCGCCGGCGCGTGCACGCCGCGGATCGGCGCGCTTCCGCCGCGCCTGTTCCGCCGCCCGCGCGCGCTCCGCGTCCTGCTGCGCGTCGCGCGCGCCGGCCCCGGCGTCGCGCGGCGTTGCCTGGTCGCCCTTGTCGCCGGACGGCTGGCGGTCGCCCTGGCCCGGAGGCGGACGGCGCTTCATCGCCGCCTCCACCGCCCTGCGGTTGGCGATCGCATCGGCCATGCCGGGGCGCGCGCGCAGCGCCGCGTCGTAGGCGGCGATCGCCGCCTCGTAGCGTCCCTGCCGCGCGAGCGCGTTGCCGCGGTTGTAGGCGGCGTCCGCGCCGGGCACGCCGTCCCACGCGCGCGCGGCGCCGGCATAGTCGCCGGCGCGATAGGCCCGCGCGCCCTTCTCCAGTTGCCGGTGCGCCTGCTGGTCGGGGCGCCGCCACCAGTCCGTTCCCGCGGCGGCGGCCGGTCGCCACGGCAGCACCAGGCACAGCGCCAGCACGGCGACCGCGCCATTGCGGCGGAACGCGAACGCGGCCAGGACCAGCAAGGGCAGCAGAAGCCAGTAGCCTTCATCGCGCCAGGACGCGCCGCCTTCGCGGCCGCGTGCGAGCGTGCCCGCCGTCGCGGCCTCGAGCACGCCCAGCGCGGCGAGATCGCCGTCGTGGTCGGCGAGCACGGCGCTGCGGCCGCGCCCGGCGGCCG
>JANINR010000124.1 GCA_024508915.1 Lysobacteraceae bacterium | reverse complement strand
CCTCGAGGCGGCCTACGCGGGCCTGCCGAAGTCCGGCTACGGGCCGCTGGACGCCGCCGAAGCGGCGCTGTCGGCCGACGCGCCGGTGGCGCGCATCGTGCGCGACGACGGCGTGCGCCTGCTGCTCGCCGCGCCCGCGCGCGCGCAGGGACGCCTCGTCGGCGTCGCGCAGGTGCGGCTGCCGCTGGGCATTGCCACCACCACGCTCGAGAACGCCGGCGTGGCCGGCGACACCTACGTTGCGCTGCGCCAGGGCAACTACACGGTCGCGCAGCGCGGCGACGTCGGGCTCACCGATGTCGCCGAAGTCCTGGCGGTCGGCGTCAAGGACAGCAGCCTGCGCGTCGCCGCGGCGGCGCCCGACGAGACCAGCGGCGTGTTCGGCCTGGGCGCGATCGCATCCTTCATCGCCGCCGGCGTGCTGCTCGTGCTCGCGATCGGCGGTTTCGTGCTGCTGCGCCGCGGTTTCGGCCGGGAAGGCGGCGGCGCGACCCGTGCCGACGCGGATGCGCCGACGCTCGAGGAAGCGCTGGCGCGGGGCATCCCGGACGAAGCGCCGACGCCGCTCGCAGCGGACGCGGGCAGCGCGCCTCCTGCGCCGGACGCGGACGTCGCCGCGCTGCCGGGCGTCGCGGCCGGCACCGCGGTCGCCGCGGGCGCCGCCGTGCCGCTGGCCGTGGATCCGGGCATCTTCCGCGCGTACGACATCCGCGGCATCGTCGGCAAGACGCTGGATGCCGGTGTCGCCGAGGCGATCGGCCGGGCCGTCGGCTCGCTGATGCACGAGCAGGGCGCGACCGACATCGTCGTCGGCCGCGACGGACGCCTGTCGGGCCCCGACCTCGTCGCCGGCCTCGTCGCGGGCCTGCGCAAGGCGGGCCGCAACGTCATCGACATCGGCATGGTGCCGACGCCGGTCGTGTACTTCGGCACCTACCACCTGCACACGGGCTGCGGCATCGCCGTCACCGGCAGCCACAACCCGCCGGACTACAACGGCTTCAAGATCATGGTCGGCGGCACCACGCTGTCGGGCGACGCGATCACCGCGCTGTACGACCGCATCGCCGGCAACCGCCTGCACGCGGCGGACGCGCTCGGCAACCTCGTGCAGCGCGACATCGGCAACGACTACGTCAACCGCATCGCATCGGACGTGCAGCTCGACCGGCCGGTCAAGGTGGTCGTGGACGCGGGCAACGGCGTCGCCGGCGAGCTCGGCCCGCGCGTGCTCGAGGCGATCGGGGCCCAGGTCGAGCGGCTGTACTGCGACATCGACGGCACCTTCCCCAACCACCATCCGGATCCGAGCGAGCCGCACAACCTCGCCGACCTGGTGAAGCGGGTGCAGGCCGGCGACGCCGAGCTCGGCATCGCGTTCGACGGCGACGGCGACCGCCTGGGCGTGGTGACGCGCGACGGCCACGTCGTGTTCCCGGACCGCCTGCTGATGCTGTTCGCCGCCGACGTGCTGGACCGCAATCCCGGCGCGGTGGTGGTGTACGACGTGAAGTGCAGCGGCCGCCTGCAGGGCCACATCCTGCGCCACGGCGGCAGCCCGCTGATGTGGAAGACCGGCCATTCGCTGATCAAGGCGAAGATGCGCGAGGTCGAGGCGGAGCTCGCGGGCGAGATGAGCGGGCACTTCTTCTTCGCCGAGCGCTGGTACGGGTTCGACGACGGCCTCTATTCGGCGGCGCGCCTGCTCGAGATCCTCGCCGCGGGCACGGAGACGCCGAGCGCGCAGCTCGACGCGCTCCCCGACGGCGTGTCGACGCCGGAGATCAAGGTGGATGCGCCGGACGGCAACCCGCACGCGTTCGTCGAACGCTTCCGCGAGGCGGCGGTCTTCGACGGCGCGCGCGCCTCGACCATCGACGGCCTGCGCGTGGACTGGCCGGACGGCTGGGGGCTGGTACGCGCGTCCAATACCACGCCGGTGCTGGTGATGCGCTTCGACGCCGATTCGAAGGAGGCGCTGGCGCGCATCCAGTCGGCGTTCCGCGACCAGCTGCTGGCGTTGCAGCCGGGACTGGCGCTGCCGTTCTAGCGGCTCAGGGCGCCGGCGCAGGCGCCGGCGCCGCGGCGTCCGCCGCGGGCCCGCCCTTCATCGCGCGATAGCGTTCGACGGCGGCCGCGAGGTCGTCGTCGAGGCCGGCGCGTTCCTCGCGTTGCGTCGCCGCGATGCGCTGCTGCTTCAGCAACTCGGCATGCTGTTTGCGCAGGTTGGCCAGCATGGTCGCCGGCACCGGCTTGCGCGCGAGTTCCAGGTCGTTGGCCTGGTCGAGGATCGAAACCAGGCTGCGGCGCAGGTTCGCCTCGGCGAGGCCGGCGCCCTTGAGCGCGTCGTCGAGCAGGCTGATGCGTTCGCCGTAGGCCTTGCGCAGGTCGGCTTCGGTCGCGTACGACTCGACCATCGCCAGGTCGCGGCGCTTGCGGTCGGCCTCCGCGCTCGCTTCCGCGGCGGCGTCGCGCGCGGCGGCGGCCGCGGCCGTGCGCTCGGCGTCGGTCAGCGCGCGC
>JANINR010000123.1 GCA_024508915.1 Lysobacteraceae bacterium | reverse complement strand
CGGGCAGCTCCGGATGATGCGGCGGCATCGCGGCGCACGCGGCCGCCAGCCGCGGCAGGTCCGAAGGCATCGGCGCGATCTCGCCCACGCGCGGCCACGAGGCCGCTTCGCCCGCGTTGCACCAGGGCGTGGCGGTGCCGATCGCGGGATCGCGGCGCAGGCACGCGGCGAGCTGCGCAAGCCAGCCGGGGGCCGGCACCGCATCGGCCGCGAGCACGGCGACGTCGGCATCGCCGCAGGCGGCCAGCGCTTCGGCCAGGTGCGCGGCTTCGCCGACGCTGCGTTGCCGACGCGTGCACGTCGCGTCCAGCCGGGTCGCGGCGAGCCAGCGCTCGACGATCGCCAGCCCGCGCGGACCCGCCTGCGCATCGTCGGCCAGCCAGACGCGCGTGCCCGCGGGCGTGCCGGCGTCGAGGGCCGCCAGGCAGGCATCCAGCGCCGCGTCGTCGGTGCCCAGCGGCACCAGCACGATGGGCAGCGCGGGCGCCTGCGCCGCGGCGGTCGGCGATGCGGCGGTCGGCGATGCGGGAGCCGGCAAGGCGCGCCTGCGTCAGCGCGCCTTCGCGCGCTGCAGCGGTTCCATCGCGCGGAACTGGCGCGTGTACTCGTCGGTGAGCGTGCGCGCTTCTTCCGGGTCGCGCACGATCGTCGGCGTCAGCAGCACGATCACCTCGTTGCGGCCGGTGTTGGCGGTGCGCGTGCCGAACAGCGAGCCGAGCACCGGGATCCGGCTCAGGTAGGGCACGCCCGAGGAGCCGTTCTCGGCGCTGTCGCTGATCAGGCCCGCGAGCATCACCGTATCGCCGCTGCGGATCGCCGCTTCGGTCTTGAGCCGGCGCGTGTCGATCGGCACGTTGCAGTTCGCCGCGTTCGACGCGCAGCTGGCCGGCACCGCGCCCGGCGAGCTGACCTCCTGCACCATGTCGAGGAAGACCATGCCGTCCTTCGTCACCCGCGGCCGCACCTTGAGGATCACGCCGGTATCGAGGTACTGCACCTGGCTGAAGGTCCCCGTGTCGGCGACCCCGCCCGGATTGAACGACACGGACTGGATCGGGATGCGCGTGCCGACGTTGAGCGTGGCCTCCGCGTTGTTGCGCACCAGCACCGACGGCGTCTGCAGCAGGCGCACGTCGGTGACCTGGTCGAGCGCATTGATCACCGCCGCCGCGTTGCGGCCGAGGAAAGTCCAGTTGAGGCCCGGCACGGCGCCGCCGGCCGGACGGATGCTGCCGGCGAGGTCGCCCCAGATGTCGCGCCCGAGCGCGGACGGGAGGCCCGCGCCGCCGTCGGCGGTCGACCGGTTCACCGCCTGCTCGAAGTACCAGCTCACGCCGTACTTGAGGTCGCCGCTGAGCTTGACTTCGACGACCTGGGCTTCGATGTGCACCTGCATCGGCATCACGTCGAGCCGTTCGATCACGTCGCGGATCGAGCGCCAGGCCTGCGGGCTGGCGCGCACGAGCAGCGTGTTGGTCTCGTCGACCGCCGACACGCCGACGCGGTCGCCGTCGACTTCCAGCGTGACCCCGCCGTTGCCGGATTCGCGCGGATCCAGCGACAGCGTGCCCTGCCCCAGCCCGCCGTCGCCGCCCATGGGCGCGCTGCTGGTCGCCGCGCCGTCGACGCCGCCGTCCTTGATCTCGGTCGACTGCAGCCCCGGCATCAGGCTGGGCGCGCCGGAGCGCCCGCCTCGCGCCGCGCCGCCGCCGAACACTTCGGCGAGCCGGTCGGCGAGGTCCTTGGCCTTGACGAACTTCAGCTCGTACGAGAACAGCTGCGGGCCCGCGCCCGCGCCGTCGATGCGCTCGAGCCATTCGCGGATGCTGTCGAGGTAGGACGGCTGCGGCGTGATCACCAGCACCGCGTTCGCGGCCTCCAGCGGCATGAACCGGAACATGCCGGCGACCGGCGACTTGCCGGCCTCGCCGAACACCTTCTCCAGGTCCTCGACCACGTCGGCCGCGCGCCCCGACTGCAGCGGGAACACGCCCACCGACATCGACGCCATCCAGTCGACGTCGAACACCTGGATCGTGCGGAGGTAGTTCTCGAGCTCCGCGCGCGAACCGGCGACCGTGATCGTGTTGCGGCCGGCGTCGGCGTCCACGATCGCGTTGGAGCGCGCGTAGGGCTTCAACAGCTTCGCCATCTCGGTGGCCGAGATGTAGCGCAGCGGCACCACGCGCGTCTCGTAGCCGTTGGCGACCGCCGCGGGCCCGCTGCGCGCCGACAGGCTGCCGTCGAGCGGCTGGTCGGCGCGGACGATGTTGTAGCGCCCGCCGCTGTACACCATGCGCGCGTTGTTCCAGCCCAGCACCATCTCCAGCAGGTCGCGCGCGCCCGCGGCGCTGACGGGGTGCGGCGTGGACAGCGTCACCGTGCCCTGCACGTCGGGCGCGATGACGTAGTTCTGGCCGAGCATGTCGCCCAGGATCGCCTTCACCACCACCGGCAGCGGGGTGCCCTCGAAGTTGAAGGTGGACCCGGAACCGGAGACGCCGGGCAGCGACGGCGCGGAACGCGCGGCGTCGGCATCGATGACCTGTCCGGTGCCCCGGCGGATCACGGCTTGCGGCGCGCGCGCCGCCGCCGCCGCATCGTTCGCGGCCGC
>JANINR010000122.1 GCA_024508915.1 Lysobacteraceae bacterium | reverse complement strand
GGCGGCCGACCGCGTCGATTTCGTCGATGAAGATGATGCACGGCGCGTGCTTCTTGGCCTGCTCGAACATGTCGCGCACGCGCGAGGCGCCGACGCCGACGAACATCTCGACGAAGTCGGAACCGGAGATCGAGAAGAACGGCACCTTCGCCTCGCCGGCGATGGCCTTGGCGAGCAGCGTCTTGCCGGTGCCCGGCGGGCCGACCATCAGCACGCCGCGCGGGATCTTGCCGCCCAGCTTCTGGAACTTGGAGGGATCGCGCAGGAATTCGACGAGCTCCGACACTTCCTCCTTCGCCTCGTCGCAACCGGCGACGTCGGCGAAGGTGATCTTCGTCTGGTCCTCGTTGAGCAGCTTGGCGCGCGAGCGGCCGAAGGACATCGCGCCCTTGCCGCCGCCCTGCTGCATCTGCCGCATGAAATAGACCCAGATGCCGATGAACAGCAGCCACGGCAGCACGTTCACCAGGATGACGCCCAGCGACAGCCCGCTCGACGGCGGCGCCTGCACGGTGGTCACGCCGTGGCGCAGCAGGTCGTTGACCAGGTCCTTGTCGGCCGGCGCGTAGGTCGTGAACTTCGTGCCGTCCTTGCGCTCGCCGCTGATGGTGGTGCGGTCCTCGGCGATCTTCACCTGCGACACGCGGTCGCCCTGCACTTCCTGCACGAACTGGTCGTAGGTCAGCGGCTGCGTCGCCGCGGACTTCGGGCTGAAGCTCTGGAACACCACCATCAGGACGACGGCGACGACGACCCAGAGCAGCAGGTTTTTCACGAGGTCGTTCATGGGGTACGGCTATCCGGGAAGGGGGGCGGCGCGCTTGTCCTGGGCGAGTGCGTAGACCTCGGGCGAGCGCTTGCGCGAGGCGGCGGGCTTGCGGATCGACACTTTCGCATACCGCCGCCGCAGGTCGCGAACGTACTGGTCGAACCCCGTGCCCTGGAACAGCTTGATCAGGAACGTGCCGCCGGGGCGCAGATGGTGGTCGGCGAAATCCATCGCCAGTTCGGCCAGGTGCATCATCCGCGGCTGGTCGACCGCGTCCATGCCACTCTTATTGGGGGCCATGTCGGAAAGGACAAGGTCCACCGGCGCCCCCGCGAGCGTGGCTTCCAGTGCCGATAGGACCGCATCCTCCCTGAAGTCGCCATGAAGGAACTCGACGCCCGCCAGCGCGGGCATCTCGAGGATGTCGAGCGCGACGACGCGGCCGGGGCGTTCCCGGGACATCTCGTCCAGCGCCTGCCTGACCCATTGCGACCATCCTCCCGGCGCGGCCCCGAGGTCGACGACGACCATCCCGGGTTTCAGCAGCCGGTCGCGCTCGACCAGTTCCTCGAGCTTGTAGGCCGCGCGCGAACGCATCCCTTCCGCCTGCGCCTTCTTCACGTAGGGGTCGGAAAAGTGCTCCTTCAGCCAGCGCTGGCTGGACTTGCTGCGGGTGGCCATGGTCGGCGCCATGATACCCTGACGGCCACCCCCGCTCCTTTTCCGGCCTCCCGATGTCGACCGCCCTGACCAACGCCCAGACCCGCTTCCTGCGCGGCCAGGCGCACGGGCTCAAGGCCATGCTCCAGGTCGGCGGGAAAGGCATCAGCGACGCGCTGGTGGCCGAGGTGGACGGCGCCCTCGAACACCACGAGCTGATCAAGGTGAAGGTGGCGGCCGAAGACCGCGAGGCCCGCGACGCGATGGTCGAGGAACTGGCGAACCGTGCCGGCGCCGCGCTCGTGCAGCGGATCGGCCACACCGCCGTGCTGTACCGGCCGTCGAAGGACCAGCGGCGCATCGTCCTGCCGCGCGCCTGAGCCCCCCGCACGGTCCCGGCCCGATGCAGCTGCACCTCGAACGTCCCGATTACGCCTGGTTCCTCCGCGGCGCGGACGGCCGGTCGGCGCTGGTCAACGACCGCACCCTGCGCAGCAGCTTCTGCGTCGCGCCAGAGGCGCTCGTCGAGGACTGGCCCTACGCCGACGCGGCCACCCTGCCGCCGGAAGCGCTCGAGCCCCTGCTGGCGCTGAAGCCGGAACTGATCGTGCTCGGCACCGGCGCCACGCAGGCCTTCCCCCCGCCGGCGACGCTCGCGGCCGCGCTGCAGCGCGGCGTGGGCCTGGAAGCGATGACGAATGCCGCCGCCGCGCGCACCTACAGCGTGCTCGCCGGCGAAGGCCGGCGCGTCGTCGCGGCCTTCATCATCGCCGCGTAGACCTCTACCGTTTCGGCAGGTACGCCTGCGGATCGACCGGCTTGCCGTTGTAGCGGATCTCGAAGTGCAGCATGTCGCGCGCGGCGCCGGTATGCCCCATCTCGGCGATCTGCTCGCCCGCCTTCACCACCTGGCCTTCGTTGACCCTGCGGGCGCGGTTGTGGCCGTACGCGGACAACCAGTTGTCGTCGTGCTTGACGATGACCAGCTCGCCGTAGCCGACCAGGCCGGAACCCGAATACACGACGACACCGTCGGCCGCGGCGCGCACCGGGGTGCCTTCGCTGTTGCCGATGTCGATGCCCTGCCGGGTCGGGTTGCCGGCGACGTAGGCCGACAGCAGCGTGCCTTCCACGGGCCAGCGCCACGCGAAGGGACTCGCCACGGGCGCGACGCGCGCCGGCGCGGGGCCCTGCGC
>JANINR010000121.1 GCA_024508915.1 Lysobacteraceae bacterium | reverse complement strand
GCCTGGGCGGCGGCGCGCGCGGCGGCGCCGGCGGCGCCGGCAGTTCGCGCACCGGGCCCACGGCTTCCCGGAACAGGGCGGCATCGTCCTGGGCGACGGGCTCCGGTGGCGTTTTTCCGCGGTTCGACATGGCGCCAGCCTAACGCTTCCCGGTTATCATTCGTGCATGCGCGTACTGGTCAGCAACGATGACGGCGTCGACGCCCCGGGCATCCGGATCCTTGCCGAGGGACTGCGTGCGGCCGGCCACGAGGTAATCGTCGTCGCGCCGGACCGCGACCGTTCCGGCGCGAGCAATTCGCTGACCCTGGACATGCCGCTGCGCGTGGTCCGGCGCGCCGCCGACACATGGTGCGTGCACGGCACGCCGACAGACTGCGTGCACGTGGCGATCACGGGAATGCTCGAGCTCGAACCGGACATCGTCGTGTCCGGCATCAACAACACCGCCAACCTCGGCGACGACGTCATCTACTCGGGCACCGTCGCCGCGGCGATGGAAGGGCGCTTCCTCGGCCTGCCCGCGGTGGCCATGTCGCTCGCCCGCGGCGAATCGGAGGAGCGGAACTACGCGACCGCCGCGCGCGCCGCGGTCGAGATCATCGCGCGGTTGCGCGTGGACCCGCTGCCGGCCGACACCATCCTCAACGTGAACGTCCCGGACCTCGCGTGGGACGCGGTACGCGGATTCGAAGTCTCGCGCCTGGGCAACCGCCACCGCGCCGAACCCTGCGTGCAGCAGGAGGATCCGCGCGGCCGCAGCTGGTGGTGGATCGGCGCCGCGGGCGCCGAGCAGGATGCAGGCCCGGGAACCGACTTCCACGCGGTGCGCACCGGCCACATCTCGATCACGCCGATCCAGGTCGACCTCACGCGCTACCAGGCGCTGGAACAGGTGGCGAGCTGGGTCGGGGGGCTGGAAGCCGCGCTGTCCCGCCCGGACACGCACGGCGTGCCGCGCGAGGCGACCGGATGACCGCGCGCCTGCGCCTCCAGCCCGAGGCCGTCGGCCTCGGCATGACCTCGCAACGCGTGCGCGACCGGCTGATCGAGCGGCTGCGCGCGGGCACGCCGCAGGCGCCCGCGATCGCCGACGAGCGCGTGCTGAACGCGATCCGGACGGTGCCGCGGCACCTGTTCGTCGACGAAGCCTTCGCCACCCGCGCCTACGAGGACACGGCGCTGCCGATCGGCCACGGCCAGACGATCTCGCAGCCCTGGGTCGTGGCGCGGATGACGGAAACGCTGTTCCTCGACGGCGCGCAGCCGTCGAAGGTGCTCGAGATCGGCACCGGGTCCGGCTACCAGGGGGCCATCCTCGCCGCGCTCGGCCTGCAGGTGTACACGGTCGAGCGGATCGGCGAGCTGCTGCGCACCGCGCGCAAGCGCTTCCGCACGCTCGGCCTGAACGTGCGCAGCAAGCACGACGACGGCCGCATCGGCTGGCCGGAAGAAGCGCCGTTCGACGCGATCGTGGTCACCGCCGCCGCGCCGGCGCTGGTGGAGGCCCTCACCGCGCAACTCGCGCCGGGCGGCACGCTGGTCGCGCCGGTCGGGCCGGCCAGTGCCCAGTCGCTGCTGCGGCTGCGCAAGGACGCCGCGGGCGTCGTCGCGCGCGACGACCTCGGCCCGGTGGTGTTCGTGCCGCTGCTGTCGGGGCTGGTCGATTGAAGGTCTTCGCGCCGCTGTACGAACGCGCGCTGCGCTGGGCGAAGCACCGCAACGCGCCCGCGCTGCTCGGCGTGCTGAGCTTCGTCGAAGCGGTGTTCTTCCCGGTGATGCCGGAAGTGATGCTGGCGCCGATGGCGCTGTCGCGCCCGCAGCGCGCGTTCCGCTACGCGACGATCAGCCTGGTGTGTTCGCTGGCGGGCGCGCTCGTCGGCTACGCGCTCGGCCACTACGCGTACGAACTGGTGAAGCCGCTGTTCGCGCGGCTCGGCTGGGCCGCGCACGTGGAGGAGCAGGTCGCCTACCTGCGCGGCATCGCGATCGAATCGCCGTGGAAGGCGTTCTGGATCCTGGTGGTCGCCGGGTTCGCGCCGATCCCGCTGAAGTTCTTCACCTGGGCCTCCGGCATCGTCGGCGTGCCCCTGGTGCCGTTCATGGCGAGCATGTTCATCGGCCGCGGCAAGCGCGTGTACCTCCTGGCCGGCGCGATCAAGCTCGGCGGCGCGCGCGCGGAAGCGGCGCTGCACCGCTGGATCGAACCGGTCGGCTGGGCGGCGTTGTCGCTGCTGCTGGCGGCGGTCGCCTGGCTGGGATGGAGGGCTTACGCGGGATGAGCAAGCGCGTCGACGGGACGGGTCGAAGGGGAGGCGCGCGGCCCGCACTGCGCGTCGCCGCGTTCGCGGCATTCGCCGCGCTGCTGGCCGGATGCGCGAGCTCGCACGTCGTGCGTCGTGCCGGCGGGGGCGACGACCTGCGGCCGGTGCGCGTCTCGGTGCCCAAACCCGGGAAGGCCGTCAGCGTGCGCGCGGGACAGACGCTGTACCGCATCGCCACCGAGAACGGCATCACCGCGCGCGACCTCGCTGCATGGAACGACGTGGATCCGCCGTACACCATCTTCCCGGGGCAGACGCTGCGCCTGTATCCGCCGGCGCGCGGGGCCGCGGGCGGCACGCGCACGGCGTCCGCGC
>JANINR010000120.1 GCA_024508915.1 Lysobacteraceae bacterium | reverse complement strand
CGGCCGATGCGCTGCTCGCGCGCCTGTCGGCCGCCGCGCCGCAGGCCGACCGCGGCGTGCTCGCGCTGGCCGTCGCCGCGCGCGAGTGCGCGGTCGCTTCCGGCGAAGTGGAGGCCGACTCCCGCCTGGCCGTCATCGACTACAGCCTGCCGTCGACCGCGCGCCGCCTGTGGGTGTTCGACGTCGAGGGCGGCAAGCTGCTGCACCACGAACTCGTGGCGCACGGCCGCGGCAGCGGCGACAACTACGCCACGTCGTTCTCGAACCAGTCCGACAGCCACCAGACCAGCCTCGGCCTGTTCCGCACCGCCGAGACCTACATCGGCGGCAACGGCTATTCGCTGCGCCTCGACGGGCTCGATCCGGGCATCAACGACAACGCCCGCGCCCGCGCCATCGTGATGCACGGCGCGTGGTACGTCGATCCGGCAGTGGCCGCGAAGCAGGGCCGGCTCGGCCGCAGCTACGGTTGCCCGGCGCTGCGCCAGCAGGTGGCGCGCGTCGTCATCGACGAAATGAAGGACCGCAACCTGCTGTTCTCGTACGCCGACAACGCCGCGTTCCTCGACCGCAGCCGCGACTTCGCCTGCAGCGGCCGCAACGCGCGCCAGATCCTCGCCGACGCGCGCCGCCCGGGCGGTGGTGGCGGCAGCGCCACCGCGGTCGCGATGCGCTGAGGCTTCAGGCGGCCGCGACGGCCGCCTGCCACTCCTGCAACAGGTCCGCCTCGCGCGCCTTCGCGCGTGCCAGGTGTTCGTGCTTGACGTGGCCGTAGCCGCGGATCTGCTCGGGCACCGACGCGATCCGCGCCGCCAGCGCCACGTTGCCCATCCGCAGGTCGTCGAGCAGCCCGCCGACGGTCTTCTCGTAGTCCCGGATCAGGGCGCGTTCGCCGCGGCGCTCGGCCGTATGGCCGAACGGGTCCAGGGGCGTGCCGCGCAGGAAGCGCAGCTTCGCCAGCACGCGGAACGCGGTGAACACCCACGGGCCGTATTCGCGCTTGAGCAGGCGGCCTTCGGCGTCGCGCTTCGCCAGCAGCGGCGGCGCGAGGTGGAAATGCAACCGGTAGTCGCCTTCGAACTGCTGCTCGAGCCGCTTGCGGAACTCGCCGCTGGTGTACAGGCGCGCGACCTCGTACTCGTCCTTGTACGCCATCAGCTTGAACAGGTAGCGCCCGACGGCCTCGGCCAGGTCGGTGGCGCCCGGCGCGCGCGCCTGCTCCGCGGCCCGCACGCGGGCGACGAAATCGGTATAGCGGCGCGCGTAGGCCGCGCCCTGGTAGTCGCGCAGGAACGCGGCGCGGCGGGCGACGATTTCGTCCAGCGAGCGCGACAGGCGCGCGTCGTCCAGCGGCGCGAACGCTGCGGCCGCGCCGGCGGCGTCGCCGTCGTGCGCGGGCACGTGGCGCAGCGAATCCTCGCTGCGGGTCGCGAGCAGGGCGTCGTTGAGGCCCGACTCGTGGCCCTCCGACGGGCGCGGCGCCAGCATCGGCAGCGGGAACGCCGCGGCCTCCGCCGGCGTCGGCGCGTTGCGGACGATGCCTGCGGCATCGAGCACCGCCGGCAGGTCGATCGCCGACAGGCGGCCCCACGCGAAGGCGGTCTTGTTCATTTCCACCGCCGCGCCGTTGAGCTCGATCGCGCGCATCAGCGACTCCAGCGACAGCGGCACGAGGCCGCGCTGCCAGGCGTGGCCGAGCATGAACAGGTTGCTGCCGATCGCGTCGCCGAGCAGCGCGGTCGCGATGTGGGTGGCGTCGACCTGCGACGGCGCGGCGCCGCCGAGCGCGGTGGCGACCGCGGCGACGATGTCGCGTGCCGGGAACTGCATGTCCGGCCGCGTGGTGAACGTGCCCGGCATCGCCTCGTAGGTGTTGAGCACGACCTCGGTGCGGCCGGCGCGGATCTTCGACAGTGCCCAGTAGTCGTTGACCACCACCATGTCGCAGCCGAGCACGAGGTCGGCCTCGCCGGCGGCGATGCGCACCGCGTGGATCTGCGACGGCGCGCGCGCGATGCGGATGTGCGTGGTCACGGCGCCGCCCTTCTGCGCCAGCCCGGTCTGGTCGAGCACCGTCGCGCCCTTGCCCTCGAGGTGCCCGGCCATGCCGAGCAGCGCGCCGATGGTGACGACGCCGGTGCCGCCGACGCCGGTGATGAGGATGTTCCAGGGTTGCGCGAGGTCGGACGCGAACGACGGCATCGGCAGGTCGGCGAGCCGCGAGGCCGTGTCGGCCCCGCCCTGCTTCGAAGGCCGGCCCTTGCGCGGCTTGCCGCCGTGCACGGTCACGAAGCTCGGGCAGAAGCCCTCGACGCAGCTGTAGTCCTTGTTGCAGTTGCTCTGGTCGATCTCGCGCTTGCGCCCGTACTCCGTGTCCCTGGGCAGCACCGACACGCAGAACGACTTCCTGCCGCAATCGCCGCAGCCTTCGCACACCAGCGTGTTCACGAACACGCGCTTCTGCGGATCCACCATCTTGCCGCGCTTGCGGCGCCGGCGCTTCTCGGTGGCGCAGACCTGGTCGTAGATCAGGACGCTGGTGCCCTTCACCTCGCGCAGGCGCTTCTGCACCGCGTCGAGCTCGCGGCGGTCGAGGAACTCGACGCCGTCGGGGAACATGCCGGGCGGCGGCGCGACCTCCGTCCACTTCCCGATCTCGTCGGACAGCACGACGATCGTCTCCACGCCTTCCGCGCGCACCTGGCGCGCGATCGCTGGCACGCTCAGCGGGCCGTCCACCGGCTGGCCGCCGGTCATCGCCACCGCGTCGTTGTAGAGGATCTTGTAGGTGATGTTGACGCCGCTGGCCACCGACTGGCGGATCGCCAGCGTGCCGGAATGGAAGTAGGTGCCGTCGCCGAGGTTCTGGAACACGTGCGGCGTGTCGGTGAACGGCGCCTGCCCCGACCACGTCACGCCTTCGCCGCCCATGTGCGTGAACGTGTCGGTGGAACGGTCCATCCAGGTGACCATGTAGTGGCAGCCGATGCCGGCGAGCGCGCGCGAGCCTTCCGGCACCTGCGTCGAGGTGTTGTGCGGGCAGCCGGAGCAGTAATGCGGGACGCGCGGGAAGTTCGCGCGCGGCAGCGCCAGCTCGCCTTCCTTCGCTTCCATCCACTCGAGCACCTGGCGCATGCGCTCGGCCGCGCCCGGCTCCATCGGGATCAGCCGCTGGATGCGCCGCGCGATCACGCCGGCGATGCGCGCCGGGGTCAGCTCGCCCGTCGACGGCAGGATCCACTCGCCCGCCTCGTCGTACTTGCCGACGATCGAGGGGCGTTGCCCGTCGTAGTTGTAGAACAGCTCCTTCATCTGGCTCTCGATGAAGGACTGCTTCTCCTCGACCACCACGATGTCCTGCAGGCCGCGCGCGAAGGCGCGGATGCCCGCGGGCTCGAGCGGCCAGGTCATGCCGACCTTGTAGACGCGGATGCCGAGCGAGCGGCACGCGTCCTCGTCGAGGCCCAGGTACTCGAGCGCCTGCAGCACGTCGAGGTAGCTCTTGCCGGTGGTGACGATGCCCAGCCGCGCCTCCGGCGAATCGATCACCGTGCGGTCGATGCGGTTGGCGCGCGCGAACGCCTGCGCCGCCTTGACCGCGTACATGTGCAGCCGCATCTCCTGGTCCAGCGGCGGATCCGGCCAGCGGATGTTGAGTCCGCCCGGCGGGATCGCGAAGTCGTCGTCGCCCGGCAGCACGATCCGCAGCGCGAACGGATCCACGTCCACCGAGGCCGACGACTCCACCGTCTCGGCGATGGTCTTGAAGCCGACCCAGCGGCCCGTGTAGCGCGACATCGCCCAGCCGAGCAGCCCCATCTCGAGGATGTCCTGCACGCCCGCGGGATTGAGGACCGGCATCAGCGCGGAGACGAACTCGCCTTCCGAACCGTGCGGCAACGTCGACGAGCGGCAGGCGTGGTCGTCGGCGGCCAGCGCCAGCACGCCGCCGTGCTTCGAGGTCCCTGCGGCGTTGGCGTGCTTGAACACGTCGCCGCAGCGATCCACGCCGGGGCCCTTGCCGTACCACATGCCGAACACGCCGTCGTGCTTCGCGCCGGGGAACAGGCCGACCTGCTGCGTGCCCCACACCATCGTCGCGCCGAGGTCCTCGTTGAGGCCCGGGGTGAACTTCACGCCCGCGGACTCGAGATGCTTGCGCGCGCGCCACAGCTCCAGGTCGAAGCCGCCCAGCGGCGAGCCGCGATAGCCGCTGACGAAGCCGGCCGTGTCGAGGCCGGCCGCCGCGTCGCGCAGCTTCTGCATCAACGGCAGCCGCACCAGCGCCTGGACCCCGGACAGGTAGATGCGCCCGGACTCCCGGCTGTACTTGTGGTCGAGGGTGTAGTCGGGGTCGACGACGCCCCGGGTCAGGCCGGTGCCGGCGGACGCGGGGGAGCTGAGTTCTGCGGTGCTGGTCATGCCAAATTGTAGCCCGCTGGGGTACGCTCGCCCCCGAAGGGACGCGGCACCAGGGGAACGCGATGAGCCTTGCCGACCTGCGGGTCATGGTGGTGGAGGACCACGGCTTCCAGCGCAGGATGGCGCTGCGCCTGCTGGAGGAGCTGGGCATCGAAGGCGCCCTTGAGGCGGCCGACGGCCAGGCCGCGCTCGACCTGCTGCAACGCCTGCCGCAACCCCCCGACGCCGTGCTCGTGGACCTGGACATGCCCGGCATGGACGGCGTCGAGTTCATCGGCCACGTCGCCCAGTCGCGCCTGGCGCGTGGCATCGCGCTGGTCAGCGCGCTCGACCCGGCCCTGCTCAACACCGTGCAGACCATGGCCCGCGCCTACGGCCTGCGCGTGCTCGGCTGCGTCGAGAAGCCGCTGACGCTCGAGCGCCTGCGCACGCTGCTCGCCGCGTACGACGCGTCGCTGCACGGCGAGGACGCCGACGAGCCGGTCGACGTGACGTTCGACGAGGCGCGCAAGGCGCTGCGCGAAGGGGCGTTGTTGCCCTGGTTCCAGCCGCAGGTCGAGTTCGGCAACGGCAAGGTGGTCGCGGTCGAGGCGCTGGCGCGGCTGCGCCGCGCCGACGGCCGCGCGGTGCGCGCCGGGCACTTCGTGCCGCTGCTCGAGCGCGAGGGATATGCGCAGCAGCTCACCGACGCGATGCTGGAGCAGGCGGTGCGCTGGAAGCGGCGCTGGGACGACGACGGCCTGCGCCTGCACGTGTCGGTGAACGTGTCGGCGGCGACGCTCGCGGACCCCGGCGCGGCCGACCACTACCAGGAGATCGTGCAGGACCACGGCGTCGAGCCGGCCGACGTGATGCTGGAGATCACCGAAGGCTCCGTCGTCACCGACGCCGCGCGCGGCCTCGGCGTGCTGGCGCGGCTGCGGCTGAAGGGATTCGGGCTGTCCATCGACGATTTCGGCACCGGCTATTCCTCGCTGGCGCAGCTGTCGCAGATACCGTTCACCGAGCTCAAGATCGACCAGGAGTTCGTGACCGGCGCGAACCTCGACCCGCGCAAGCGCGCCGTGGTCGAAGCCAGCCTCGACCTCGCGCGCAAGCTGCAGCTCGAAGTGGTGGCCGAAGGCGTCGAGACCGTGGAGGACTGGCAGATGCTGGCCGGCATGGGCTGCGGCATCGCGCAGGGCTTCCTGATCGCGGCCCCGGTGCCGGGCGAGGAACTCGGCGCCGCGGTCTCGCGCTGGCGCCGCCCGGAGTCCTGAGCGCGCGTGGCGCCGGGGACGCCGCCACAGAGCATCCGGCGCCAGTTGCTGGCGCTGTTCGCGTTCCTGCTCGCCTGCGGCGCCACCGTGCTCGTCGTCGACGAGTACGCGCAGTACCAGGCGCGGCGCTCGCTCGAGCGCCTGCAGGCGCGGCCGCTGGAGCGCATGCGCGCGCTCAAGGCGGTGTCCGACGGGTATTCGCGCGGCATCGTCGACACGACGTTCAAGGTCCGCAACGCGCTCGTGGACTGGCCCGCCGGCGTGCGCGCCGTCGACGATGCGCAGGCGGCGATCGCGCGCGACTGGGCGCGGCTGGAGGCGATGCCGCACGACGGCGCGCAGCGCGCGCTGTTCGCGCGGGCCAGGCGCGATCGCGCGCGCGCCGACGCGGCGGTGGCGACGCTGCGCGCGATCCTCGTGAGGCGCGACATCGCCGCGCTCGGGCGCTTCGCCGACCACGCGCTGTATCCGGCGGTCGACCCCGTGCTCGGCAGCGTGGGCCGGCTGGGCGACATGGCGATGGTCGAGGCGCAGGCGCTGGTGCGCGAGGACGTGCGCCGCGGCTGGAACACCAGCGCGCTGCGCATCGGTATCGCGCTGCTGGCGTTCCTCATCGCCGCCCTGGCCGGCCGCCGCATCCTCAGCAATGCCTACCGCGGCATCGGCGCGCTCACCCGGCTGGCGAAGCAGCTGCGCGCCAACGACCAGGTGGCGTTGCCGGCGCGGCGGCCGTTCGGCGAGCTGGGCGACGTGATGGATGCGTTCGTCGAGATGCGCGCCGACGTGCTGGCGGTCGAATCCGAACTGACCCAGCAATTGCAGCGCAACGAGGCGGTGCGGCGCGAACTCGAACAGCGCGAGGGCTTCCTGCGCACGATGGTGGAGCTGGCGCCGGTCGCGATCATCGGCACCGACGACCAGGGCCGCTACACGCTGTTCAACCAGGCGGCGGAGCAGCTGCTCGGCTATCGCGCGGCGGACATCCTCGGCCTGCGCGCGGCCTCTTCCGACGATCCGCGGCCCGACGACGCGCCGTTCCTGGTCTCACCCGCGGCGTTCCGGCAGTTCGCCGCGGGCATCGCCGCAGAAACCGGGCGCCAGGTGCCCGCCGACTGGCGCGCGCTGCGCGTGGCGGCGGAGCTCGGCGTGCCCACCGCCGAATCGGAGATGCTGGACATCCACGGCCGCACCGTGCCCGTGCTGCTCTCGCTCGGCTTGACCTACGATCCGTCGCGCCAGCCGCTCGGCATGCTGGTGATCGCCGGCGACATCCGCCAGGTGCGCAACCTGCAGGCCGAGCTGCGCGCGAGCGAGGCCCGTGCGCACGAGGCCAACCATGCCAAGAGCGCGTTCCTCGCGGCGATGAGCCACGAGATCCGCACGCCGATGATCGGGGTCACCGGCATGGTCGAGGTGCTCGCGCACACGCGCCTCGACGCCGACCAGCGGCGCGCGCTCAACGTGGTGCAGTCGTCCGCGCAGTCGCTGCTGCAGATCATCGGCGACATCCTCGACTTTTCGAAGATCGAGGCCGGCCGCCTCGAGCTGCAGCCGGCGCCGGCCCGCCTCGAGCGGGTGGTCCAGGCCGTCGTCGCGAACTTCAGCGGGTCGGCGTCGAGCAAGGGCCTCGGGCTCGAATGCACGGTGGACGAGCGCATCGCGACCGCGCACCGGGTGGACGCGTTGCGGCTGCGGCAGGTGCTGGCGAACTTCCTGTCGAACGCGGTCAAGTTCACCGCGCACGGCGCCATCCAGGTCCGCCTGGACTGGCAGGGCAGCGAGGACGACGGTGCCGGCGGCGTGCGCGATCGCCTGTCCTTCAGCGTGGCCGACAGCGGGATCGGCATCCCCGCGGAAGCGCAGGCGCGCCTGTTCCAGCCGTTCGCGCAGGCCGACGGCGACACCACCCGCCGTTTCGGCGGCACCGGCCTGGGCCTCGCGATCTCCCGCCGCCTCGCCGAACTGATGGGCGGCGAAATCGCCATGGAGAGCGTGCCCGGCCTCGGGACCACGATGCGCCTGTCGATCGCGCTGCCGCGCGCGCCGCTGTCCGAGGTCGCGGCGGAGCCGGAAGCGCCCGGCGTCGCGGGCGAGTTCGCGCTGCGCAGCCTGCCCGACGTGGAGGAGGCCGCGCGCGAAGGCACGCTGGTGCTGCTCGTCGACGACCACCCGACCAACCGCCTGGTGATCGCGCGCCAGCTCGCGCTGGCCGGCTTCGCCAGCGAAGCCGCGAACGACGGCGTGGAGGGGCTGGAGAAGTGGCGCAGCGGACGCTACGCGCTGCTGCTGTCGGACGTGCACATGCCGCGCATGGACGGCTACGAACTCGCGCGTCGCATCCGCGCCGAGGCCGCGTCGCGCGGCCTGGCGCACACGCCGATCGTGGCGCTCACGGCCTCCGCGCTGAAAGGCGAAGCCGAGCGCTGCCTCGCCGCGGGCATGGACGACTATCTCGCCAAGCCGGTCTCGATCGCCGCCCTGGCGGCGACGTTGCGGCGCTGGCTGCCGCATGCCGCGCCGGCGCCCGCAGCGTCCGGGGCGGCGCCGGACGTGCCGCAGGCGCTGCCCCAGCTCGACCACCCGCCGCCGCTGGATCCTGCCGTCGTCGACGCGCTCACCGGCGGCGATGCCGCGGACGCGCGGGCGGTGCTGGACGACTTCCTCGCGAGCACCGCGACCGACCTCGCCGCCGCCGAGGCGGCGCGCGGTGCCGGCGACCTCGCCGACCTGGCGCGCCAGGCGCACAAGCTGAAGGGCGCCGCGCGCACCATCGGCGCCCTCGAACTGGCGCACTGCGCCGATCGCCTGGAGGCTGCCGCCCGGGCCTCGGACTGGGCGGCGGCCGCCCCCCTCACCGCCGACCTGGCGACCGCCGCCGAAAGGCTTCGCCGGCACGTCGCGTCCCGCTACGCTACGCCCTGATCGCCCCGCCACCCGGAGACCCGTGCCATGTTCCAACGCCCCATCCGCCACCCCGTCCGCCGCCATGCCCTCGCCATCGCGCTCGCGATGCTGTCCACCTCCTTCGTCGCCGCTGCGCAGGACGCCGCGCAGGACGCCGCGCCCGCCGCCGCGCCCGCGACCGATCCCGCCGCGGTGGTCGAAGCGGCGCTGCAGGCCGCGGCGCCGGCCAAGCTCGCCATCGCCGAACGGTTCGCCACGCAACAGGACTGGGCGGTCGACGCCGACGCGATCGGCTATCGCGCGCCGGAAGGCACGCCCGCCGACGTGACCATCGACCACGGCACCATCGCGATCAATTTCACCGCGCCCGCGGCGCTCGCAGGCAACACGCTCTGGCTCGTGCCCACGGACGGCGGCGGCGGCCGCGTCGACTGGACCTGCGAGACCACGCTGCCGGCGGGGTCCAAGCCGGAGGGCTGCCGCTAGTCGCTCGCGCAGGCGCCTGCACGGCGCTTGCACCCGGCACGCGCGAGGATGGCCGCCCCTTCGGACGGAAGCCCGCGTGCCGGGACGCATCGCGATCGTCGTCAACGCCGGATCGGGCGGCCAGGCGCCGCCCGACGCCGACGCCCTGCGCCGCATGTTCGCGCAGCACGGCGTCGACGCCGACGTGTTTCCGTGCGGTCCTAACGTCGCGGTGTCCGAGGCGCTCGAGGCGGCGCTCGAGCATCGGCCCGCCTGCCTCGTCGCCGCGGGCGGCGACGGCACCGTCAACGCGGTCGCCGCGGCAGCGCTCGAACACGACCTGCCGCTCGGCGTCCTGCCGGCGGGCACGCTGAACCATTTCGCGCGCGACCTCGACATGCCCGACGAGCTCGAGGCGGCGGCGGGTGCCATCGCCGACGCGCTGGCGTCGGGCCGGGAGCGCCGCGTCGATGCCGCGACGGCGAACGACCGCCTGTTCCTCAACAATTCGAGCCTCGGCCTGTACGCGACGATCGTGGTCGACCGCGAGCGCCAGCAGCGGCGGCTCGGCCGCGGCAAGTGGAGCGCGCTGCTGCGGGCGACGCTGGCCGCACTGCGCGAGCCGGAGGCGTTCGAGGTCGCGCTGGAGGTCGACGGCAGGTCGCTGCGGCGGCGCACGCCGTTCGTGTTCGTCGGCAACAACGACTACATCGTGCAGGGGCCGGATGCGGGACGGCGCGCGTGCCTGGACGACGGGCTGCTCTCGGTCTACGTGCTGCATCCGCGCACGGCGGCGGGCCTGCTGTGGCTGGGGCTGCGCACGCTGCTGTTCGGCACCTCGGGGGCGCGCGACCTCGACGTGTGCGGGGCGCGCGAGCTGGAGGTGCACGCGGGCGCGTCGTGCCTCAAGGTCGCGCGCGATGGCGAGGTCGGCGAGCTCGACACGCCGATCCGCTTCGCGGTGCGGCCGCGCGCGTTGCGGGTGCTGGCTCCGCCCCCGGGGGCCGCCGCCTGATGCGCACCGTCGTCCATCTCTCCGACCTGCACTTCGGCCGCGTGGATCCCGCGCTGCTCGCGCCGCTGCGCGAAGCGGTGCACGGGCTGCGGCCGGACCTGGTGGTCGTGTCCGGCGACCTCACCCAGCGCGCGCGGCGGGCGCAGTTCGCGCAGGCGGCGGCGTTCCTCGACACGCTGCCCGGGCCGCAACTGGTGGTGCCGGGCAACCACGACGTGCCGCTGTACGACGTCGTGCGCCGCTTCGCCGCGCCGCTCAAGCGCTTCCGCCGAAGCATCGAAGCGAAGGACTTCCCGTACTACGAGGACGCCGAGATCGCGGCCATCGGCGTCAACACCGCGCGCTCGCTCACCTTCAAGGGCGGGCGCATCAACCACGAGCAGGTCGCCGAAGTGGAACGCCGCTTCCGCGGCTTGCCGGAACCGGTGACCCGCATCCTCGTGAGCCACCACCCCTTCGACCTGCCCGAGGGCGCGGACGCCGGCGACCTCGTGGGCCGCGCCGACATGGCGATGCAGGCCTTCGCCGGCTGCGGCGTGGACGTGTTCCTGTCCGGGCACCTGCACACGACCCACACCGGCATCACCGCCCGCCGCTATCGCATCGAGGGCTACGCCGCGCTGGTGGTGCAGGCGGGCACGGCCACGTCGACGCGTGAGCGCGGCGAGGCGAATGCCTGGAACGTGCTGCGCATCGGCCGGCGCGAACTGCGACTGGCGGCCTGGTCCTGGGTCCCGGCGCAGGGCCGTTTCGTCCCCGGGACCGAGCACCGCTTCGCCTGGCGCGAAGGCCGGGGCTGGGGCCCGGACCAGCCGGCGGCCCGGCCAGCCGCGGTGGCGCACGGATGATAGGCTTCGGCTTCGTATCCATCGGCGGAGCAGCGGATGAAGACGATCCTCGTGGCCAGTTCCAAGGGCGGTGTCGGCAAGACCACCATCGCGACCCATCTCGCGGCGCAGTCGGCGCTGTCGGGCAAGCGCACGGTGCTGGTGGATGCCGATCCGCAGCGCTCCTCCACCCGCTGGGCCGAGAAGCGCGCCGGCCTCGACAGCGCCGTGCTGCCGATGGACGGCACGAAGGCCGAGCGCGGCTGGCACCGCGAGCTGCCCGAGGACACGCAGGTCGTGATCGTGGACGGTGCCGCCGGTGCGATGGCGCACGAACTGATGCCCTTCCTCGAGCGCGCCGATTCGGTGGTGGTGCCGGTGCTGCCGTCGGCGCTGGACATCGAGGCCACGGTCCCCTTCCTCGACACCCTGGCGAAGCTGGCGCGCGTGCGCCGCGGCGAACTGCCGATCGGGCTGGTCGGCAACAAGCTGCGCCCCTGGACCAACGCATCGCAGCAGGCGGTGGAGTTGTGGAAGCAGTGGCCGTATCCGGTCGTGGCGCAGCTGCGCGACAGCCAGGCGTATTCGGTGCTGGTCGGGCTCGGCAAGAGCCTCTTCGACTACCAGTCGGCGCAGGTCCGCGAGCACCAGGAGGACTGGCAGCCGCTGCTGCGCTGGACGCGTCGATGACGGCAGGCCGGTGACGGCCCGCCGCTGAGCGCCGGCAGTTCGCTGTCGGCAGGTCTTTCCATCCACTGTGCGGAGCCCCCATGCGCCAACTGATCCTCCTCCGCCACGCCCATGCCGAGCCCGCCGACGCGGGCCAGGCCGATCTCGACCGGCCGCTGTCGCCGGAAGGACTCGCCGAGGCCGAAGCCGCCGGCCGCTGGCTCGCCGAGCACGGCCTGGTCCCGGACTGCGTGCTGTGCTCGCCGGCGCGGCGCACGCGCGAGACGCTGGAAGCCGTGCTCGGCGCCATCGGCTACGTCGAACAGCGCCTCGAGCCGGAGATCTACGACGCCACGCCGGGCACCCTGGTCGCGCTGGCCGACCGGCACTGCGAAGCCCAACGCCTGCTGCTGGTCGGCCACAACCCGGGCCTCGAGCGCCTCGTCGCGTTCCTCAGCAGCGGCCAGTCGGGCGACTACCGCGGCATGCCACCGGGCGCGATCGCCGTGCTGTCGCTCCCCGCCGATGCGGCGATCGATCCCGGGACGGCGACGCTCTCCGCGTTCTGGTGGCCGTGACCCTGCGCGAGGCCCCGGCGCTGCTCGCCGCGGCGCTGCTGCTGTCCGCGCTCGCGGGCGCGGCGCTCGCGGCCGAGATCGACGCGGGCGCCTCGCGCATCGGCTTCTCGCTGTCCACGCGCTGGGGCCAGACGCTCGAAGGGCGCTTCCCGACGATGCAGGGCTGGGTCGACGACCTCGGCCAGCATCGGCGGCGGGTGCGCCTGGTGCTGTCTGCGCGCGACGTCGAGATCGTCGGCCATCCGGGATACACGCGCTACACGCGCGGTCGCGGCTTCTTCGACGCGCAGCGCTGGCCGCAGGTCGAGTTCCTGTCCGATGCGTACGGCCCCGACCTGCTGCGGTCCGGGGGCCGCCTCGGCGGCGTGCTGCGGATGCGCGGCGTGCAGCACCGGCAGGTGTTCGACGTGCTGCCGGCCGCGTGCGATGCGCCGGGGCGCGACTGCGACGTCGTCGCCACCGGCGTCGTCGATCGCGACGCCTACGGCATGGGCGGCTGGCGCGTCGCGCTGGACGACGCGGTCCGCTTCAACCTGCGCGTGCGCCTGCGCGCGGAGCCGCCGGCGTGACCCGCGCGCTGCGCCTGCTCGCGGCGCTCGCGCTGCTCGCCGCCGGCGGCTGCAGCACGCTCAGCCAGGCGGAGCGCCAGCAGGCGCGATCGATCGCGGTCGCCGCGCGCGACACCGCGGTGGACTGCGCGCGGGCCGACGCCTGCGCCCGCCCGTCCGCCCTGCACCAGCTGGGGGCGAAGGCCTTCGTCGAGAGCGCGCCCGGCGCGCCGCGCCATTACGCGCTGATCCTCGACCGCGGCCAGGACGCGCTGGTCGCGCGCATCGACCTGATCCGCAGCGCGACCACCGCGATCGACCTGCAGACCTACATCTTCGACGAGGACGACGCGGGGCAGCTGTTCCTCGAGGAGCTGCTCGCCGCCGCGCGCCGCGGCGTGCGCGTGCGCGTGCTCGTCGACCAGCTCTCGGCGCTCAAGCGCGTGGACACGCTGGCGGCGCTGGCGGGCGCGCACCGCAACTTCGAGATCCGCATCTACAACCCGGTGCTCGGCCGCGCGCGGCTCAGCTACCCGCAGTACGTGCTCGCCGCGGCGTGCTGCTGGCGGCGCCTCAACCAGCGCATGCACACCAAGCTGCTGCTCGTCGACGGCGCGATCGGCATCACCGGCGGCCGCAACTACCAGGACGACTATTACGACTGGGACGCGACCTACAACTTCCGCGACCGCGACCTGCTCGTCGCCGGCCCCGTCGCGCGCACGATGGGCGAGAACTTCGACCTGTTCTGGAACGACCGCCGCAGCCGCCCGCCGTCGACCCTGTCCGACGTCGGGCGGGAACTGCTGCGCAGCGGCGTGCCCGAGCTGACGGGCCCGCAGTACCTGGATCCCGCGCGCGTCGCCGCCGCCGTCGCGGACGCTTCCGACCCCGCGCGCATCGGCGCCCTCGCCGCGGCGGCCCTGCCCGTGGGCGCGGTCGAGTACATCGCCGACCTGCCGCAGAAGCACCACGGCGACACCGGCGCGGCGCCCGCGACCTCCGAGCTGCGCGCGCTGGTGGAATCCGCCAACGACACCGTGCTGCTGCAGACGCCCTACCTGGTGCTGTCGGACGCGGCGCAGGACATGTTCCGCTCGATGCACAAGCGCAGCGACGCCCCGCGCGTCGTCGTCTCGACCAATTCGCTCGCGGCCACCGACTCGTTCATCACCTACGCGCTGTCGTACAAGTACAAGCGCCGCTACCTGCGCGATTTCGGCTTCGAGATCCACGAGCTCAAGCCGTTCCCCGCCGACGCGCCGATCGACCTCGCGGCCACGGGCGCGGAATTGCCCCCGGTCCCCACCGCCGAGCAGGTGGCGATCGCGCGCGAGCGCCTGCGCGCGGCGCGCAACGCGCTGCCGGGCAGCAGCGGCGACAGGTACCGCCGGCCGCTGCAGGCCGAATACGCGGCGCTGCGCTACGCGCACCGCCGCGGCAACGAGCGCGTGCCGCTGGAGCGCGCGGGCGTGCGCATCGGCCTGCACGCCAAGTCGCTGGTCGTGGACGGCCGGGTCGGCGTGGTCGGCACCCACAACTTCGACCCGCGCGGCGACAACTACAACACCGAGAGCGCGATCGTGGTGCCCGACGCGGCCTTCGCGCAGGCGCTGGCGACGAGCATCCGCGGCGACATCGCGCCGGAGAATTCGTGGACGATCGCGCGGCGCCCGGACGCGCCGTTCCTGCCGGGGCTCGAATACACGCTGGCCAAGATCTCCGAGCGCATGCCGGTGTTCGACCTCTGGCCGGTGCGCTATGCGACGAGCTACGAGTTCCAGCCAGGCCCCGGGTGCCCGGCACCCCTGTCGCCGTTCGATCCGCGTTTCCGCGACTGCTATCGGCCGGTGGGGGATTTCCCGGAGGTCGCCGCGGGCTTCAAGCCGCTGCTGACGCGCATCTTCACCGCGTTCGGCGCCGGGCTGGCGCCGATCCTCTGACAAAAAAAACAGCGGCCGGCGCGCCCTTGGGGGAGGGAGTCGCGCGCCAGCCGCCTGGGGGAGCGGGAGATGTCCCGGGGCGTCCGGGCCCGTGCTTCGGTCAGCCGCAGCGGAACCGGGGCTGGACCTCCCAGCCGCGCGCATAGGAGCGCTCGCTGGCGTAACCGCTGCTGTTGCCGTAGCCCACGCCCGGAGCGCGCTCGCGGTAGACCGCGCGGCGGCTGGTCTCCGGAGCGCGAAGGCGCACGACGGGACGGGACGGGGAGACGAAACTGCGGGAGGCGTTCATGGCGGCTACCTGAAGGGTAGATGAATTGGTGTGGTAGTAATGTAAAACACCAAGACAAATTCTGAATGTGCCGGAGGTCACCCCACCGATGGCACCCGTATGCTGTGCCCATGGAATCCGTCCGTCCCAGCCCGTTCCGCCGCCAGGCCACCGTCGCCGACCTCAATGCGATGTCCGAAGGCACCGCCATGCGGCCGCTGGGCATCGAATTCACCGAGATCGGCCCCGATTACGTCCGCGCGACCATGCCGGTGGACGCCCGCACCCGGCAGCCCTACGGCCTGCTGCATGGCGGCGCGTCGGTGCTGCTCGCCGAGACGCTGGGCAGCACCGCGGGCGGGCTGTGCACCGCGCCCGGCCAGGGCGTGGTCGGCATCGAGATCAACGCGAACCACCTCGCGGGCGTGCGCGAGGGCCTCGTCACCGGCACCGCCCGGCCCCTGCACGTGGGCCGCAGCACCCAGGTCTGGGAAATCCGCATCGAGGACGCCCGCGGCCGCCTCGCCTGCGTGTCGCGGCTGACGCTGGCGGTGGTCGACCGGCCCGACTGAGCGGGCGCGACGCGCCGGCGACCGCGCGCGGGCCCTTCCGGCGCTATCTCACGCCCGGCATCATTTGCTAGGCTGCGCCTCTTCCCACACGGATCCGGAACGCCGCCATGTCGATCTCGCTGAACTTCGAACTCAACGACCGCGACCTGGAGCACTTCCAGTCCGCGATGGCGGCGGCGAAGAAGGCGGCCGACGGCAAGTCGGCGCAGGAGATCGTCGACTGCGCGTCGAGGCTGCTCGGCGACGCGCAGAAGGTCGCGATCCCCGACTTCATCCAGCAGCGCCTGATGCAGCTGGACGACATGATCGCGATGGTGCGCGACGAAGCCTGGGCGCTGTCGGGCGAGGATCGCGACCGCGTGCTGTCGGCGCTGACCTACTTCTGCGACCCGGACGACGTGATCCCGGACAACGTCGCGGTGCTCGGCTACCTCGACGACGCGATCATGATCGAGCTGTCGGTGCGCGAGCTGCGCCCCGAGCTGGACGCCTACGACGAGTTCTGCGACTTCCGCCAGAACCAGGCGCAGCGCCGCGGCCTCGAGCCGGACAAGGTCGGCCGCGCCGAATGGCTCGACAGCCGCCGCGAGGAGCTGGTCGACCGCATGCACCGCCGCCGCGCCCGCGAAACCGGCGCCGGCATCGGCTACGGCAGCAGCAGCGGCTACGGCTCGGGCAAGAGCTACACCCGCGCGTGGCGCCCGGGCATGTTCAAGTTCACCTGAGGCAGGCTCGCCTGCAGTAGACGGGCCGGCATGGAGCCGGCCGCCGGAGATCGATCCTTGCGCTGGCTGCGCTACCTCTACCGCGTGCCGATGTTGCTGTGGCATGCGGCCATCGACCTGCCCCTGGTCCTGCTGCTGATGCTCCCGCCGTGGGGACGGCTGCGCCTGCCCGGCGGCGAAACCCTCGAATACCGCGTGATCCGCGCCTGGCAGGCGGGGCTGGTGCGCGTGTTCGGCTTCCGCCTGCGCCGCAGCGGCACGCCGCTGCCGGGCGCGGTGGTGTTCGTCGCCAACCACGTGAGCTGGGTCGACATCGTCGTGCTGCACAGCCAGCGGATGATGGGCTTCGTCGCCAAGCGCGAGATCGCCGGCTGGCCGCTGGTGGGCTGGATGGCGACGCGCGGCGAGACGATCTTCCACGAGCGCGGCAGCACCGAGTCGCTCGGCGGCGTGCTGCACGAGATGCTCGCGCGCCTGCGCAGCGGCCGCGCGGTGGGCGTGTTCCCCGAAGGACGCACGCGCGGCGGCACCGAGGTGGGGCCGTTCCACGCGCGCATCTTCACTGCGGCCGTGGAAGCCGGCGTGCCGGTGCAACCGGTCGCGCTGTGCTACGGCGAACATTGCGCGGCGCAGACCGTGGTCGCGTTCCGCGGCCGCGAGGGCTTCCTCGGCAACTTCCTGCGCCTGCTCGGCGAACCGCCGCGGCTGGCCGAAGTCCGCTTCCTCGAGCCGATTCCGGCCGGCAGCGAGGACGGGCGGCGCCGCATCGCCGAGCTGGCGCGCGAGCGCATCGTCGCCGCGATGCGATGATCGACGCCGGCTACCGGCCGCCGTGGTGGCTGCGCAGCGGCCACGTGCAGACGTTCCTGGGATCGAGCCCGTGGCGCCGCCGCCATGGCGCGCGCGTGCTGGCCGCGACCGGCGCGGTCACGACGGCGCACCTCGTCGACGGCGGGCCCGGCGTGCGCCTGCACGGCCTGCACAGCGTGGTGCCGGGCGTCGAGCCGCGCGGGTTCGCGCTGCTGCTGCACGGCTGGGAGGGCAGCGCCGAGTCCAGCTACATGCGCCTCACCGCCGCGCGCTTCCTCGAGCGCGGCTTCGCGACGTTCCGGCTGAACTTCCGCGACCACGGCGACAGCCACCACCTCAACGAGGCGCTGTTCCATTCCAACCGCATCGACGAGGTCGTGCTCGCGGCGCGCGACGTGGCTCGCCGCTTCTGGCCGGAGGCGGCGCCGTCGCGGCCGCTGGTCGCCGCGGGGTATTCGCTCGGAGGCAATTTCGCCCTGCGCCTGGCGTTGCGCGCGCCGGCCGCGGGCCTGCCGCTGTCGGCCGTGGCGGCCGTGTGTCCGGTGCTCGACCCGAAGGCGACGATGGCGCAGATGGAGCGCGGCTGGCGCGTGTACCTGCACTACTTCGAGCGCAAGTGGCGGCGTTCGCTCGCGCGCAAGCGCGCGCTGTTCCCGCAGGTGCACGACTTCGACGACCGCACGCTGCACCTGGGCATGCGCGAGCTCACCGAATGGCTGGTGGTGCGACATACGGGCTTCGGCACGCTCGACGACTACTTCGACGGCTATTCGATCGCCGGCGCGCGGCTCGCCGCGCTGCAGGTGCCGGCGCACCTGCTGATGGCGGAGGACGACCCGGTCATCCCGTTCGAGCATTTCCGCGCGCTGCAGCTGCCGCCGTCGGCCGCGCTCGAGGTGTCCGCGCAGGGCGGGCATTGCGGCTTCCTGCGCGGCGCCGGGCTGGACGGGTACGCCGAGGACTGGGTCGCCGCCCGCCTCGCGCCCTAGGTCCTACAATCGGGGGCCCGCAAGCCAGGAGGCCCCCCCATGCGCATCCACAGCGACAGCTTCGAGAACCGCGGCCCGATCCCGGCGGACTTCGCGCTCGGCGCGCCCGGCGGCTTCGGCGGCAACCGCAACCCGCACCTGGCGTGGGAAGACGCGCCCGCCGGCACGCGCTCGTTCGTGCTGATGTGCATCGACACCGACGCGCCGACCGATGCGTCGCTGGCGGGCCGGGAGGACGTGGAGATCCCCGCCGACCAGCCGCGCGGCGACTTCGTGCACTGGGTGGTGGCGGACATCCCGCCCGACGTGCGCTCGATCGCGGCCGGCAGCTGCAGCGACGGCATCGCCAAGGGCGGCAAGCAGGCGCCCCACGGCCCGGCCGGCAGCCGCCAGGGGCTGAACGACTACACCGGCTGGTTCGCCGGCGACGAGGGCGGCATGCGCGGCGACTACTACGGCTACGACGGCCCGTATCCGCCGCCGAACGACCCGCGCACGCACCGCTACTTCTTCCGCCTGTTCGCGCTCGGCACCGATCGCCTGCAATTGCCGGCGCGCTTCACCGCCGCCGACGCGTTCCGCGCGATGCAGGGCAACGTGCTCGCGGAAACGGCGATCCACGGCACCTACAGCCTCTACGCGAAGGCGAGCAGCGCGGCCCCCAGCGCGAAGCGGTAGATCGCGAACGCGGTGAAGCGGTTCGACTGGATGTAGCGCAGCAGCCACTTCACCGCGACGAAGGCCGTGATCGCGGAGGCCGCGAACGCGACGCCGAGCGCGGCCCAGTCCTCGCCGCCGACGCCTTCGTGGCGCAGCAGGTCGAGCAGTTCGTAGCCGGTGGCCGCGAACATCGTGGGAATGCCGACCAGGAACGCGAATTCGGTCGCCGCCGCGCGGCTGGTGACGCCGAACAGCAGCGCGACGAAGATGGTCGCCGCCGAGCGCGAGGTCCCGGGGAATACGCCGGCGACGACCTGGGCGATGCCGACCAGCACCGCCACCGTCCAGGTGATGCGGGCCCGCTCGCCGAGCACCGACGCGCGCCTGGCCGCGAAGTGCTCGGCCAGCAGCATCCACGCGCCGCCGAGCACCAGCGCCCAAGCGATCGGCGCGACCGCGTCGTCGAGCTGCCAGCCGAGCTTCTTCACCAGCAGGCCGAGCGCCGCGGTGACCGCGAAGGCGAGCCCGAGCTTCAGCGCGTAGTCGCGCGGCGGCTGGTGCAGGCCGGGGACGTCGCCGGCGGCGGGCAACGCGGCGCCCGCGCCCGCCTCGAGGGCGGCCGCGCGGCCGTGGCGCCCCAGGAACGACCAGGCCAGCTGCGCCAGCCGCTCCCGGTAGACCAGGACCACGGCCAGGATCGCGCCCGCCTGGATCGCGATGTTGAACAGGTCGCTGCGCGCGCCGAGCCAGCGCTCGGCGAGGAGCAGGTGGCCGGTACTGGAGATCGGGAGGAACTCGGTGACGCCTTCGATGATGCCGAGCAGGAGCGCGGCGGCCAGGGAATGGGGGTCCAAGGGGAAGTGCTCCGAAGGCGGGGGCGCGGAAGCGGACTTTAGCGTGATCCGGCGGTTGCGCCGCAATGGTGCGGACGGGTGTGCGGATGCACCATCAAGGTGCAAACCGACCCGGCGAAAGCGCGCGGGAACGGCGAAGCGGCGCGCCCGGGCGCCCGCTGCGGCATGGCACGCGCCTTGCGTACCGACACGAGGACGTTCCCTCTCCCCCTTTTCCCTTCCCGCCCTGGAGCCCGCCGCCATGTCCACCCTCGAGCACGTCGAGAAACTCATCAAGGACCACAAGGTCGAATTCGTGGACCTGCGCTTCGCCGACATGCGCGGCGTGCAGCACCACGTGACCTTCCCGAAGTCGATCGTCGACGCCTCCCTGTTCGAGGACGGCAAGATGTTCGACGGCTCCTCGATCGGCGGCTGGCGCGGCATCCACCAGTCCGACATGGTGCTGCTGCCGGATCCGTCCACCGCGTTCCTGGACCCGTTCACCGCCGATCCGACCCTGGTGCTGACCTGCGACATCCTCGACCCGACGACGATGCAGGCCTACACGCGCGACCCGCGCGGCATCGCCAAGCGCGCGGAGGCGTTCCTGAAGTCGAGCGGCATCGCCGACCAGGCCTTCTTCGGCCCGGAGCCCGAGTTCTTCATCTTCGACTCGGTGCGCTACGGCAACGACATGGGCCACACCTTCTTCCACATCGATTCGGAAGAGGCGCACTGGAACTCGGCCAAGGACTACCCGGGCGGCAACAGCGGCTATCGCCCCGGCATCAAGGGCGGCTACTTCCCGGTCGCGCCGCTGGACTCGCTGCACGACCTGCGCGCCGAGATGTGCAAGACGCTCGAGGCGGTCGGGATCGAGGTCGAGGTGCACCACCACGAGGTGGCGAACGCGGGCCAGTGCGAGATCGGCACGCGCTTCAACACCCTGGTGCAGAAGGCCGACGAGCTGCTGACGATGAAGTACGTCATCAAGAACGTCGCCTTCCGCAACGGCAAGACCGCGACCTTCATGCCCAAGCCCATCGTCGGCGACAACGGCAGCGGCATGCACGTGCACCAGTCGCTCGCGAAGGGCGGCACCAACCTGTTCACCGGCGACGGCTACGGCGGCCTGTCGCAGATGGCGCTGTGGTACATCGGCGGCATCTTCAAGCACGCGCGCGCGATCAACGCGTTCACCAACTCCACCACGAACTCGTACAAGCGCCTCGTGCCGGGCTTCGAGGCGCCGGTGATGCTGGCGTACTCGGCGTCGAACCGCTCGGCCTCCTGCCGCATCCCGTACGTGGCGAACCCGAAGGCGCGCCGCATCGAGATCCGCTTCCCCGACCCGATGAACTCCGGCTACCTGATCTTCGCCGCGCTGATGATGGCGGGCCTCGACGGCATCAAGAACCAGATCGACCCCGGCGCGCCGAGCGACAAGGACCTCTACGACCTGCCGCCGGAAGAGGAGAAGAACATCCCGACCGTGTGCGCGTCGCTCGACCAGGCGCTGGAAGCGCTGGACAAGGACCGCGACTTCCTCAAGGCCGGCGGCGTGTTCACCGACGACTTCATCGACGCCTACATCGGCCTGAAGATGAAGGAAGTCACCGCGTTCCGCGCGGCGACGCATCCGCTCGAGTACCAGATGTACTACGCGATCTGAGGCACGCCGCCCGCAGCGCACTTGCAATCGGCCTCCGGGCCGGTTGCAATGCGGGCATGAAGACACGCCTGCCCCTGGTCCTCGCCGCCGCGGCGCTGCTCGCGGCCTGCGCCCACGCGCCGCCGCAGCAGCGCAGCCCGATCGCGCAGTGGGAACCCTCGCCGAACTTCGACGCGCGGCGGCCGATGCTGATCGTGATCCACGCCACCGAGGAAGGCTCCGCCGAGCAGGCGCTGCACACGCTGCGCACCGCGAACAGCGGCGGCCCGGTGAGCGCGCACTACCTGGTCGGGCGCGACGGAACGATCTACCAGCTCGTCGACGACGCCGACCGCGCGTGGCAGGCCGGCGCGGGGCGCTGGGGCACGATCACCGAACTGAATTCCGCGTCCATCGGCATCGAGCTCGACAACGACGGCGAGTCGCCGTTCGCGCAGGCGGAGATCGACGCGCTCATCCGCCTGCTCGACGACCTGTGCACGCGCCTGGGCATCCCGCGGGACGCGATCATCGCGCACGCCGACCTGGCGCCGGCGCGCAAGCGCGACCCGGGCTTCCGTTTCCCGTGGAAGCAGCTCGCAGACGCCGGCTTCGGCAAGTGGCCGCAGGGGCCGCTGGTCGATCCGCCGCCGGGCTTCGATCCGTGGATGGCGCTGCGCGTGCTCGGCTATCCGCTCGAGATCGACGCGAGCCCGGGCTACGCCGACACCGTGCGCGCGTTCCACCGCCACTATCGCGGCGACGAGAACGACGTGCTGGACGCCGAGGACGCGCGGATCCTCCATGCGCTGACCCGGCTGCCGGCACCCGCGGCGACGCCCTGATGCCCTGACGCCCCGATGCTCTGATCCCGGGCATCGGGCATCGGGCCCCGTTTGCACTATATTGGTGCAATGGAAGGCTTCGAGGTCCTGGACGCACTGACGACCCCGGTCGCCTGGACCGGTGCCGACGGCTGCGTGGCCGGCGCCAACCCGGCCTTCGGGCGCTGGCTCGGGGTCGGCGCGCGGCGCTTGCCCGGCCTGCCGCTCGCGGCGCTCGAAGCGGACGGCACCCGGCTGGCGGACTGGCTGCAGGCGCCCGGCGAGGACGCCGTGCGACTGCGCCGGCTGGCCTTCGCGTTCCCCGGCCAGGCGCCGCGCTTCGCCGACGCCTCGCTCTCGCCGCGCGAGGGCGGTGGCTGGTGGCTCGAGGCGCATCCGGTCGCGGAATTCCCGGGCGAGGATCCGGCGCTCGCGTTGCCAGGTGCGGTCAGCGCTTCGCTGCGCGGACTGGCGCACGAGCTCCGCAATCCGCTCGCCGGCCTGAAGGGGGCCGCGCAACTGCTCGCGCGCCGCGCCGCCGCGCGCGCCGCCGCCGGTGCAGGGGAGGCCGACGACGATTCGCGCGAGCTCACCGCGCTGATCCAGTCCGAAGTCGAGCGCCTCGCGGGCCTGCTGGACCGGCTGCTGTCGCCGGCGCCCCCGCGGCCGCATGCGCCACTGAACATCCACGCAGTGCTCGAGCGCGTGCTGCGCCTCGCCGAGAGCGATGCCGGCTGGGCGGTGCGCCTGGCGCGCGACTACGACCCGAGCCTGCCCGGGCTCGACGGCGACGAGGACCGGCTCGTGCAGGCCGCCTGGAACCTGGTCCGCAACGCGATCGAGGCCGGCGCGGCGAACGTCACCCTGCGCACGCGCGCCGAGCACGGCGTGCGCATCGGCGACGCGGCGCATGCGCTGGCGTTGCGACTGGACGTGGTGGACGACGGCCGCGGCGTCCCGGAAGAACTGGCCGAACAGGTGTTCCTGCCGCTCGTGAGCGGCCGCGCCGAGGGCAGCGGGCTCGGCCTCGCGCTGGCGCAGCAGGTCGCGCGCGAGCATCGCGGCTCGCTCGCGTTCCGTTCGCGGCCGGGGCATACCGTGTTCACGCTGCTGCTGCCGCTGCGCGAGGCGGGGGAGGCGGGCGATGGCTGAACCCGTCTGGGTGGTGGACGACGACCGCGGGGTGCGCTTCGTGCTGGCGACGGCGCTGCGCGAGGCCGGGCATGCGGTGCGCGAATTCGGGTCGGCGGCGGAAGCGCTCGCCGCGCTGCGCGACGGCGTCCCGGCGCTGATCTTCACCGACGTGCGCATGCCGGGCGACGACGACGGCCTCGCGCTGCTGCGCAAGCTGCGCGCGGCGCATCCGGGCCTGCCGGTGATCGTGATGTCCGCGTACACCGACGTCGCGAGCACCGCTGGCGCGTTCCGCGGCGGCGCGTGGGAATTCCTGTCCAAGCCCTTCGATCTCGACCATGCGGTGGCGCTGGCGGCGCGCGCCGCGCCCGCGCGCACCGACGCGCCGCAGGACGAGGCAGCGTCGC
>JANINR010000119.1 GCA_024508915.1 Lysobacteraceae bacterium | reverse complement strand
GCCTCCGTGCCATGTGTCGCGCCGTGGTCCATGCCGGGCATGGAGCCGTGATCCATCGCCGGCGTCGCCTGGTGATCCATGCCGGGCACGGCGTGGCCGCCGGCCGCGGGCGTGGCGGGCGGCGCGAGCACCGCACCGCCCTCGATGCGGGTGATGCGTCCGTCCAGGTCGAGGTACTGGTTGCGGCCGGCCTGCTCCATCTGCTGCTGCGCGTGCTGCAGCTCCTCGATCTGCGCGCGCAGCGCCTGGACTTCGGACTTCAGCGCGGTGACCTGGTTGAGCAGGTCCACGTTGCCCTGGTCGGTCGCCGCCCGCTGCTCGAGCGCCGCCACCCGCTCGGCCAGGCTCGCGCGCTGCGCGCCGGCGACCGGCGCGAAGGCCAGCAGGCCCAGGGACATTGCCATTGCGAATGTACGCACGTTCATCGACGTTCACCTCCGGGGGACCGGAAAAGAATAAGGCAGCGGGGTCGCCGCTGCCTTACCCGCCACTGTCCGGCCGCAGGCGGCCGGCAGCCGCTTACTTCTCGGTGTACACGATCTCGACGCGGCGGTTCTTGCCCCAGCAATCCTCGTTCGAGGCGGTGCAGGTCGGGCGCTCCTCGCCGTAGCTCACCACGTTGATCTGGCTGGCGCCGCCGCCGTTGGCCTGCAGCGCGGACGACACGGCGTTGCCGCGGCGCTCGCCCAGGCCCATGTTGTACTCGCGGCTGCCGCGCTCGTCGGCGTTGCCTTCCAGGGTCATGCGCGAGGACGGGCGGTCGCGCAGGTACTTGGCGTGGCACGCCATCGCCTGCTGGAACTCCGGGCGCAGCGCGTCCTGGTCGAAATCGAAGTAGATGACGCGCGTGCGCAGGCAGGCGTCGGTGTCCAGGTCGGCAGGCGTGTACATGCCGGTGGACGGCGCGGGCTCGGTGACGGCCGGCGGCTGGTTCACCGGCGTCTCGGCCGGCGGGGCTTCCTTGACCTTCTTGGAGCAGGCCACGGCCGCGGTGCACATGAGCGCCGCGAGCAGGATCCGGGTGGTGTTGTTCATCGCGTCTTCCTCGTCGTTGATCGGATGTTTGGAACTACCCCTGCGGCCGCCGCCGTTGCCCCGGCGCCGGCCAGAGTCTGGTCAGCGCTTCGCGCGGTACGGCCCCCACGCCGGCTCGCGCACGTCGCCGTCGGCGAGCACCAGGCGCTGGCGGACTCGCGCGTCGGCCGAGACCGCGTAGAGCACGCCGCGGCCGCCCTCCTTCGCCGCGTAGAGCAGCATGCCGGCGTTCGGCGCGAAGCTCGGCGACTCGTCCAGCGAACCCGGCGACAGCAGGCTCCAGCGCGGCGACCCGAGGCTGCGATCGAGCATCGCGATGCGGTACACGTTGCCGTTGCCCTGCGTCGTCGCGATCTTCTTGCCGTCCCAGGACACCGACGGATCGGCGTTGTAGCTGCCTTCGAAGGTCACGCGCGTCGCGGCGCCGCCGCTCGCGGAGACCTGGTAGACCTGCGGCTTGCCGCCGCGGTCGGACGTGAAATACAGGCTCGCGCCATCGGCGCTCCAGGTCGGCGACGTGTCGATGCCGAACTGGTGGGTCACCTGGGTCAGCGCCTTGCTGCCGAGGTCCATCACGTAGATCTCGGGGTTGCCGGACTTGGACAGGGTTAGCGCGAGACGGCGCCCGTCGGGCGAGAACTCGGGCGCGCCGTTGATGCCGCGGAAGCTCGCGACGAGCTCGCGCGCGCCGGTGGCGATGTCCTGGATGAAGATCGAGGAATTGCCGCGCTCGAAACTGACGTAGGCGAGCTTGCGCCCGTCCGGGCTCCACGCGGGCGACAGCAGCGGCTCGCCGGAACGGACCACCGTCTGCGGGTTCCAGCCGTCGGAGTCGGCGACCATCAGCGCGTAGCGGCTGCCCTTGCCGACGCCGGTGGCGGTGACGTAGGCGATGCGCGTCCAGAAGGCGCCGCGCACGCCCAGGATCTTCTCGTAGATGGCGTCGGCCACCTGGTGCGCGACATCGCGCATGGCATTGGCGCGCGCGGTCATCGCGAAGCCGAGCAGGCGCTGCTGCTTGGCCACGTCGAAGAGTTCGTATTCGACCCGGTAGCCGCCGTCCGCGGCATCGAGGACGCGGCCGACGACGAGGTAGTCCTGCTTCAGCAGGCGCCAGGCCGGGTAGTCGACTTCCGCGCCGGTGGTCGGGCGCTGCACCAGCTGGCCCTCGGGCAGGCTGCGGAACTGGCCGGAGCGGTCCAGGTCGGCGCGGATGATGCCCGCGACGTCGGTGCCGGGCGCCGCGGAACCGCCCTGGTACGGCATCGGCACCACCGCGATCGGCAGCGCGGCGGCGCTGCCGCCGATGATGTCGAGCTCCAGCGGCCGCTCCTGGGCCAGCGCCTGCGCAGGGATGGACAGCAGCGCCAGCAGGGCGAGGACGGCGTTCAGGAAACGGGACGGCAGCGGGCGGCGCGGTCGATGCATCGGTGGCTTCTGTCCGGACGGGAAATACATCCTTAACAGCTTGGCCGTGAAAGCCCTCTCAAAGATGAATGGCACCGTACTCGGATGAATGCGGGCCGCGGGCCGTCAGCGGTCGGCCGCCTGGAAGTTCAGCTTCAGGTTCCGGTTGAAGACCGCTTCGAAGCCGGCGTAGGGCAAGGGCTGCGCCTTGAGCACCGCGGCCTCGATCGAGCGCCGCCCCAGCTCGTCGTACGGGCAACTCGGATCCACCTTGGCGTCGATCACGTTGCCGCCGGGCACCTGCTTGATGTTGATCTGGCAGCGCTGGCCGAGCGGCACCGAGTCCGGGCGCGTCCAGTTGCGCAGGATCGCCTCGGTCAGCGCCGCCGCGTAGCGGGCGGCGAGGCCGGGGTCCACGCCGCCGTTGCCCGGCGGCGGCGCGGCGCCGGAGGCGGCGGGCTGCGCCGCCTTCGCCGTGGCGTCGGCCAGCTGCCGCAGCTTCTGTTCGGCGAGGTCGGCGGCCTTCTTCGCCTTCTCGCGCTCGGCGCGGATCTTCTCGAGCTGGCGGGCGATTTCCTGCTGCTTCGCCTGCTGCGCCAGCCGCTGCTTCTTCTCGGCCTCTTCCTGGCGCTTGCGCTCGGTGAGGTCGATCTGCTCCTGGCGGCGCTTTTCCTCCTGCTCGCGCTCGGCGCGGCGGGCGGCTTCGGCGTCGCGCTCGACCCGCTCCTGCTCGCGGGTGTCGGGCACGGGGATGCGCTCCTGCGCCTGCGGTTGCGGGGCGACCTGCGAATCCTCCGGCCGCGGCTCGGGCAACGGCTGCGGGGGCGGCGCCGACTGCTCGGGTTCCGGCGGCGGCGGCTCGGGCTCGCGCTGCGCGGGCGCTTCCAGCGCGCGCCGCAGCGGCGCCGCCAGCGCGTTGGGGTCCACGAGGTCGGCCTCGATCTGCGGGCCCGCCGCGGACACGGGCGCCGCCGCGCGCGTCCACCACATGCCCGCGAACAGCAGGGCGAACAGCAGCGCGTGCAGCGCCAGCGCGCCCACGAACGCGATGCGGGTGTCGGCGCGGGTTTCCCTCACCTTGCCGGCGTCTCCGGCGACTGCGTCAGCAGCGTCGCCTTGTCCACCTTCGCCTCGCCGCGCAAGCGCTGCAGCACGCGGAGCACGGCGTCGTAGCGCACCGCCCCGTCGCCGGCGACGAACACCACGAGCTGCGGGTCGTTGGCCCGGAACGCCGCGACGCGCGCGATGAGCGCTTCCTCGTCCAGCGCGACCTTGCTGGTCGCGCCCGTCTCGTCGCGCTGGATCAGCGACAGCGCGCCGTCCTCGCCGACCTGGACGACGACCTGCTGCTTCGGCTGCTCGACGCTCGCCGCGGCGACCTGCGGCAGCCGCACGTCCACGCCGAGGTTCAGCAGCGGCGCGGTGACCATGAAGATGATCAGCAGCACCAGCATGACGTCGATGTACGGCACGACGTTGATCTCGGCCTTCAGCTTGCGCTTGCGGATGCGCCTCCCGGATGCGGTGAGGGCCATGTCAGGCCTCGTCCGCGTGCGCCTGCCGCTGCAGGATCGAGGAGAATTCCTCGGAGAAGGTGTCGTAGCGCACCGAGATGCGCTCCACCCGCGTCGCGAAGCGGTTGTAGGCCCAGACCGCCGGGATCGCGGCGAACAGGCCCATCGCCGTGGCGATCAGCGCCTCGGAGATGCCGGGGGCGACGGTGGCGATGGTCGCCTCGCGCACGTTCGCCAGGCCTTGGAACGAGACCATGATGCCCCACACCGTGCCGAACAGGCCCACGTACGGGCTGATCGAGCCGACGTTGGCCAGGAACTCCAGGTTGCGCTCGAGGCCGTCGAGCTCGCGCGAGGCGGACGCGCGCATCGCGCGCTGCGCGCCTTCGAGCTGGATCCGGCTGTCGACGCCGCGGCGCTGGCGGACGCGGTTGAACTCGCGGAAACCGCCCTCGAAGATCGCCTCCAGCCCGCCGATCTCGCGGTTGCGCTCGGTGGCCCCGGCATAGAGCTTGGAGAGCTCCGCGCCGGACCAGAAGCGCTCCTCGAAGCGGTCGGCCTCGCGCTCGGCGCGGTCGAGCACGCGCTTCTTGCGGAAGATGATCACCCAGGACGCGACGGAGCCGAACAGCAGCAGCAGCATCACCAGCTGCACCGGCAGGCTCGCGTGCAGCACCAGCGCAAGCATGTCGATGCCGTTGTGGGCGGCGGTGGCGGGTTCGATGGGTTGCTGCATCAGTCGCGTGCCTCCAGGGCCTTGAGTCGTTCGTACAGCGGTTCGGGGATCGCGCGCGGCCGGAACGTCGACGCGTGCAGCGAAGCGATCCGCACGGTGGCCCCCAACAGCAGTTCGTCGCCGCGGCGGACCTCCTGCGCCATCACCAGGCTCGCCCCGCGGCATTCGCGCAGCGCCACCGTGGCCGACAGGACGTCGTCCAGCCGCGCCGGCTTGCGGAAGTCCACCTGCATCGCGCGCACGACGAAGACGAGGTCGTGCGCGCGGCGCATCGCGTCCTGGCCGTCGCCCAGCGCGCGCATCCACTCACTGCGGGCGCGTTCGAGGAACGCCAGGTACTGCGCGTGGTAGACCACGCCTCCGGCGTCGGTATCTTCCCAGTAGACGCGTATCGGGTGGCTGAACATGCGTTAAGGCGCGTCGGGCGCGGCGTCGAACAGCTGCGCCGCCGGCCCGCGCGGGCGCAGGCCGAGGTGCTGGTAGGCCTTCGGCGTCGCCATGCGGCCGCGCGCGGTGCGCACGAGGAAGCCCTGCTGGATGAGGAAGGGCTCGACGACGTCCTCGAGGGTCCCGCGCTCCTCGCTCAGCGCCGCGGCGAGCGATTCGACGCCGACCGGGCCGCCGTCGAAGGCTTCCACGATCGTGCGGAGGAGGCGGCGGTCGAGCTCGTCGAACCCTTCCGGATCGACCTTCAGCATCTCCATCGCGGCCGCGGCGACGCCGGCGTCGATCCGCCCGGCCGCGCGGACCTGCGCGTAGTCGCGCACCCGGCGCAGCAGGCGGTTGGCGATGCGCGGCGTGCCGCGCGAGCGGCGGGCGATGGCGACCGCGCCCTCGTCCACGCAGTCGATGCCGAGGATGCCCGCCGAGCGCTTCACGATGCGCGCGAGCTCGTCCGGCGTGTAGAACTCCAGCCGCTGGACGATCCCGAACCGGTCGCGCAGCGGCGCGGTCAGCAGGCCCGCGCGGGTGGTCGCGCCGACCAGGGTGAACGGCGGCAGGTCGAGCTTGATCGACCGGGCCGCGGGGCCCTCGCCGATCATGATGTCGATCTGGAAGTCCTCCATCGCCGGGTACAGCACTTCCTCGACGACCGGCGAGAGGCGGTGGATCTCGTCGATGAACAGCACGTCGTGCGGCTGCAGGTTGGTCAGCAGCGCCGCGAGGTCGCCGGCCTTCTCGATCACCGGGCCGGACGTCACCCGCAGGCCGACGCCCAGCTCGTTGGCGATGACGTGGCTGAGCGTGGTCTTGCCGAGCCCGGGCGGGCCGAAGATCAGGACATGGTCCATCGCCTCGCCGCGGCGCTTCGCGGCCTCGATGTAGACGCCGAGCTGCTCGCGCACCGGCGCCTGCCCGAGGTAGTCGTCGAGCCGCTTCGGCCGGATCGACGCCTCGACGGCCTCGTCCTCGCGGTTTGCGCCGGCGGCGATGAGCCGCTCTTCGGGGGGCTGGGTCATGGCCCCATTATGGCGTCAGATCTCGACCTGCGCGCCCAGTTCCACCAGGCGGTTGCCCGGGATGCGGAAGAAGCCCGTGGCCGGCGCGGCGTTGCGGTGCATCACCGCGAACAGCTTGTCGCGCCACATCGGCATGCCGCCGCGGCGGCGCGCCACCACCGTCTCGCGGCTGGCGAAATAGGTGGTGTCCATGGGGTCGAAATGGATGCCGCCCTTGTCGCAGGAACGCATCAGCGCCAGCGGCACGTCCGGCGTCTCCATGAAGCCGAAGCGCAGCACCACGCGGTGGAAATCGTCGCCGATCGGCTCGATCCGCATCCGCTTTTCCCTGGGCGCGTACGGCACGTTGAGCGTCTCGACCGTCAGGAACACGTTGCGCTCGTGCAGCACCTTGTTGTGCTTGAGGTTGTGCAGCAGCGCCTGCGGCACCATGCCCTGCTGCGCGATCAGGAAGATCGCCGTGCCCGGGACCCGCACCGGCGGCGCCAGCATCAGCCCGGGCAGGAAGGTGTCGAGTTCGATGCCTTCCTTGCGGATCTCCTGGTAGAGCAGCTCGCGGCCGCGGCGCCAGGTGCGCAGCACGGTGAACACGGTCAGGCCCAGGATCACCGGGAACCAGGCCCCGTCGAAGAACTTCACGCCGTTGGCGACCAGGAAGGCGATGTCGATGACCACGAACACCGCGCACAGCGGCAGCACCCAGGCGCGCGCGCGCAGCCAGGTGGCGCGCACGACCAGCGCCAGCAGCAGCGTGTCGATCAGCATCGTGCCCGACACCGACACGCCGTAGGCCGAGGCCAGCGCGGTGGAGCTGCCGAACGCGATCACCAGCACGATCACCGCCAGCATCAGCGTCCAGTTCACCCACGGGATGTAGATCTGGCCGATGGTCTCGCGCGAGGTGTGGCGGATCTCCATGCGCGGGATGTAGCCCAGCTGCATCGCCTGCCGCGCGACGGAGAAGGCGCCGGTGATCACCGCCTGGGACGCGATCACCGCGGCCGCGGTCGCCAGGACCACCATCGGCAGCCGCCCCCAGTCGGGCACGCCGCGGTAGAACGGGTTCTGGATCGCCGACGCGTCCTCGAGCACCAGCGCGCCCTGCCCCAGGTAGTTGAGCATCAGCGCCGGCAGCACGAACCAGTACCAGGCGTGGCGGATGGGCCTGGCGCCGAAATGGCCCATGTCCGCGTACAGCGCCTCGCCGCCGGTGACCGCGAGGACCACCGCGCCGAGGATGAAGATGCCGTGCGCGCCGTGGTTGGCGAAGAAGCGCGCCGCGTACCACGGGCTGAACGCCTTGAACACCTCGGGCGAGTGCGTGATGTTGTGCACGCCGATCACCGCCAGCGCGATGAACCACACGATCATGACCGGGCCGAAGAAGCGCCCGACCTTCTCGCTGCCGAAGCGCTGGCTGGCGAACAGGGCGACCAGCACGACGATGGTCATCGGCACCACCCACGCATCGAGGTTGGGCGCCGCGATCTCCAGGCCCTCGATCGCCGACAGCGTGGTGATGGCCGGGGTGATCACGCCGTCGCCGAAGAACAGCGAGGCGCCGAAGATTCCGAGGATGCCCACGACGTAGGCCGACTGCGAGCCCTTCGGCAGCGTGCGCTGGGCCAGCGCCATCAGCGCCATGATGCCGCCCTCGCCTTCGTTGTCGGCGCGCATGATCACGGTGACGTACTTCACCGTCACCACGATCATCAGCGCCCAGAACACCAGCGACAGGATGCCCAGCACGGTGTCGTGGTTGGCGACCAGGCCGTAGTGCGGGCTGAAGGCTTCCTTCAGCGTGTACAGCGGGCTGGTGCCGATGTCGCCGAACACGACGCCGATGGCGCCGGCCACGAGGCCGGCGAAACCGGCGCCGCCGTGCGAGCCGGAGTGGGCGCCGGCCGCCTGCGCGGCCTTGGGATGCTTTCGGTCTTGGCTGGCCATGGGGTCTCGGCGCCGCTCAGCGCAGCGCGGACTGTAGTGCCTTGCGGATGATGGCGGCGGCATCGTCGCCGGCCGCGGCGGCGTCGCGCGCCATGCGCGCGGCTTCGGCGGGCTTGTAGCCGAGCTGCTGCAGCGCGATCGTCGCCTCGGATTGCGGGTCGTGCGCGCCGCCGGCGGACAGCGTCGCGCCGATGCCCGCGAGGTCCGCCGCGCGGTCGCGCAGCTCGACGACCATGCGTTCGGCGGTCTTCTTGCCGATGCCGGGGATCCGGGTCAGCGCGGTCACGTCGGAGGCCTGCACCAGCCGCGCGAATTCGTCCACGCTCACGCCCGACAGCACCGCCAGCGCGATCTTCGCGCCGATCCCGGACACCTTCTGCACGTCGCGGAACAGGCGGCGCTCGCCCTCGCGCAGGAAGCCGTACAGCGACACGCTGTCCTCCTTCTGCGCATAGTGCGTGAACAGCGCGACCTCGCGGCCGGCCTCGGGCAGGTCGTAGAACGTGCTCATCGGCGCCTCGAGCTCGTAGCCGACGCCGTTGACGTCGACCACGAGCCACGGCGGCTGCTTGTGCACCAGGATGCCCTTCAGCCGTCCGATCACGTCCCGCGCCTCCGCAGCATCGCCACCTCGATGCCGGTACGCCCGGCGGTCGCGCTCATGTGCGCATGGGTCAGCGCGATCGCAAGCGCGTCGGCCGCGTCGGCCTGCAGCTTCGCGTCGATCGCCAGGTTGAGCAGGAGCCGCACCATGTGCTGCACCTGCGCCTTGTCGGCGGCGCCGCGCCCGACCAGCGACTGCTTCACGAGGCGCGGCGCGTACTCGCTCACCGGCAGCCTGCGCCGCACGACCGTGGCGATCGCCGCGCCGCGCGCGTGGCCGAGCTTGAGCGCGGAGGTCGCGGACTTGTCCATGAAGACGCTCTCGATCGCCACCTGGTCCGGATTCCACTCGTCCAGCAGCGCGTCCAGGCCGTCGCAGAGCAGGCCGAGGCGCGACGGGAAATCCTCCGCCGACAGCAGCACCAGCGCCTGCGCGTGCAGGTAGCGGCAGCGGCCCGCGGCGTCGACGTCGATGACGCCGATGCCGGTGCGCTGCGAGCCGGGGTCGATGCCGAGGATCCTGGTCACGGCGTCAGCGTACGCCCTCAGGCGTAGGCGGCGTCACCGAGGTCGGCGTTCGAATGCACGGACTGCACGTCGTCCATGTCCTCGAGCCAGTGCAGGAGCTTCGCCACCTGCTGCGCGGTCTCGCCTTCGACGGCGATGTCGTTGTCGGCGCGCATGGTCACTTCGGCGATCGCGGGCGCCAGCCCGGCGGCCTCCATCGCGGCCTTCACGCCGGCGAAGGCCTCCGGCGCGGTGAGCACGTCGATCGCGCCGTCGTCGTAGGCCACGATGTCGTCGGCGCCCGCCTCGATGGCGGCCTCCGTGACCTTCTCCTCGTCGACGCCGGCCGCGTAGCTCAGCACGCCGAGCTTGCGGAACATGAAGGCGACGGAACCCTCGGTGCCGAGGTTCCCGCCGAACTTGCCGAACGCATGCCGCACGTCCGCCACGGTGCGCACGCGGTTGTCGGTGAGGCAGTCGACGATCACGGCGACGCCGCCGGGCGCGTAGCCCTCGTAGCGGATCTCCTCGTACTCGACGCCTTCCAGCTCGCCGGTCGCCTTCTTGATCGCGCGTTCGATCACGTCCTTAGACATGTTCGCCGCCAGGCCCTTGTCGATCGCGCTGCGCAGGCGCGGATTGCCGGCCGGGTCGCCCCCGCCCGCGCGCGCCGCGACGGAGATCTCGCGGATGATCTTGGTGAAGATCTTCCCGCGTCGCGCGTCTTCCGCGTTCTTGCGGGCCTCGATGGAGGGGCCTCTACCCATTGGGAACGTGCCTGGGGGCGGTGGAAAGCCGGCGATTCTACCCCTCCCCGCGAGCCCGGGGTGCGACTAGCCGTGGCGGAACCGGCCCTCGCGCAGGAAGGCGACCGCCTGCCCGGCCGCGGCGGCGGAAAACAGCAGCCCGGTGTGGCTGGCCTGGACCACCACGTGGTCGGCCAGGCCTTCGATGCGCGTTTCCTCGACGGCGACCGTCCCGTCGTGGTCGCCGGCGAAGCCCGCGAACAGCGCGCCCAGGCCGTGCGGTACGCATCCGGCCAGCGAACCGACCTCGGCCCGCCCGGTCCAGCGCCCGATGCCGGCGTGCAGCAGCGATGCGCTGCGCCCGAGCGGCCCGCCGCCGGGCGCCCAGCGCGCCATGCCCGCCGCGGCGCCGCTTCCCGCCAGGGGCGACCCCAGGCAGACGACGCGTGCGACCGGCAGCGCCGGGTGCGCGCGCAGGGCCTGCAGCGCGACCAGGCCGCCCAGGCTGTGGGCGACGATGTCGGCCTGCCCCTCCCCCGACAGCCGCTCGGCCAGCCGCGACGACGCCTGTTCCGGCGTCTCGGTGACGCCGTGGTAGCTGAAGATGCGCGGCTCGAAACCCTCGGCCCGCAGCCGCGCCGCCAGCCAGTGCATCGACGCGCCGGGCATCCACAGCCCGTGCGCGAGGACCACCCGGCGGCGACCCTCCTTCATCCGGCGTCGCGCCTGTACATGAACTCGATGTCGCGCTGCTCGCCGACCGGGAACTCGTACTCGGCCACCTTGGCGAAGCCGTGGCGCCCGTAGAAGCGCTGCGCGCCGAAATTCTCCGACCACACGCTGATCCAGATCCTGCGACGGCCCTCGCGCTGCAGCCAGCCGATCGCTTCGTCGAACAGGCGCCCGCCCCAGCCGCCGTTCTGCACGTCGGGCAGCAGGTAGAGGCGCTTCAGTTCGCCGTCCGTCGCGGCCACGTCGGGGTGCGGCAGGCTGCAGGGGCCGGCGACCGCGAAGCCGGCCACGCGCGTGCCGTCGCTCCCCGCGCCGTCCTCGAGCAGCCACACCCCGTATCGGGGATCGGCGAGCAGTGCCGAGTAGGCGGCTTCGGAATGGCTTTCGGCGAGGAACGCGGCGAGGTCCTCCGGCCGGTACAGGTGGCCGAAGGTCAGCGTGAACGTCTCCGCGCCGATGCGGGCCAGCGCGCCCGCGTCGGCGGAGTTCGCGCGCCGGATCGCCAGCGCCATCGCTCAGCCTTCCGCGGGCGTGCGCGGACGCACCGCGACGTGCACTTCCGCGAGCTGCGCATCCGGCACCGGCGACGGGGCGCCCGTCATCAGGCACTGCGCCGTGGTGGTCTTCGGGAACGCGATGACGTCGCGGATGGAGTCGGTGCCCGCCATCAGCGCGGCGATGCGGTCGATGCCGAAGGCGATGCCGCCGTGCGGCGGCGCGCCGTACTTCAGCGCGTCGAGCAGGAAGCCGAACTTGCCCTGCGCCTCTTCCGCGCCGATGCCGAGCAGCTCGAACACCGCGCTCTGCATGGCGGAGTTGTGGATGCGGATCGAGCCGCCGCCGATCTCGTTGCCGTTGAGCACCATGTCGTAGCCGCGGCTCACCGCGGTCTTCGCGTTGGCGCGCAGGTCCTCGATGCTGTCCACGGCCGGCGCGGTGAACGGATGGTGCAGCGCGACGTAGCGCGCCTCCTCCTCGTCCCACTCGAACATCGGGAAGTCGGTGACCCACAGCGGCTTCCAGCCGTCCTGCACCAGGCCGAAGTCGCGGCCGGCCTTCAGGCGCACGGCGCCCATGAAGTCGCAGACCTTGTTGTACGCACCGGCGCCGAAGAACACGATGTCGCCGTTGCCGGCGCCGACGTGCGCCAGCAGCGCGGCGAACGCCTCTTCGGCGAAGAACTTGGCGACCGGCGAATTGACCGCGCCGTCCGCGTCGATCTTGGCGTAGGCCAGGCCCTTCGCGCCGAACTTCGCGGCGTGCGCGGCGTACTCGTCGATCTGCTTGCGGCTCAGCGACGCGCCGCCGGGGATGCGCAGCGCGGCGACGCGGCCGTCGGCATCGTTCGCCGCCGCGGTGAACACGGCGAACCCGCAGCCCTTCACCAGCTCCGCGACGTCGACCAGCTCGAGCGCGATGCGCAGGTCGGGCTTGTCGGAACCGTAGCGGCGCATCGCCTCCGCCCACGTCATGCGCGGAAATTGCTCGTTGGGCGCGGCCAGCTCGACATCCAGCACCTCGCGGAACACGTCGCGGATCATCGACTCGACCGTGTCCTGCACGATCTTCTCGTCGACCCAGGCGAATTCCATGTCGAGCTGGGTGAACTCGAGCTGGCGGTCGGCGCGCAGCGCCTCGTCGCGGAAGCAGCGCGCGATCTGGTAATAGCGGTCGAAGCCCGCCATCATCAGGATCTGCTTGAACAGCTGCGGGCTCTGCGGCAGCGCGTAGAACTCCCCCTCGTGCATGCGCGCCGGCACCAGGAAGTCGCGCGCGCCCTCCGGCGTCGCCTTGGTGAGGATCGGCGTCTCGATGTCCTGGAAGCCGCGCGCGTCGAGCCATGCGCGCAGCGCGCTCACCAGCTTCGTCCGGGTGCGCATCTTGCGCTGCATCTCCGGCGTGCGCAGGTCGAGGTAGCGGTACTTCAGGCGGATGTCCTCGCCCGGGTTCTCGTGCGCGTGGAACGGCAGCGGCTCGGCCTTGTTGAGCAGTTCGATCGCGGTCGCGACGACTTCCACCTGGCCGGTGCGGATCTTCGGGTTGACGCTCTGGCGGCGGCGCACAGTGCCGGTGACGCGCAGGCAGTCCTCGTAGCCGACGGCTGCGGCCGCGGCGACGACCCCGGCGTTGCCGGCGGCGTCCGACGGCTCGGCGACGACCTGGACGATGCCCTCGTGGTCGCGCAGGTCGATGAAGCACAGTCCGCCAAGGTCGCGGGCGACGTCGGCCCAGCCGCACAGGGTGACTTGCTGGCCGACCAGCGATTCGTCGATCAGGCCGCAGAAATGGGTACGCATGGGGGTCGCTTGCCTTGGAATCCCGCCATTCTACCGGTCAGGAGCCGTCGGGCTTGGGCGGGGGCTTCGCGGCATCGGCCGGCTTCGCGTCGGCCGGCTTCGGCGCGTCGGCGGCCTTGGCGGCGTCGCCGGCCAGGTTGCGCTTGCCGTCCTTCTTGAAGTCGGTCTCGTACCAGCCGCCGCCGGCAAGGCGGAAGCTGGGCGCGGTGACCTGGCGGCGCACCGCCGGCTTGCCGCACGCGGGGCAGGCCTGGGGGTCCGGGTCGGACAGTTTCTGGAGTCGGTCGAACTGGTGCCCGCAGGCGTCGCAGGCGAAGGCGTAGATCGGCATGCGCCTATTCTGGGGCCTGAACGGCGGCAATCAAGATGCGGCCGCGCGCATGCGGACCGCGCCCGGCGCTGGCTAGACTGCGGCGACCCGCACCCGCCCGCCCGGAGCCGCTCCCGATGACCGACGATCGCCGCAATCCTTCGCTGCCCCTGGTCCTCGTCGCCCTGCTGCTCGCGCTCGGCGTGGCCACCGCGGGATGGTTCGCGGCGCAGGGCATGGCGCGCCTCAAGACGCAGGACCGCTACGTCACGGTCAAGGGGTCGGCCGAGCGCATCGTCGTCGCGGACCTGCTGGTGTGGCCGCTGCCGCACAGCGTCGGCGGCAACGACTTGGCGGAGGTGCAGCGCCGCCTGGACGCGAACACCGCCGCGATCCGCGACTTCTTCCTGCAGGCCGGGTTCAAGGCCGACGAGATCGTGGTGTCGCCGCCGCGACTCGAGGATCGCTGGGCCTACGCGTACGGCGACAACCGGCCGCCGGAGCGGTACCGTTACGGCAACACGGTGAGCCTGCGCACCAACAGCGTCGACAAGGCGCTCGCGGCGCTGCGCCGGAGCGGCGAGCTCGTCGGCCGCGGCGTCATGATCGGCGAAGGCAGCCAGCCCGACTTCGACTACACGAAGCTCAACGACATCAAGCCCGCGCTGATCGCCGAGGCGACCGCGAACGCGCGCGAGTCGGCCGAGCAGTTCGCCAAGGATTCCGGCGCCCGCCTGGGCGGGATCCGCAGCGCCAACCAGGGCGTCGTCACCATCAGCGACCGCGACCAGAGCAGCCCGCAGGTCAAGAAGGTGCGCGTGGTGACGACGGTGGAGTACTTCCTGAAGGACTGACGCCGCTGCACGCGGCCGGGCTCAGGCGGCGTACAGGCCGAGGAGCTGCGCCTCCGCTTCCTCGAGTTCGCCGCGCAACTGCATCTGCTGGCGGCCCAGGTCGGCGACGGCGCCGGCGTCGGCGTAGGTCGCGGGATCGCCGAGGCGGGCTTCGCATTCGGCGAGCTTTTCCTCCAGCCGCGCGACGCGGGCCTCGGCCTGCTGGAGCTTGACCGGGTTGACCTTGTTCGACGCCGGCTTCGCGCGTGGCGGTGCCGGCTGCGTCGCCACCGGCATCGAAGGCGCGGGCGCCGGTTGCGCCGCGGGCTTCGTCGACTCCGCCGAGGGCCGCGAGCGCAGCCACGCCGCGTAGTCGTCGAGGTCGCCGTCGAACGGCTCAACCACGCCGTCGTGCACGCGCCAGTACGTATCGCTCACGAGGCCGATGAGGTGTCGGTCGTGCGACACCATCACGATCGCGCCGTCGAAATCGCTGAGCGCCTCGGCGAGCGCCTCGCGCATCTCGAGGTCGAGGTGGTTGGTCGGCTCGTCGAGCAGCAGCAGGTTCGGCCGGTTCCAGGCCAGCAGCGCCAGCGCCAGGCGCGCCTTCTCGCCGCCGCTGAAGCTGTCGATCGCCTCGAACGCGCGATCCCCCGGGAACTGCCACTGGCCGAGGAAATTGCGGAAGTCCTGGGTACTGCCGCCGGGCGCGAGTTCGCGCAGGTGGTCGATCGGCGACGTGCCGGGCACCAGCGTGTCGACGGTGTGCTGCGCGAAGTAGCCGATGCGCAGGTCGGGATGCGCGGTGCGCTCGCCGCCGAGCAGCGGCAGTTCGCCGACCAGCGTCTTCACCAGCGTGGACTTGCCTGCGCCGTTCACGCCGAGCAGGCCGATGCGGTCGCCCGACTCGAGGCCGAAGCGCACGTCGCGCAGGATCACCGTGTCGCGCCCGTAGCCGGCATCGGCGTGGTGGAGCCGCAGCAGCGACGTCGGCAGCTTCGCCGGCTCGGGCAGCGTGATGGCGACGCCGCGCTCGGCGCGGACGGCCTCGGTTCCGGCGAGCTTCGCGAGGCGCTTCATCCGGCTCTGCGCCTGCCGCGCCTTGCTCGCCTTGGCCTTGAAGCGGTCGATGAAGCTCTGCAGGTGCGCGCGCTCGGCCTGTTCCTTCTCGAACGCGATCTGCTGCTGGCGCAGGTGCTCCGCGCGCTGGCGCTCGAACGCGGTGTAGTTGCCGGCGTACAGCTTCGCGGTGCCGTCGTGCAGGTGCAGGATGTGGGTGGTGACGTTGTCGAGGAACTCGCGGTCGTGCGAGATCACCAGCAGGGTCCCGTCGTAGCGCTTGAGCCAGTCCTCGAGCCAGACGACCGCGTCGAGGTCGAGGTGGTTGGTCGGCTCGTCGAGCAGCAGGAGGTCGCTGGGCGTCATCAGCGCGCGCGCGACGTTCAGGCGCACGCGCCAGCCACCGGAGAAGTCGGCGACCGGGGTGGCATGGGTCGCGGTCGGGAATCCGAGGCCGTGCATGAGCTTCGCCGCGCGGGCATCGGCGTCGTAGCCGTTCAGTTCGGCCAGGCGGTGATGCGCGTCGGCCACGGCCTCCCAGTCCTCGCGCGCCATGGCCTCGCGCTCGGCGCGGACGGCGGCATGCAGCGCCGTGTCGCCCGACATCACGAAGTCCAGCGCCGGGTCGGGCAGCTGCGGCGTCTCCTGCGAGACCCAGGCGATGCGGGCCTTGCCCGGCAGGTCGAGGTCGCCGCGATCCGGCTCGACCTGCCCCAGCAGGGCTGCGAACAGCGAGGACTTGCCGGCGCCGTTGCGGCCGACGACGCCCACGCGATAGCCGGCGTGGAGGGCCAGGTCGACGTCGGACAGCAGGAGGCGTTCGCCCCGACGGAGGGCGAAATTGCGGAAGGAAATCATCCGGCCATTGTACCGGCCGGCGGCGGCTTCACCGCCCCGCGACCGCGTCCCGCTAGCGTGGGAGCATGGACCTCGAGAGCGGTTATCCGTGGTGGACGGTACGCAACGGGCTGCCCGGCGCCTTCCCGCCGCTCGAGGCGGACCTGCGCTGCGACGTCGCGGTGATCGGAGCCGGGATCACCGGCGCCCTGGTCGCCCGCGAGTTCGCGGCGCACGGCCACGATGTCGCCGTGCTCGACCGGCGCGAGGCCGCCTGGGGCAGCACGTCCGCGAGCACTGCGCTGCTCCAGTACGAGATCGACACGCCGATGCGCGCCCTCGCCCGCCGATACGGGGAGGGGGCGGCGGTCCTGGCCTATCGCGCCTGCCTGGACGCGATCCCCGCGTTGCGCGCGACGCTGCGCGGCCTGCGCGGCGTCGACTTCTCCGGCGCGGACAGCGTGCAGTACGCCAGCCGCGAGCGTGACGCCGCGTCGTTGCACGCCGAATGCACGCTGCGCGCCCGCCACGGCTTCCCGGTGCACTGGCTCGGCGCCGGCGACGTGCGGGCGCGCTACGGCATCGACGCGCCCGGCGCGATCCTCAACAAGGTCGCGGCGCGCATGGACCCGTACCGCGCGGCCTGGGGACTGCTGGAACGCCTGCGCGACGCCGGGGCGCGCATCCACGACCGGACCGCCATCGCCGCCGTCGAACCGCGTTCCCGCGACGTGTTGCTCACCACAAGCAACGGCCTGCGCGTGCGCGCCCGGCACGTCGTCGTGGCGGCGGGCTACGAGGCGCAGGCCTGGCTGCCGCGACGGGTGGCGCGCAACCGGAGCAGCTACGCGTTCGTGTCGGAACCCGTGGCCGCCGACGTCCTCGGCCCGCTCTCGCGCACCCTGTTCTGGGAAACCGCGCGTCCCTACCTGTACCTGCGGACGACGGCCGACCGCCGCGTCGTCGCCGGGGGCGCGGACGACGCCGTGGACATCCCGGCAAGGCGCGACCGGCGGGTCGCGCGGAAGACCGAGCACCTGCTTGGGAAGATCCGCGCGCTGTTCCCGCAGGTGCCGCTGCAACCGGCGTTCGCCTGGGGCGGAACCTTCGCCGAGACCGCGGACGGATTGCCCTGGTTCGGCCCGCATCCCCGCTTCGGCCCGCGCGTGCTGTTCGCGATGGCGTACGGGGGCAACGGCATCACCTACGCCCAGGCCGCGGCGCCGCTGCTGCGGGCGCTGGCGGAACGGCGCGGCCATCCGCTCGCCGGGCTGTTCGGGTTTGCGCGCGGACGGCGGTAGCGGCGACACTGCGCCATCCCCCCGCCGGAACGCCGATGCCGCATCACACCTCGCTGATCGCCATGCTCGTGTTCGGCTTCGTGCTCGCCTTCGCGCTGGGTGCGCTCGCCAACCGCCTGCGGCTGTCGCCGCTGGTGGGCTACCTGCTGGCCGGCGTGCTGGCAGGGCCGTTCACGCCCGGCTTCGTCGGCGACGCGCAGATCGCCCCGCAGCTGGCCGAGATCGGCGTGATCCTGCTGATGTTCGGCGTGGGCCTGCATTTCTCGCTGCGCGACCTGATGTCGGTGAAGAACATCGCGATCCCCGGCGCGGTCGCGCAGATCGCCGTCGCCACCCTGCTCGGCTGGGGGCTGGCGGAACTCCTGGGCTGGACCCACATCGAAGGCATCGTGTTCGGCTTCTCGCTGGCGACGGCCAGCACCGTCGTGCTGCTTCGCGCGATGGAGGAGCGGCGCCTGCTCGACACGCGCCGCGGCAAGATCGCGGTGGGCTGGCTCATCGTGGAGGACCTGGCGTGCGTCGTCGCGCTGGTGCTGATCCCGGCCCTGGCCGGCGCGCTCGGCGGCACCGGCGGCGGCGCCGAATCGGTCGGCGCCGCGGGCATCGCGAAGGCGCTGGCGATCACCTTCGGCAAGGTCGCCGCGTTCGTGGCCTTCATGCTCATCGTCGGGCGTCGCGCGATCCCCTGGGTCCTCGAGCGCGTCGCCGGCACCGGTTCGCGCGAGCTGTTCACCCTCGCGGTGCTGGCGATCGCGATGGGCGTCGCGTTCGGATCGGCGGAGCTGTTCGGCGTGTCCTTCGCGCTCGGCGCGTTCTTCGCCGGCATGCTGCTCAACGAGTCCGAATTCAGCCACCAGGCGGCACAGGATTCGCTGCCGATGCGCGACGCGTTCGCCGTGCTGTTCTTCGTGTCCGTCGGCATGCTGTTCGACCCGGGCATCCTCGTGCAGCATCCCTGGCAGGTGCTGGCGACGACGCTGATCATCGTGGTCGGCAAGTCGGCCGCGGCCTACGGGATCGTGCGCGCCTTCGGCCATCCGAACGCGACGGCGCTGACGATTTCCACCAGCCTCGCGCAGATCGGCGAATTCGCCTTCATCATCGCCGGGCTCGGCCTGACGCTGGGGATCCTGCCGAAGGACGGGCATAGCCTGGTACTGGCCGGCGCGCTGATCTCGATCATGCTCAACCCGATCCTGTTCATGGTGCTGGACCGCTGGCAGGCGCGCGAGGACGCAAGGATCGCGGCGAACGCCGCTCCCGAGCCGGACGTCGTGCCGATGGACATCGAGAACCACGCGATCGTGGTCGGCTACGGCCGCGTCGGCTCGCAGCTCGCCCACCTGCTGCACGAGCGCGGCGTGCCGATCGTGGTGATCGAGGACGATGCCGACCTGGTCGAACAGGCGCGGGCGCAGGGCCTGCCGGCGGTGCGCGGCAACGCCGCCAGCCGGCGGGTGATGCTCGAGGCCGCGCCCGAGCGGGCGAAGCTTGCGGTCTTCGCCATCCCGCAGGCGCTGGAGGCGGGCGAGACGATCGAGCGGCTCAAGGTCCTCAACCCCGCCATCACCGTGCTGGCGCGCGCGCACAGCGAGAACCAGGTGCGGCACCTGCTGCAGCACGGCGCGGACGCGGCGGTGCTGGCGGAACGCGAACTGGCGTACTCGCTGGCCGAGATGGTGATGGCGACACCGCCGTACCGGCCGGCGCGCACGCAGGCCTAGTCCCGCGCGAACACGAGCTTGCCGCCTGCGGCATCGACGCGGACGGTGTCGCCGCTGCCGAACTCGCCGGCGAGGATCTTCTGCGCCAGCGGGTTCTCGAGCTGCGCCTGGATCGCGCGCTTCAGCGGCCGCGCGCCGTACACCGGATCGAAGCCGACGTTGCCGAGCAGTGCGTAGGCTTCGTCCGACATCCGCAGGGCGATGCCGCGCTCGGCCAGCCGCTTTTCCAGCCCGCGCAGCTGGATCTTCGCGATCTCGCGGATCTGCGCCTTGTCGAGCGGGTGGAACACCACGATGTCGTCGAGGCGGTTGATGAATTCCGGGCGGAAGTGCGCCTGCACGACGCCCATCACCGCCGACTTCATCTGCAGGTAGGCCTCGGGCGAATCGTCGCCGGCGAGCTCCTGGATCTGGTGCGAGCCCAGGTTCGAGGTCATCACGATCACGGTGTTGCGGAAGTCGACCGTGCGCCCCTGCCCGTCCGTCAGGCGCCCGTCGTCCAGCACCTGCAGCAGGATGTTGAACACGTCGGGATGCGCCTTCTCGACCTCGTCGAGCAGGATCACGCTGTACGGGCGGCGGCGCACCGCCTCGGTGAGGTAGCCGCCCTCCTCGTAGCCGACGTAGCCCGGGGGCGCGCCGATGAGCCGCGCCACGGAGTGCTTCTCCATGAACTCGCTCATGTCGATGCGCACCATCGCGTCGCTGCTGTCGAACAGGAACTCGGCGAGCGCCTTGGTCAGCTCGGTCTTGCCGACGCCGGTCGGGCCGAGGAACAGGAACGAACCGCTCGGCCGGTTCGGATCGGAAAGCCCCGCGCGCGAACGCCGGACCGCATCCGACACCACCTTGATCGCCTCCTCCTGGCCGACGACGCGCGTGTGCAGCTGCGCCTCCATCTGCAGCAGCTTCTCGCGCTCGCCCTCGAGCATCTTGGCGACCGGGATGCCGGTCCAGCGCGAGACCACCTGCGCGATCTCCTCGGCGGTGACCTTGTCCTGCAGCAGCGTGAAGCCCCTGGTCTCGGCTTCCTGCGCCGCCTTGAGTTCCTTCTCCAGCTCCGGGATGCGCCCGTACTGGATCTCGCTCATGCGCGCGTAGTCCTGCCGGCGCTGCGCCGCCTCGAGGTCGAGGCGCGCCTGCTCGAGCTGCTCCTTGACCTTGGTCGCGCCCTGCAGGGTCGCCTTCTCGGCCTTCCAGACCTCCTCGAGGTCGGTGTATTCGCGCTCGAGGGCGTCGATCTGCGCCTCGAGGTCGGCGAGGCGCTTCTTCGATTCCGGGTCCTTCTCCTTCTTCAGCGCCTCGCGCTGGATCTTGAGCTGGATCAGGCGCCGCTCCTTGCGGTCCATCTCCTCGGGCTTCGAGTCGATCTCCATGCGGATCCGCGATGCGGCCTCGTCCATGAGGTCGATGGCCTTGTCGGGCAGCTGGCGGTCGCTGATGTAGCGGTTGGACAGGGTCGCCGCGGCGACGATCGCCGGGTCGGTGATCTCCACGCCGTGGTGCACCGCATAGCGTTCCTTCAGCCCGCGAAGGATCGCGATGGTGTCCTCCACCGACGGCTCGCCCACGAACACTTTCTGGAAGCGCCGCTCCAGCGCCGCGTCCTTCTCGATGTACTTGCGGTACTCGTCGAGCGTGGTCGCGCCGATGCAGTGCAGCTCGCCGCGCGCGAGCGCGGGCTTGAGCATGTTGCCGGCGTCCATCGCGCCCTCGGCCTTGCCGGCGCCGACCATGGTGTGCAGCTCGTCGATGAACAGGATGATGCGGCCCTCGTTCTTCGCGAGGTCGTTGAGCACCGCCTTCAGCCGTTCCTCGAACTCGCCGCGGAACTTGGCGCCGGCGATCAGCGCGCCCATGTCCAGCGACAGCAGGCGCTTGCCGCGGATGCCCTCGGGCACCTCGTCGTTGACGATGCGCTGGGCCAGGCCTTCCACGATCGCGGTCTTGCCGACGCCGGGTTCGCCGATCAGCACCGGATTGTTCTTGGTCCGCCGCTGCAGCACCTGGATGGTCCGGCGGATTTCCTCGTCGCGCCCGACCACGGGGTCGAGCTTGCCGGACTCGGCGCGCGCGGTGAGATCGATCGTGTACTTCTCCAGCGCCTGGCGCGCCTCCTCGGCGTTCTCGTCCTGCACCTTCTCGCCGCCGCGCATCGCGTCGACGGCGGCCTCCAGCGCCTGCTTGGACGCGCCCGCAGCCTTCAGCGCCCGGCCGGCCTCGCCGCCGTCCTCCAGGGCGGCGAGCAGGAACAGCTCGCTGGCGATGTAGGCGTCGCCGCGCTGCTGCGCGAGCTTGTCGGTCACGTTGAGCAGGCGCGCCAGGTCGTTGCCGACCGAGAGGTTGCCCGCCTGCCCCGAGACCTTCGGCAGGCGCTCGAGGATCTCGCCGAGGCGCTCGCGCAGCAGCGGCACGTTGACGCCGGCCTGCGCCAGCAGCGGGCGCGTGCCGCCGCCCTGCTGGTCCAGCAGCGCGACCAGCAGGTGCGCCGGCTCGATGAAGTTGTGGTCGCGGCCCGCGGCGAGCGACTGCGCGTCCGCCAGGGCCTGCTGGAAACGCGACGTGAGCTTGTCCATGCGCATGGGGAATCCTCGGGAAACGGGGCCACTGCGTGGCCAATGTCCCCGAAATGCGGTTTCCGGGCCGTGATTCAAGTCAACGACGCGACGCCCCGGGCGGGCGGGCCGGACGGGGCTGCGCTATGGTCGGCGCTCGTCCCGGGGAGACCTTCGAATGGCACGTCGATTCAGCAAGGCCGCGCAGGTCGCGGCGTTGGCCCTCCTCCTGCCGCTGCTCCCCGCGGGCGCCGCGACCGCCGCGGAGGCCGCGGTCGCGGATCCGGCCGCCGCGCAGGGCCTTTCGGCGGCGGAACAGCGCATCAGCGACGCCGTCGCGGCCGGGCACGAGGACGCGATCTCGCTGCTCGCGCGGCTCGTCGACCAGGGCAGCGGCACCTACGATTTCGCCGGCGTCGAAGCGGTGTCCCGGCTCCTCGCGCCCGAATTCGAGGCCCTCGGCTTCCAGGTCGAGTGGAAGCCGATGCCGCAGGCGGGCCGCGCCGGCCACCTGCTCGCCCGCCACCCCGGAAGCGGCAAGGGCCGGCGCATCCTGCTCATCGGCCACCTCGACACGGTGTTCGAGGCGGACAGTCCCTTCAAGGGTTTCCGGCGCGAGGGCATGCGCGGCATCGGCCCCGGCGTCGGCGACGACAAGGGCGGCGTCGCTGTGATGATCGCCGCGCTGCGCGCGATGCGCGCCGCGGGCGCGCTCGCGGATGCGGACATCGAGGTGGTGCTCACCGGCGACGAGGAAGACGTCGGCAGTCCGGTGTCCATCGCGCGCGCCGACCTGGTCGCCGCGGGGAAGCGCGCGGACGTGGCGCTCGACTTCGAGAACCTCTCGCACGAGGACGGGCGCGAGATGGGCGCGGTCGCGCGCCGCTCGTCCAACACCTGGACGCTGACGGTGCAGGGCGAGACCGGGCACAGTTCGGGCATCTTCTCCGACTCGATGGGGGACGGCGCGATCTTCGAGCTGGCGCGCATCCTCGCCGCGTTCCGCTCCGAACTGCCCGAACCCGACCTGACCTTCAACGTCGGCATCGCCGCCGGTGGGCAGGAGGCCGCGTTCGACGCCACGAAGACGCGTGCCCAGGCCAGCGGCAAGGACAACATCGTGCCGCCCACGGCGCTGGCGCGCGGCGACTTCCGCACGCTGAGTGCAGGGCAGACGCGGCGCGTGGCCGCGAAGATGCAGGCCATCGTCGCCCGCCACCTGCCGCGCACCACGGCCACGCTGCAGATCGACGAGAACTACCCGCCGATGGCGCCGACCGCCGGCAACCGCGCGCTGCTCTCGATGCTCAACACGATCAACCGCGACCTCGGCCTGCCGGCGATGGGCGAACTCGATCCGCTCGGGCGCGGCGCGGGCGACATCTCCTTCGTCGCGGCGGACACCGACGGTCTCGTCGGCATGGGCATCGCCGGCTCCGGCAGCCATGCCGAAGGCGAAAGCGCCGACCTCGCCTCGATCGTGCACCAGGCGCGGCGCGCCGCGATCCTGATGCACCGGCTCGCCGCGACGCCACGCTGACGCACGCGCCATCGATCGACGCCGCATGCGCGGCGTGAAGGGGCGCTGACGCCGCATTCGCGACAATGCGCGGATGCCAGCGAGCCTCCGCAAACGCACGCGGCCGCCGTCGCCGGCCGACGACTGGGCGCTGTTCCTCGACGTGGACGGCTGCCTGCTCGACTTCGCCGACGCGCCGGACGCCGTGCGCCTGCCGCGCCGCCTGCCGTCCGTGCTGTCGCGCCTGTCCGATCGCCTCGACGGCGCGGTGGCGCTCGTGAGCGGGCGTCCGCTGGCGGGCCTCGACCGGCTGTTCGCGCCGTTGCGGATGCCGGCCGCCGGCCTGCACGGACTCGAGTTGCGCAGTGGCGCGCTGTTGCGGCCGGCCCCGTCGCCGCCCGCCGCACTCGCCGGGATCCGCGCTGAGGCGACCGCCATCGCGGACGCATATCCGGGCGCGCTCGTCGAGGACAAGGGCGCGGC